>NZ_JAKEIO010000005.1 GCF_021474405.1 [Streptosporangium] indianense
CGGCTGTCCCCCGCCCAGCCGCTCCCCCCGGTGTACTCCGGACCGCCCGTGCCTGCCGCGGAGCAGTACCGTGCGGACGCCTCCACCGCCTCGTACACCGCCCGGACACCGACGGCCCCGCCGAGCGGCCCGACGCCGTCACGGCACCGGGCTCAGCGCCCCCCGCGACCAGGCCCTCCGGCCAGGGTGGCGGTGCCCCTGCTCCTCCTCGCGCTGGCCTGCTACGCCGTGGGTTTCTGGGCACTGTCCCGCATCTGAGCGGTGACGGGCACGACGCACGGCGAGGCCGGCAGGACGGCAACGGAAAGCCCGGCGCTGCAGCGAACCGCCGGGGCGGCCCGGCGGAGCCCCTCGGCGATACCGCGCACCGCGGCAAACCGCCCGCAGGCGCCTCGGCGCTCCCCTACACGACACTCCTGCGCCGGGCCACAAGGGTCCACACGCCGAGCCCCACGAGCAAGGCGCTCCCGGTGCCGATGCCGCCCACGGCGAGCACCCTCATGGCGGTGTCGGCGCCCGCGGCCACGCCCTCCGCGGCGGCCTCCCGGTCCTGCTCCGAGACCTCGAAGACGCCTTTCGGCACGGCCTCCCCCACGTACTCGGGCCCTCCCCGCGGCTCCCCGCGCACCGCCACGCGCAGCGTCATCTTGAACGGCCCGTCCCCGAAGCTGTCGGCGACGCCCCGGGCGAGGTGGGCGACGAGGTAGTAGGAGCCGGCGAAGCGCATCGCGCTCACCTGGGCGATGGCGGAGTAGCGGTTGGCGTGGTCGACCGGTGGCAGGGGAGGCAGGCTTCTGGACTTCTGGTCGCCGTCGTAGCCCACGGCCACATCGGCGACGTCACCGCGCGCGGGGTTGTAGAGGGCCAGTTCCAGCGCATCGGACGTGTAGCCGGTGCCGCCGGATTCCGAGCTGCCGAGGTCCGCGGTGACGGCGATCTGCTGTCCCCAGTCGACCGGCACCTCGTAGAAGAGGGTCTGGCCGGGCCGGATGTCGGCCCGCCAGACGCCCTGGTCGACGGGTGTCGCCCCGGTGAATCCCGCGCCGCCGTCGCGGTGCTCGGGTTCGCCCTGGAGCGGCTGGGGCGTGGCGGAGTTCCACACCTCGGGCGCGCCGGTCGCCCCCGTCCTCGCTGTCCGCGGTTCCGTCGTGGCGAGGAGCTCCAGATCCCAGGCGTCGGGTGAGGATCCGTCGCCGTCGGGGTCGACGCGCTCGAC
This sequence comes from [Streptosporangium] indianense, assembly GCF_021474405.1. Lineage (GTDB taxonomy): Bacteria > Actinomycetota > Actinomycetes > Streptomycetales > Streptomycetaceae > Streptomyces > Streptomyces indiaensis. Next base: position 1,217 of record NZ_JAKEIO010000005.1, read on the forward strand.
GGACACGTAGTAGGCACCGGCCTTCCGGCACAGCGGCCGGTTGGGCGAGATCTCCCGCATCACCCACGCGGCGACGGGGTGGGGGCTGCGGGCGGTACCGAACCTCTTGGTGTCATCGGAGCAGGTGTTGCCCTCGGCGTCCTGCACGGTCACCTTGATCCCGTCGATGACGGAGACGGTGGTGTCGGGGGAGGGGACGGCGGTGACGGAGACGTACGCGTTGGACGTGGCGTCGAGGTCGAGGCGGTAGCTGACCCTGCCGCGGCCCGGCAGCGCGCTCTTGTACGCCTCACCGGGCTCCAGGAGGGCGGCGTCCCCGGTGCTTGTGGCTCCCTCGATGCTGCGGGACCCGTCGGCGAAGGCATACGGGCTGGGCTTTCCGGAGGCCCGCCCCGCGATGGCGGAGGCCTGCCCCGCAGCCGCCGCCGCTGTCGTCGGAAGCGCTGCCGTCGTCGTCCCCAGGACCAGCGCCGCGGCGCCGACGCGGACAGCCACCGCCACGGCCGGACGGGCGCGCCACGCCCCCGCGTGCCGTATCCACGCCGTACGACACCGACCCCTCACGCGCCACCCCTCACCCTCGCCGGACCCCAGAGCCGTGAAGCCGTGGCCCATCCTGCCGCGTGCACCGGGTCCGCGACCGGCCCTCGGCACACAAAACCCCGACCGCGAGGCGGCCGGGGTGTGCTCGGTCTGAGTTGTCGTGACTCACGAACCCGTGGGCACGGAGTCAGTCGCCTCCGTCCACAGATCCTGCTCGGCGCGATCCGCCTGGATCTGGCGGTACACGAGGAGCCCGCCGATGGCGGCCAGTGCGACCAGGAGAAGCTTCTTCACCGCGCGACCTCGTCTTTCCTTGACGTAGGGGACCTCTGGCGCCCGACTATACACACCGGCCGATACCGATCGGTGACCTGCGTCGGCCCTCAACTCCCTTCCCGGGAGCCGGGATAGAAGCGGAGTACGCCGCTCCGATCTGAGGGTGATCACACATTGACGGACGGTTACTTTGACCTCCCTTCGATGCTCTCCTCACCTTTTCATCCCTCTTGCGCCCATCCGGGTGGTGTTCATCAGAACATCGACGCGCCACAGGCGGAGATCCACCACTTCTCGCCCCCCATACACATCATGAGGAAAGTACGCAAATCGCCCGACCCGAAAGTGAGGGGCCATGGCCCGGAACAAGGTCATGAAGCTGTGGACCACCATCGTCACCGCCTTCCTCGCGCTGTGCACGGCGCTCGGACTGGTCACCACGACCGCCGCCGCGGCCGTACCGCAGACCGAGCAGAAGAGCAACAGCAACCGCGCGAGCATCCCGCAGCAGCGGACGGCGCCACCGGTGATGTCCCCCTGGTCCTCCCCCAGGGCCTTGCCCCCCACGATGAAACAGCGCATCCGCGCCGAAGCCCACGGCAAGACGCCCCGCTGCCGGCACCGCTCGCCCGCGGACACGGCGGCCTCTCCCAGCACCGACTGCACGGACGAGGACCCCGACTCCGAGGCGGACCATCTCACCCCCCTCCAGCGCTGAACCCTTAAGAACAACGTCCCGGCGAACTGCGTACACAGCCCGGCAGCTCCGCGGAGCAGCCGGGCTTACGCATGTCCTGCTCCAGCGACATCGAGCCAGGGCATGCCCACCGGATGACCATGGCCATCGGCCCGGCCGTCAGCCGTAGACCTCTCCGCCTGTACAGCGGCCACGCATACCGAAAGACCCCCAGTCGCATTCGACTGGGGGTCTTCTCGCTGGTGGGGCTAACAGGATTTGAACCTGTGGCCTCATCCTTATCAGGGATGCGCTCTAACCAACTGAGCTATAGCCCCGCCGCGCTCTGCGGTGTGTGTCCCGCGCGCTGACTCCTGAAGATTAGCGCACGACATGGGCAGTCCCAAAATCGGTTGTCAGTGCATCGCCAGACGGCTTCTTCAGGACAGCGACGAAGGTGACGTCACTCGTCCTCGGCGAGCGTCAGCTCCACCCCGCCCACGAAGCCCGCGGACAGGTTGTAGATGAACGCGCCGAGCGTCGCGAGGGCGGTCGCCAGGACCACGTCGATGACCGCGATGACCGACGTGAACAGCAGCACGTTGGGCAGGGACAGGAAAGCCTGCAGGTCGAAGCCGTTGGACTCGTTCGAGCCGGTGGCCTCGGAGATCGTGCCGCCGACCGTCGAGAAGACGCCCATCGCGTCCATGACCATCCACAGCACGGCGGACGCGACGATCGTGCAGATGCCCAGGGCGATGGAGAGCAGGAAGCTGACCTTCATCACCGACCACGGATCGGCCTTTGCCACGCGCAGCCGCGCCTTGCGGACGCGGGGCGTGGTGCTCGCCCCCGTGCGCGGACGCCGTACCGCACCGGCGCCGGCCCCGGCCGCCGCCTGCTGCTGCGCCGGGTAGGCCTGCGGCGGGTGGTACGGGCCGGCCTGCTGCTGTGACGTGCGTTCGCCGGGCAGGGGCGAGGCCGTGGCCGGTTCCTGCGCGGCCGGCTGCGGCCGCGCTCCGGCGGCGGACGTCCCCGCACCGGACTTGGCCTGCTGGGTCTGCGGACCTCGGGTGTCCGTCACAGTTCCCCCCTGTGATTCGTGCGCGTCAGGCGACGGCTCGTCCTTGGTCGAGGACTTGATCGCCTTCAGGTTGGTCGTCTGCGGGTCCGCCGCACGCGCGGCGGAGCCACGGCCGCCGTCGTCCTCCGTACCCCTCGAGGTACCGGCCGGTCCGGCGCCCGTGGCTCCGCTCACGCTGACTCACTCCTCGTGCCTACTCGGCCGAGGGCGCCTCACCCTCGTCCGTGCCGCTGGTTGCGGCGGTCTCGGCGGTCTCGTCGACGACCACATCGCCGTCGACCTCCTCCGCCTCGCGCCCCGCCTCGGCGTTGCGAGCGATGCCCACGACGGCATCGCGCTTGCCCAGATTGATCAGTTGGACGCCCATGGTGTCACGGCCGGTTTCCCTGATCTCGTTGACTCGCGTACGAATCACACCGCCCGACAGCGTGATGGCGAGGATCTCGTCGGTCTCCTCGACCACCAGCGCGCCGACGAGGGAGCCGCGGTCCTCCACGATCTTGGCAGCCTTGATGCCGAGGCCGCCGCGACCCTGGACGCGGTACTCGTCGACGGCGGTCCGCTTCGCGTACCCGCCGTCTGTGGCAGTGAACACGAACGTACCGGGTCGAACAACATTCATCGAGAGCAGCTCGTCGCCTTCGCGGAAGCTCATGCCCTTGACGCCCGAGGTGGCACGGCCCATGGGCCGCAGGGTGTCGTCCGAGGCGGTGAACCTGATCGACTGCGCCTTCTTGCTGATCAGAAGCAGATCGTCGTCCGACGAAACGAGTTCGGCGCCGATCAGTTCGTCATCGGTACCGTCCTCCATCGCGCGCAGGTTGATCGCGATCACACCGCCGGACCGGGGCGAATCGTAATCCTTCAGAGGCGTCTTCTTCACCAGTCCGGCCTTGGTGGCGAGCACCAGGTAGGGGACCGCCTCGTAGTCGCGGATCGCCAGGATCTCGGCGATCGACTCGTCCGGCTGGAAGGCCAGCAGGTTCGCCACGTGCTGACCGCGCGCGTCCCGGCCGGCGTCGGGCAGCTCGTAGCCCTTCACGCGGTAGACGCGGCCCTTGTTGGTGAAGAACAGCAGCCAGTGGTGCGTGGTGGACACGAAGAAGTGGTCGACGATGTCGTCTTCCTTGAGCTTCGTGCCGCGCACGCCCTTGCCGCCGCGCTTCTGGGCACGGTAGTCGTCGGTCTTGGTGCGCTTGATGTAGCCGCCCCGGGTGACCGTGACGACGATGTCCTCCTCGGCGATCAGGTCCTCGATGGACATGTCGCCCTCGTAGGGGATCAGCGTCGTCTTGCGGTCGTCACCGTACTTCTCGACGATCGCGGCCAGTTCGGCGCTGACGATGCCGCGCTGGCGGACGGGGGAGGCCAGGATCTCGTTGTACTCGTTGATCTTCGCCTGGAGCTCGTCGTGCTCCTGGACGATCTTCTGGCGCTCCAGGGCGGCCAGTCGGCGCAGCTGCATCTCGAGGATGGCGTTGGCCTGGATCTCGTCGATCGTCAGCAGCTCCATCAGGCCGCCGCGGGCGATCTCGACGGTCTCACTGCGCCGGATCAGCGCGATGACCTCGTCGATGGCGTCCAGGGCCTTCAGCAGACCACGCAGGATGTGCGCTCGCTCCTCGGCCTTGCGCAGCCGGAAGCGCGTACGGCGGACGATGACCTCGATCTGGTGCGTCACCCAGTGGCGGATGAACGCGTCCAGCGAGAGCGTGCGCGGCACGCCGTCCACCAGCGCCAGCATGTTGGCGCCGAAGTTGGTCTGCAGGTCGGTGTGCTTGTAGAGGTTGTTCAGCACGACCTTGGCGACCGCGTCCCGCTTCAGCACGATGACCAGGCGCTGGCCGGTGCGCGAGGAGGTCTCGTCGCGGACGTCCGCGATGCCGCCGATCTTGCCGTCCTTCACGAGGTCGGCGATCTTCTGCGCGAGGTTGTCCGGGTTGACCTGGTACGGCAGCTCCGTGACCACCAGGCACTGGCGGTTCTGGATCTCCTCGACCTCGACGACCGCGCGCATGGTGATGGACCCGCGGCCGGTGCGGTACGCCTCCTCGATGCCCCGGCGGCCGACGACGAGCGCTCCGGTCGGGAAGTCCGGGCCCTTGATGCGCTCGATCAGCGCGTCCAGCAGCTCCTCGTGCGAGGCCTCGGGGTTCTCCAGGTACCACTGGGCACCGGCGGCGACCTCGCGCAGGTTGTGCGGCGGGATGTTGGTCGCCATGCCGACCGCGATACCGGCCGAGCCGTTGATCAGCAGGTTCGGGAAGCGGGCCGGCAGGACGGTCGGCTCCTGGGAGCGGCCGTCGTAGTTGTCCGTGAGGTCGACGGTCTCCTCGTCGATGTCGCGGACCATCTCCATCGACAGCGGCGCCATCTTGCACTCGGTGTACCGCATGGCCGCGGCCGGGTCGTTGCCCGGGGAGCCGAAGTTGCCGTTGGAGTCGACGAGCGGCATGCGCATCGACCACGGCTGGGCGAGGCGCACGAGGGCGTCGTAGATGGAGGAGTCGCCGTGCGGGTGGTAGTTGCCCATGACGTCGCCGACGACGCGGGCGCACTTGTAGAAACCGCGCTCGGGGCGGTAGCCGCCGTCGTACATGGCGTACAGCACGCGGCGGTGGACGGGCTTGAGGCCGTCGCGGACGTCGGGCAGCGCACGCGAGACGATGACGGACATCGCGTAGTCGAGGTACGAGCGCTGCATCTCCGTCTCGAGCCCGACGGGCTCGACGCGCATGGCCAGGGCGTCACCCTCGGGCGTCGTCACGGGAGTGTTCTCGTCGGTCATTGCTGGTGAAGGTCCTTCCTGGTGCGGTCAGCTGAGACCGACTCAGATGTCGAGGAAGCGGACGTCCTTGGCGTTGCGCTGGATGAACGCGCGGCGGGCCTCGACGTCCTCGCCCATGAGGACCGAGAACAGGTCGTCGGCCTGGGCGGCGTCGTCGAGGGTGACCTGACCGAGGACGCGGTGCTCCTGGTCCATGGTCGTGATGCGCAGCTCTTCGGCGTTCATCTCGCCGAGACCCTTGAACCGCTGGACGGAGTCCTCGCGGATGCGCTTGCCGGCGTTGCGCCCCATCTCGATCAGGGCGTCGCGCTCGCGGTCGGAGTACGCGTACTCGAAGTCGTCCTTGCCCCACTTGATCTTGTACAGCGGCGGACGCGAGAGGTACACGTGCCCGGCCTCGACCAGGGGCCGCATGAAGCGGAACAGGAAGGTCAGCAGCAGGGTGTTGATGTGCTGGCCGTCGACGTCGGCGTCCGCCATCAGGATGATCTTGTGATAGCGGAGCTTCTCGATGTCGAAGTCCTCGTGGACTCCGGTGCCGAAGGCCGAGATCAGCGCCTGGATCTCCTGGTTCTGCAGGATCTTGTCGATCCGCGCCTTCTCGACGTTCAGGATCTTGCCGCGGATCGGGAGGATCGCCTGGTACTGCGGGTTGCGGCCGGACTTGGCCGAGCCGCCGGCGGAGTCACCCTCGACGATGAAGATCTCGCACTTGGTGGGGTCGTTCGACTGGCAGTCGGAGAGCTTGCCCGGCAGGGACGCGGTCTCCAGCAGGCCCTTGCGGCGGGTCAGGTCACGGGCCTTGCGGGCCGCCACGCGCGCGGTGGCCGCCTGGATGCCCTTGCGGATGATGTCCGCGGCCTCGTTCGGGTTGCGGTCCAGCCAGTCCGCGAGGTGCTCGTAGACGACCTTCTGGACGAACGTCTTGGCCTCGGTGTTGCCCAGCTTGGTCTTCGTCTGGCCCTCGAACTGCGGCTCGCTCAGCTTGACCGAGATGATCGCCGTCAGACCCTCGCGGATGTCGTCGCCCGTGAGGTTGTCGTCCTTCTCGCGCAGCAGCCTCTTGTCGCGCGCGTACTTGTTGATCAGCGAGGTCAGCGCGGCCCGGAAGCCCTCTTCGTGCGTACCGCCCTCGTGGGTGTGGATGATGTTCGCGAAGGAGTACACACCCTCGGTGTAGCCGCCGTTCCACTGCATGGCGACCTCGAGGGACAGCTGCCTGTCCTTGTCCTCGGCCTCCAGGTCGATGACGGTGGGGTGCACCGCCTCGCCCTTGCGGGAGTTGAGGTACTTCACGAAGTCGACGATGCCGCCCTCGTAGTGGTACGTGACCGTCTTGACCTCGGCGGTCTCGTCCGCCCCCGCCTCGTCCGCCCCCGACGTGGCCTTCGCGGACTCGCGCTCGTCCGTGAGCTTGATCGTGAGGCCCTTGTTGAGGAACGCCATCTCCTGGAAGCGCCGCGAGAGCGTCTCGAAGGAGTAGTCGGTGGTCTCGAAGATGTCGCCGTCGGCCCAGAAGGTGACCGAGGTGCCGGTCTCCTCGATGGCCTCGTGCTGGGCGAGCGGCGCCGTGGGGACGCCCATCTTGTAGTCCTGCGTCCAGCGGTGGCCGTCGGTCTTCACCTCGACGGAGACCTTGCTGGACAGGGCGTTCACCACCGAGACGCCGACGCCGTGCAGACCACCGGAGACCGCGTAGCCGCCGCCGCCGAACTTGCCGCCCGCGTGCAGCACGGTCAGCACGACCTCGACGGCCGGCTTGCCCTCGGACGGGACGATGCCCACCGGGATGCCACGGCCGTTGTCGACGACGCGGACGCCGCCGTCGGGGAGGATCGTCACCTCGATCGTGTCCGCGTGCCCGGCCAGCGCCTCGTCGACGGAGTTGTCGACGACCTCGTACACGAGGTGGTGCAGGCCCCGCTCACCGGTCGAGCCGATGTACATGCCGGGTCGCTTGCGGACCGCGTCCAGACCCTCGAGGACGGTGATGGCACTGGCGTCGTACGAGGCGGTGACCTCGCTGCTGGAGGTGATCGCCTCGCTGCTCACGCCTTCGTCGGTGGACGGGATGTTCTCGTTGGGGTTGCCGGAATCGGCCACGAAGCGCCCTTTCTGGCACAGCACGAGCCAGGCTCGTCGGCGGGTTGCCGGAGCGGCTGCGGCATGTTGCGTTGGTAAGCCTTGATCAGCGTTGCTCAGCTTTTCCCGGACGGTCCCCAGCGAGTGGGGCGGGATTGCTTCCAGTCTACCGGTAGCACTGACACTGATGGGGGTTTGCCGGTACCTGAGTCCGCATGTGCCGCCCTCGACGGGTCTCGTCCGACTCCCGATATACGGAAGGGGGCTCCAAGAGGCTCACGGAGGCACTCAGCGCTTCCGGCCGTCAACCCTTGGCTACTTCGGAGTCAGGTCGCGATTCGCAACCGTGTGCGGGTACACGACAAGAGGGCTTCCGGCACTCCGAGAGAGGCGCCGGAAGCCCTTGATGTGATGTCAGTCACGTGCTGTCGACGGGCGGGAAAACCGGCGCCGATCAGCCGTAGGTGTCGCCCGGGCCGGTGCTGCCGGGAGCGCGCAGCGGGCCGTAGCGGCGGGCGGGTCCGCCGGGTCCCTGCACCTTGATCAGCGTCACCCTGCCGTGGCCCAGGTCCTCGTTCAGCCGCGCGACCAGCGTGGGCGCCAGCAGCCGGAGGTTCGTCGCCCAGGCCGTGGAGTCGCAGCGCACCGTCAGGACGCGCTCGTCCTCGTCGTACTTCTCCGGCACGCAGTGCTTGGCCACGTCCTCGCCGACGATCTGCGGCCAGCGGCCCATCACACCGCCCACCGCGGCCGGCGCCTCCCAGCCGCGTTCGGTGATCAGCCGGTTGATCGCGGACCCGAGCGCCATGGGGTCGCGTCCGTCGGCTCGCGCCCCGGAGCGCAGACCGCCGCGGCGCGCCTGCTTCTTCTGCTGCGCCGCGTCCCCCCGCGCGCGTGCCGCCTCCTTGGCCGCGCGCAGCGCCACGCGCGCGAGGTCGACACCGGAGGGCTCCTGGGGTCCGGAGGACTTGGGGGCGTCGCCGGGTGTGTTCTGCGTCATACGCGCTCCACCGTCCCCTCGGACACGGCGAACCGCGTCCCGGACAGCACATGCGGTACGTCGTCGTCGACCGCGGCCGTCACCAGGACCTGCTCACCCGGCGCGACCAGTTCGGCCAGGCGCTCACGGCGACGGGTGTCCAGCTCGGCGAAGACGTCGTCGAGCACCAGCACCGGCTCGTTGCCCTCCGCCCTGAGCAGGTCGTACGAGGCCAGGCGCAGTGCCAGCGCATAGGACCAGGACTCGCCGTGGGAGGCGTAGCCCTTGGCCGGGAGCTGGCCGAGCTTCAGCTGCAGGTCGTCCCGGTGCGGGCCGATCAGGGTGACACCGCGCTCGATCTCCTGCTTGCGGGCCTCCGCGAGCGCCGTCATGAGCTGCTCGAAGAGATCCTCGCGGGTGTGCGCCTCGCCCGGCGCGGACGGCTTGTACTCCAGCGCGACCGGGCCGCCGCCGGGCGCGAGCTGCTCGTAGGCCTTGTCCGCCAGCGGCTGGATCGTGGCGATCAGGTCCAGGCGCTGGGCCAGCAACTCGGCGCCCGCGCGCGCGAGATGCTGGTCCCACACGTCCAACGTGGACATGTCCATGGTGCGACCACCGTGCCGACGGGCCAGCGCCGCCGACTTCAGGAGCGTGTTGCGCTGCTTGAGGACCCGGTCGTAGTCGGAGCGGACCCCGGCCATCCGCGGGGAGCGCGCGGTGATCAGCTCGTCGAGGAAACGACGCCGCTCGCCGGGGTCGCCCTTGACCAGCGCGAGATCCTCGGGCGCGAACAGCACGCTCCGTACGATCCCCAGCACGTCACGCGGTCTGACCTGCGAGGACCTGTTGATACGCGCCCGGTTGGCGCGCCCCGGGTTCAGCTCCAGTTCGACCAGCTGCTGCCGTTCGCCCTGCCGGACCTGGGCCCGGATGATCGCGCGCTCGGCGCCCATGCGGACCAGGGGGGCGTCGGAGGAGACCCGGTGGCTGCCGAGGGTGGCGAGATAGCCGACGGCCTCGACCAGGTTGGTCTTTCCCTGCCCGTTCGGCCCGACGAAGGCCGTCACCCCGGGGTCGAGCGGAACCTCGACCCGGGGGTACGAACGGAAGTCGGCCAGCGACAGATGCGTGACGTGCATGGTCGTTTCGCCGACCTCCCCTGGCGTTCGTGGACTGCGGTGCAGCCCTGTGGACTACTTCTTCTCGACCGCGTGGCCGCCGAACTGGTTCCGCAGCGCCGCGATCATCTTCATCTGGGGCGAGTCCTCCTGGCGGGAGGCGAACCGCGCGAACAGCGACGCGGTGATCGCCGGCAGCGGCACCGCGTTGTCGATGGCGGCCTCCACAGTCCAGCGTCCCTCGCCGGAGTCCTGTGCATAACCCCGCAGCTCGTCCAGGTGCTCGTCCTCGTCGAGCGCGTTGACCGCGAGGTCGAGCAGCCAGGAACGGATGACCGTGCCCTCCTGCCAGGAGCGGAAGACCTCCCGGACGTCGGTCACGGAGTCGACCTTCTCCAGGAGCTCCCAGCCCTCGGCATAAGCCTGCATCATCGCGTACTCGATGCCGTTGTGGACCATCTTCGCGAAGTGGCCGGCGCCGACCTTGCCGGCGTGCACCGAGCCGAAATCGCCCTCCGGCTTGAGGGCGTCGAAGACCGGCTGCACCTTGGCGACGTTCTCCGTGTCGCCGCCGTACATCAGCGCGTAGCCGTTCTCCAGGCCCCAGACGCCGCCGGAGACACCGCAGTCGACGAACCCGATGCCCTTGGCCGCCAGCTCCTCCGCGTGCCGCTCGTCGTCGGTCCAGCGGGAGTTGCCGCCGTCCACGACGACGTCGCCGGGCTCCAGCAGCTCGGCGAGCCGGTCGATCGTGGTCTGCGTGGCCTCACCGGCCGGGACCATCACCCAGATCACGCGCGGGCCGCTGAGCTTGCCCACAAGCTCTTCCAGGCTGTGGACATCGGCGAGGTCCGGGTTGCGGTCGTATCCGAGGACGGTGTGACCTGCGCGGCGGATCCGCTCGCGCATGTTGCCGCCCATCTTGCCGAGGCCGACGAGACCGAGCTCCATCAGTTGTGTTCCTTAGGTTCTGCGACGTGGCGTGGCGGCACGTGTGTACCGCCAGGCACTTTCGTACCCGCGTCCGACCCTAAACCCGGACGCTCGCGCACATCTGTGGGCATACGCGCTCACTCGTACGCCCTCACCTGCGGCTTTGTCCTCAGCCTGTGGACAACCGACGGTGATCCCCAGCCTGCCTGCGGCCCTCGGACCCGGCTCAGCCGCTGAGGCGCACCGGCATGATCAGGTACTTGTAGGCGTCGTCCGCCTCGGCGTCCAGCGCCGGCTTGCCGCTGAGCAGCGCGGGCTTGGTGGACGTCGTGAACGACAGCTGGGCCACCGGGGAGTCGATGGCGCTCAGGCCGTCCAGCAGGAACGTCGGGTTGAAGGCGATCGAGATGTCGTCGCCCTCGAGCTGGGCGTCGACCCTCTCCACAGCCTGTGCGTCGTCGCTGGAACCGGCCTCCAGGATGAGCACGCCCTGCTCGAAGCTGAGCCGCACCGGGGTGTTGCGCTCGGCGACCAGGGCCACGCGCTTGACGGCCTCCACGAAGGGGGCGGTCTCGATCACGGCGACGCTGTTGAACTCCGTCGGGAACAGCGTGCGGTACTTCGGGAGGTCGCCCTCCAGCAGGCGGGTCGTCGTGCGGCGGCCGGCGCCCTCGAAGCCGATCAGGCCCTCGCCGGAGCCCGAGCCGGACAGCGCCAGGGTGACCTGGTCACCGCTGGTCAGGGCCTTGGCCGTGTCCAGGAGCGTCTTGGCGGGCACCAGGGCGACCGCGGAGGCCTCCGGGTTCTCCGGCTTCCACAGGAACTCGCGGACCGCGAAGCGGTAGCGGTCGGTGGACGCCAGCGTGACGGTGTCGCCCTCGATCTCGATGCGCACACCGGTGAGGACGGGCAGCGTGTCGTCACGGCCGGCCGCGATGGCGACCTGGGAGGCGGCGGAGGCGAAGACCTCGCCGGGGACCGTGCCCGTCGCGTTCGGCATCTGGGGCAGGGCCGGGTACTCCTCCACAGGCAGGGTGTGGAGTGTGAACCGGGACGAGCCGCAGACCACGGTCGCCCGTACACCGTCTGTGGAAATCTCCACCGGACGGTTGGGCAGCGCGCGGCAGATGTCCGCGAGCAGGCGGCCGGAGACCAGGACCGTGCCCTCCTCCTCGACCTCGGCGTCCACGGAGACCCGCGCGGAGACCTCGTAGTCGAAGCCGGACAGGCTCAGCTGGCCCTCCTCGGTCTTCAGCAGGAGGCCGGCGAGGACAGGCGCCGGCGGACGGGCCGGGAGGCTGCGTGCCGCCCAGGCCACTGCCTCCGCGAGTACGTCGCGTTCCACCCGGATCTTCACTGTTGCCGCCTCCTGCTGTTGCCGGCGCTTCTCGCTCTGCCTGGCCCTCGTCGTCTGTCTCGGTGTCGACGGTCCCTGTGAGGGGGAGGACACCGGGGACCAGTCTGACGCACGGCACTGACAGTAGGTGCCTCTCGGGGTCAAGTCGTGACGAGGGGCGGCCGGGCACCGAAGAGCGAGTTGTGCACAGGGCCCCCTTCGAAACGGATTCCCAGCTCTCTCTAGTCGGGAGTAGTAGTAGGGCCTGTGGATACCGTGGATAACCTCGTTTGCCCAGCTCAGGGTGGGAATTTTGTCCACGGGTCCTGTGGGTGGAGGCGGTGGACAACCGGGCGTATCTGTGGAGAACAGAAAGTTCTGCACACGCCGTGCACAGGGGGAGGCGAGTTCTCCCCAACGCCATCCCCAGCTTTACCCGGCTTTCCCACAGCCCAACCCGGCACCTTTGTGTGACGCCTTTCACTCGACCCGGTGAGGAGGCGCGTCGGGTTGCCGAACAGTGGACAGGCATGTGGAGAAGCGCCCGTTTGCTGGGGACAACCGCCCCCAGCCTGTGGGCGGCCGGTGGACAACTCGGTGCACAGCCTGTGGATCATCCCGTCGTCCACAGTCTGTGGAGATCCTTCGTCCACCAATCCACAACCACCTGAGCTGGTCTGATGGTCTTTCAACAGCGGCCGCTGTGGACACAATCTGGACAACTCCCCGGTCCCCAGGATGTGGACGGCAGAAAGTCACCGAATCTGTGGAGAGAGGCCGTAACCCGGCGCCTAATCGAACAGCGGGTTGCGGTCGGATGCCCGGCGGATGCCCGGGCTGGCTCCCGGCGGCTGCTTCCCCGGGCATGAAAAAGGGCGCCCCCGGACCACAGGAGGGCGCCCTCAGCGGCGTTGTGCCGTCGGCGTCAGCCGTTTTTGATGCGGTTGGTCAGCTCCGTGACCTGGTTGTAGATGGAGCGGCGCTCGGCCATCAGGTTGCGGATCTTGCGGTCCGCGTGCATGACCGTGGTGTGGTCCCGCCCGCCGAACAAAGCGCCGATCTTGGGCAGAGACAGGTCCGTCAGCTCACGGCACAGGTACATGGCGATCTGCCGGGCGGTGACCAGGGCGCGGCCGCGCGAGGTGCCGCACAGGTCCTCGACGGTCAGCCCGAAGTAGTCCGCCGTGGCGCCCATGATGGCCGTCGAGGTGATCTCGGGGGCCGAGTCCTCGCCGCCGGGGATCAGGTCCTTCAGGACGATCTCCGTCAGGCCCAGGTCGACCGGCTGCCGGTTGAGCGACGCGAACGCCGTGACCCGGATCAGCGCGCCCTCCAGCTCACGGATGTTCCGCGAGATCCGGGACGCGATGAACTCCAGCACCTCCGGCGGCGCGTTCAGCTGCTCCTGGACCGCCTTCTTGCGGAGGATCGCGATCCGTGTCTCCAGTTCGGGCGGCTGGACGTCCGTGATCAGGCCCCACTCGAAACGGTTCCGCAGCCGGTCCTCCAGCGTGACCAGCTGCTTCGGCGGCCGGTCGGACGACAGCACGATCTGCTTGTTGGCGTTGTGGAGGGTGTTGAAGGTGTGGAAGAACTCCTCCTGCGTCGACTCCTTGTCCGCGAGGAACTGGATGTCGTCGACGAGCAGGATGTCCATCTCCCGGTACCGCTTGCGGAAGCTGTCGCCCTTGCCGTCGCGGATGGAGTTGATGAACTCGTTGGTGAACTCCTCCGAGCTCACGTACCGCACCCGGGTGCCCGGGTACAGGCTGCGCGCGTAGTGCCCGATCGCGTGCAGCAGGTGGGTCTTGCCGAGCCCGGACTCCCCGTAGATGAACAAGGGGTTGTACGCCTTGGCCGGCGCCTCGGCCACGGCGACCGCGGCCGCGTGGGCGAAGCGGTTGGAGGCGCCGATGACGAAGGTGTCGAAGAGGTACTTGGGGTTCAGACGGGCGGTCGGCTCACCCGGGCCGGTCGCCGGCGCGGGCTGCGCGGCCAAGGGGCCGGGCGCACCGGTCGTCGGCAGGTTCGGACCGACCGGGCCGCCCCGGTGCACGTGGCCCGAACCGGCCGGGGGCTCGGGCAGCTCTCGGCGCACCGCGTCGCGCTGGTCGTAGTCGCCCCGCGAGCCGTCGTAGTCGGACCGCTGCTGGTCGTAGGAGGGCCGCTCGACGGGCTGCGGGCGGTAGTCCTGGGAGGGGGAACCGTAGGAGTCCTGGGAGGACGGGCCGTAGGAGTCCTTGGACCCGTACCCGTCCTGCGGCCCGTAGGAGTCCTGGGGTCCATAGGCGTCCTGGGGGCCGGAGCCGTACGAGTCCTGTCCGGGTGACGCGTACGGGTCACGCTCGGGGAAGCCGAGGCGCTGCTGCTGCCAGCCGTACTCGTCCTGCTGCGACGGCCGCGGCCAGGCGCCGGGCTCGGGGCGCTGGTACTCGGAGGGGTATGCGGGACGGGCCGTCGGAATCTGATCTGCGCGCGTAGGCGGAAGCGGGTCGCCGGCCGGCCCGGGCAGTGGCTCGGCGCGATGCCGGCCGTACCCCTCATATCCGTCGCGGTCCTTGCCGTCGTACCCGTCGCGGTCCTGGCGGCCGTACCCGTCGCGGTCCTGGCGGTCATACCCGTCACGTTCGGGGCGGTCGTACCCGTCCCGGTCAGGGCGCGCGGACGGGAGCTCGGGCTCCTCGTAGCGCTGCTGGGGGCGCGCCGGGGGCGCGGGAGGGGCGGAGGGCTCGCCCGCGGAGTCGTCGACGGTGATCGCGATCCGGATCGGGCGCCCGCACTCGCGGCTCAGCGTCTCGCTGACGATCGGCGCCAGCCGGCCCTCCAGTACGCCCTTCGCGAACTCGTTCGGCACGGCGAGCAGCGCGGTGTCCGCGACCAGCGCGAGGGGCTGGCAGCGCCGGATCCAGTGCTCGTCCTTCCCTTCGACCCCTTGGCCGCGGCCCTCCCCGAGGAGCTGCTCCAATACGCGTGGCCACACTGCGGCAAGATCGGCAGGTACGTCAGCCACAGGGCACGCTCTCTCACAGGTCCCACGAACGTGTGGTTCTGGGACGGCTCGGGATGTAAATCGGGTGGGGCAGGGATAAGGGAACGAATCGGAGTTCCGTCACGGTAGTCAGCGCGGCCGGTAGGGTTCAAGTTGTTGTCCCCAGCCTGTGGACAAGTGTCTCCCGGCGACTCCCGGTTTGACCGGATGGCGTAGCCGCGCGTACCGTAACCAGGTCGAGTTGTCGATGGCTGCTGCCGCCTGCCTCCGATGGGCACAGATCATTTGGGTGATCGGTAAGCGGTGCACTCGGGCGTAACTGCGAGCTACTCGTGGGCGCACGGTGACAGCCAGGACGGCACCCCGCAACCACCGATTCTTTCTGGAGCCCCCGAGTGAGCAAGCGCACCTTCCAGCCGAACAACCGTCGTCGCGCGAAGACCCACGGCTTCCGGCTGCGTATGCGCACCCGTGCCGGCCGCGCGATTCTCGCGTCCCGCCGTAGCAAGGGTCGCGCCCGTCTGTCCGCCTGATCCCGATCAGGTCATGACGTCGTGCTGCCCACCGAGAACCGGCTGAGGCGGCGCGAGGACTTCGCGACCGCGGTACGGCGAGGACGTCGGGCAGGACGCCCGCACCTCGTCGTCCACCTTCGAAGCGGTGCCACGGACCCGCATGCGCCTGGGGAGAGCGCTTCCCCGACGCGTGCGGGTTTCGTCGTGAGCAAAGCCGTGGGTGGCGCGGTCGTACGCAACAAAGTCAAGCGCAGGCTTCGCCACCTGATGCGCGAACGAGTCGCCCAGCTGCCCCCCGGTAGCCTGGTAGTCGTACGAGCGCTGCCCGGATCGGGCGACGCCGACCATGCACAGCTGGCCCGAGACCTGGATGCCGCTTTCCAGCGGTTGCTGGGAGGGGGCGCGCGATGAAGTACCCGCTGCTGGCTCTGATCAAGCTCTACCAGTGGACGATCAGTCCGCTGCTGGGGCCGGTCTGCAAGTACTACCCGTCGTGCTCCCACTACGGCTACACGGCCATCGACCGGCACGGTGCCATCAAGGGAACGGCACTCACGGCCTGGCGCATCCTGCGGTGCAACCCGTGGTCGCTGGGTGGTGTGGACCATGTCCCGCCGCGCAAGCGCCCGCGGTGGCACGAAACGCTGCGTAACGCGTGGCGTGCACGCAAGGGCGGGTCCTCCGCCGCCGAACCGGCCCTCGATGGACCGACTTCTCCCACAAGTCGGTCCGGCCCCTCGAGCCCGGCCGCAGAGACACCGTCCCATGCCCAAGGAGCATGATTAGTGGACACGATTGCCAGCCTCTTCAGCTTCATCACCACACCCGTCTCCTGGGTCATCGTCCAGTTCCACTCGGTGTACGGCGCCATCTTCGGCCCCGACACCGGCTGGGCCTGGGGCCTGTCGATCGTGTCCCTGGTGATCCTGATCCGCATCTGCCTCATCCCGCTCTTCGTGAAGCAGATCAAGTCCACTCGGGCCATGCAGACGCTGCAGCCCGAGATGAAGAAGATCCAAGAGCGCTACAAGAACGACAAGCAGCGTCAGTCCGAAGAGATGATGAAGCTGTACAAGGAGACGGGCACCAACCCGCTCTCCTCGTGCCTTCCCATCCTGGCGCAGTCCCCGTTCTTCTTCGCCCTGTACCACGTGCTCAACAGCATCGCGACGGGCGACACCATCGGTGTGATCAACCAGAGCCTGCTGCAGAGCGCGCAGAAGGCGCACATCGTCGGGGCTCCGCTGGCCGCGAAGTTCACCGACAGTTCGTCGAAGGTGGAAGCACTCGGTGCCTCCCTCACCGACGTCCGTGTGGTCACCGCCGTCATGATCGTCCTGATGTCGGCGTCGCAGTTCTTCACCCAGCGCCAGCTGATGACGAAGAACGTCGACACCACCGTGAAGACGCCGTTCATGCAGCAGCAGAAGATGCTGATGTACGTCTTCCCGGTCATGTTCGCCGTCTTCGGCATCAACTTCCCCGTCGGTGTCCTCGTCTACTGGCTGACCACCAACGTGTGGACCATGGGCCAGCAGATGTACGTCATCCGCAACAACCCGACGCCGGGTTCCAAGGCCCAGGCCACGTACCTGGAGCGCCTGCACAAGCACGTCGCGCAGCACGAGAAGGTCGGTCGCCGTCGCGACCGCGCCATCGTCAAGGCGATCGTCGCCAAGGGCCGTGACCGCAACGAGTTCGAGCGCAAGTTCATCAACGGCCTGAGCAAGGCCGGCCTCGCCGCCCAGCCCGACGGCACCGTGATCAAGAGCGAGAGCGCGGCCGCGGCCCAGGCCGAGGACGGTACGCCGACCACCGCCGTCGGCACCGCGAAGCGCCAGCAGCCCAAGCGACAGAGCAAGTCGCAGCGGCAGCACGGCGGCGCCGTCGGCCCGAAGGCGGCCGGTGAGAACGAGCCGAAGACGTCGCTGACCAAGTCCGGCCAGGCCGACGACAAGCCCGCCACCGCTGCCAAGCAGGGCGGTCCGAAGCCCGCCGGCGGTGCCCGCAGCAAGGCCCAGTCCGGACAGCGCAAGGGCCCGCAGCGGCCCAAGTCCCCGTCCAAGAAGTAAGAAGGAGTCCATCCCGTGACGGAAGGCACCACCTCCGCCGCTGCCGAGGGTGCAGACACCCTGACCCGCCTGGAGCAGGAAGGCGAGATCGCGGCGGACTACCTGGAGGGTCTGCTCGACATCGCCGACCTCGACGGCGACATCGACATGGACGTCGAGGCCGACCGCGCCTCCGTCTCGATCATCAGTGACACGGGCGGCCGCGACCTGCAGAAGCTGGTCGGCCGTGACGGCGAGGTGCTGGAGGCGCTCCAGGAGCTCACCCGCCTGGCCGTGCACCGGGAGACCGGCGACCGCAGCCGTCTGATGCTCGACATCGCGGGGTACCGGGCACAGAAGCGCTCCGAGCTGTCCGAGCTCGGAGCGAAGGCCGCCGCGGAGGCCAAGAGCAGCGGTGAGGCCGTGAAGCTGAAGCCGATGACGCCCTTCGAGCGCAAGGTCGTGCACGACGCGGTCAAGGCCGCCGGTCTGCGCAGCGAGTCCGAGGGCGAGGAGCCGCAGCGCTTCGTCGTCGTGCTGCCGGCCTGATCGGCCCCCACGTTTCCGGCCCCGTCTGTCGCGCAGGCGGGGCCGAGCTTTGTCAGCCTGATAGTTCTGGTGGTTCTGGTGTCGGCGCCGGGTGCGCTGACGCGGTACGGAAGGACGGTCCCCCGTGACGGAGGCAGCGGAGCTTCCCCCCGCGCCCGAGCAGGCGCGCGAGGTGTTCGGTGATCGCTTCGCGGATGCGGTGCGGTACGCCGAGCTGCTCGCCGAGGCGGGCGTGCAGCGCGGTCTCATCGGCCCGCGCGAGGTGCCCCGCCTGTGGGAGCGGCACCTGCTGAACTGCGCGGTGCTCTCGGAGGTCGTGCCCGACAACGTGACCGTGTGCGATGTCGGCTCCGGCGCCGGGCTCCCCGGCATTCCGCTGGCGCTGGTCCGGACCGACTTGAAGATCACGCTCCTGGAGCCCCTGCTCCGGCGCACCACCTTCCTCACCGAGGTCGTGGAGCTGCTCGGTCTCGACCACGTGACGGTCATGCGTGGCCGGGCCGAAGAGGTCATGGGCAAGATCCAGCCTGTCCACGTGGTGACGGCTCGAGCCGTTGCGCCCCTCGACCGGCTCGCCACCTGGGGCATTCCGCTGCTGCGGCCCTACGGGGAGATGCTCGCGCTCAAGGGCGACACCGCCGAGGAGGAGCTGAAGAGCGCGTCGGCGGCGCTGAGCAAGCTGGGCGCGGTGGAGACGTCCATCCTGCATGTGGGTGAGGGCGTGGTGGACCCGACGTCCACCGTCGTACGGGTCGAGGTCGGGGAGAGTCCGGGCGGTGTGCGCTTTGCCGCCAAGCGTGCCAAGGCGGCTCGCACGGGGCGGACGCGCCGTCGGCGCTGACGCAACACGCGGCGGATGGACCATCGGCGCTGAGGGGATCCTTCGGAGCGGGTGTGATCCGTCCTGAGGAAGAGACGTACTCCACACAAGCTGCCAAACCCGTGCATGCCGGAGTGTCGCGACAGTCCGGCCACGGCGGCTGTGCATCGTGTTTCACGTGAAACGTCGCTCACTGCTGCACGGCATCATCAGTCGGGGCCGCGCTGCGGCCGAACCCCGCGACCGAAAGCCTCTCGGTTCACTCGATGAGGGACCTGAGGTATCCACAGAGGTGGATTTCTCCACAGAACGCCAGGCCTCACTGGTTCGCGACCCCGAAGACATGGGAGGCTCTGTTCATTGCGAGCCTGAAGTCGAGGAGAGTGAATCCTTGCGGTCCGACGCCAACATCGCGGGACCGATGACCGATCCGGTCCCCGGTCCCCGTACCGAGTCGATGGGGGCGGATGTTTCACGTGAAACACCGCCTCCGATGGACGACACTCCCATCGGTCGTGCTGCCCAACTGGCGGTGGAGGCTCTGGGTCGTGCCGGCGAGGGCCTGCCACGGCCCGAGCAGACGCGCATCATCGTGGTCGCCAACCAGAAGGGCGGTGTGGGGAAGACGACGACGACCGTCAACCTCGCCGCATCGCTGGCGCTGCACGGTGGCCGGGTTTTGGTGGTCGACCTCGACCCTCAGGGCAACGCCTCCACCGCCCTCGGCATCGACCATCACGCCGAAGTCCCTTCCATCTACGATGTGTTGGTCGAGAGCAAGCCGCTCTCGGAGGTGGTCCAGCCGGTCCCCGACGTCGAGGGGCTCTTCTGCGCTCCCGCCACGATCGATCTCGCCGGTGCGGAGATCGAGCTGGTATCCCTGGTGGCTCGGGAGAGCAGGCTGCAGCGCGCGATCCAGGCGTACGAACAGCCGCTGGACTACATCCTCATCGACTGCCCGCCCTCGCTCGGTCTTCTGACGGTCAACGCCCTCGTGGCGGGTCAGGAAGTGCTGATCCCCATCCAGTGTGAGTACTACGCGCTGGAAGGCCTCGGGCAACTGCTGCGCAATGTCGACCTGGTACGGGGGCACCTCAACCCCGCGCTGCACGTGTCGACCATCCTGCTCACCATGTACGACGGCCGGACGCGTCTCGCGTCGCAGGTCGCGGAAGAGGTGCGCACCCACTTCGGTGACGAGGTACTGCGGACGAGCATCCCGCGCTCCGTCAGGATCTCGGAGGCGCCGAGTTATGGGCAGACGGTACTGACCTACGATCCTGGATCGAGTGGTGCCCTCTCCTATCTTGAGGCGGCACGAGAGATCGCGTTGAAGGGTGTCGGGATCAGTTATGACGCGACGCACGCCCATATCGGCGCACAGCAGAACGACCCGAGCATGGTGGAGGGCATCCAGTGAGCGAGCGACGAAGGGGGCTGGGCCGTGGTCTCGGCGCACTGATCCCTGCCGCACCGACGGAGAAATCGGTGGCCCAGGCTGCGGCGGGGAACGTCGTTCCCCCGTCCCCTGCGGCAGTGCCTGCGCTGCCGAACGACCGCGGGGTGGCCGCGGCGAAGGTAGCGACGCTGCCGCCTGTTTCACGTGAAACGGAGGAGCCGACGCAGTCGAGTGCCCTCGCCACGTCTGCGGCACCCGTCGGTGCGCACTTCGCTGAGATCCCTCTCGACTCCATCACGCCGAACCCGCGCCAGCCGCGTGAGGTCTTCGACGAGGACGCGCTGTCCGAGCTCATCACGTCCATCAAGGAAGTGGGGCTTCTCCAGCCGGTCGTCGTACGGCAGGTGGGGCAGTCCCGCTACGAGCTCATCATGGGCGAGCGTCGCTGGCGGGCCTGTCGTGAGGCAGGGCTGGAGGCGATCCCGGCCATCGTGCGCGCCACGGAGGACGAGAAGCTCCTCCTGGACGCCCTGCTGGAAAACCTGCACCGGGCCCAGCTCAACCCGCTGGAAGAGGCAGCTGCCTACGACCAGTTGCTGCGGGACTTCAACTGCACGCATGACCAGCTGGCGGACCGCATCGGCCGATCCCGTCCTCAGGTCTCCAACACCCTGCGTCTGCTGAAGCTCTCACCGGCCGTGCAGCGCCGGGTCGCCGCCGGGGTGCTCTCCGCCGGCCACGCGCGGGCACTGCTCTCCGTGGACGACTCGGAGGAGCAGGACCGGCTGGCTCACCGCATCGTGGCGGAGGGTCTCTCGGTGCGGGCCGTCGAGGAGATCGTGACGCTGATGGGCTCGCGGCCCCAGAAGGCGCAGAAGCCGAAAGGTCCGCGTGCCGGCGCACGGGTTTCGCCCGCGCTGTCCGACCTTGCCACACGGCTCTCCGACCGCTTCGAGACCCGGGTGAAGGTCGACTTGGGGCAGAAGAAGGGCAAGATCACTGTCGAGTTCGCCTCGATGGAGGACCTTGAGCGGATCCTCGGCTCGCTCGCTCCTGGCGAGGGACCGGTCCTGCAGAAGAGTCTCCTGGAGGGCGACTCCGAGGAGAACGATTCCTGAGCCTCCGGCGAGGAACCTCCGCTGCACAGGAGACGGAGCGGGCCATGTCCGGTGTGTGCCGGAACATGGCCCGCTCTTTCCTTTCTGGCGGTATCGATGGAATCCCTTCGTGGATACGATGCGTCGGGTACGGCGCAACCACTGGGCAGCACCTCTGAGAGGGAGGCAGGGGCCATGCGAACCATGAGGTGCACCGGACTGGTGAGCGCCGGTTTGGGGCTGGGAGCAGTCGGTGGGTTCATCGGCAGTCTCCTCAGGGAACGGAGCGCTCTGACAGCCGCCCGCGACGCGGCGGCGGGAGAAGGAAGCGAGGATCAGCCTTCATGGGCCGCCGGCTCGTACCGCTCACGCTGGACAACCTCCAGGACCTTCCCGAGCGTTGTCGCTCGTGTGTCTTCTGGGAACTCGACCCCGTCAGCGGTGAGGCCGCGGTAAAGGCGGGCACGTCCGCCCCGGAGAAGGAAGCCTGGATCTCAGCGGTTCTGCTGGACTGGGGCTCCTGCGGGCGCGTGGTGTACGTCGACGACGTGCCGGTGGGCTTCGTGCTCTACGCCCCACCGGCCTATGTTCCGCGCTCCACGGCGTTTCCCACGAGTCCTGTCTCGCCCGACGCGGTGCAACTGATGACGGCGTTCATCGTGCCCGGTTATCAGGGGCAGGGGCTGGGCCGGGTGATGGTACAGACGGTGGCCAAGGATCTGCTGCGGCGCGGCTTCAAAGCGATTGAGGCGTTCGGTGACGCGCGCTGGAAGGAACCCGCTTGCGTCCTGCCCGCAGACCATCTGCTGGCGGTGGGCTTCAAAACGGTCCGCCAGCACCCCACACATCCCCGGTTGAGACTGGAGCTGAGGTCGACGCTCTCCTGGAAGGAAGACGTCGAGATGGCGCTGGACCGTCTTCTGGGAGCCGTACAGAAAGAGCCGGCGCTGCGACCGCTGTAAGACAGGCAAACGAATGGGCCAGCCCTTCCGGGCTGGCCCATTCGTGTTTCACGTGAAACACGCATCGTCGGTCCGACGACTCAGCCGATTCACTCGGCGATGAACTCCTCGAGGTCGCGAACGATCGCGGCCTTCGGCTTCGCGCCCACGATGGTCTTGGCGACCTCGCCACCCTGGTAGACGTTCAGGGTCGGGATGGACATGACGCCGTACTTGGCGGCCGTACCCGGGTTCTCGTCGATGTTCAGCTTGACGATCTCGATCTTGTCGCCGTACTCGGAGGCGATGGCCTCGAGGGACGGAGCGATCTGACGGCACGGTCCGCACCAGGCGGCCCAGAAGTCCACCAGAACGGGCTTGTCGCTCTTGAGGACGTCCTGCTCGAAGGAGTCGTCGGTCACATTCTTCAGGGTGCCGGCCACGGCGGGCTCCTTAACTGTTGGTGCGTGGGGCGGGTAGGGGAGGTCAGGCAGGGGTCTTCTCGGGCTCGGGCTGCTCCTCGTCCGCCAGGGCGGCGAGGTAGCGCTCGGCGTCGAGAGCTGCGGAGCAGCCGGTCCCGGCCGCGGTGATCGCCTGACGGTAGGTGTGGTCGACCACGTCGCCGGCACCGAAGACACCGGTCAGGTTCGTGCGCGTCGACGGCGCCTGCACCTTCAGGTACCCCTCTTCGTCCAGGTCGAGCTGACCCTTGAAGAGCTCGGTGCGCGGGTCGTGGCCGATGGCGATGAACAGTCCGGTGACCGGCAGGTCCGAGAGCTCGCCCGTCTTGAGGTTGCGCAGCTTCAGACCGGAGAGCTTGGGGTCGCCCTGGATCTCGGCGACCTCGCTGTCCCAGACGAAGGAGATCTTCGGGTCGGCGAAGGCGCGCTCCTGCATGGCCTTGGAGGCGCGCAGGGTGTCACGGCGGTGGACGATGGTCACGGACTTGGCGAACCGCGAGAGGAAGGTCGCCTCCTCCATCGCGGTGTCGCCGCCACCGATCACGGCGATGTCCTGGTCCTTGAAGAAGAACCCGTCACAGGTGGCGCACCAGGACACGCCACGACCGGAGAGGGCGTCCTCGTTCGGCAGGCCGAGCTTGCGGTGCTGCGAGCCGGTGGCGACGATGACGGCCTTCGCCCGGTGCACTGTGCCGGCCGTGTCCGTGACGGTCTTGATCTCACCACTCAGGTCGACGGCCACGATGTCGTCCGGGACGAGCTCGGCCCCGAAGCGCTCCGACTGGGCACGCATGTTGTCCATGAGCTCGGGGCCCATGATGCCGTCCTGGAAGCCAGGGAAGTTCTCGACGTCGGTGGTGTTCATGAGCGCACCACCAGCGGTGACGGCACCCTCGAACACCAGGGGCTTCAGCGACGCGCGCGCGGTGTAGAGCGCCGCCGTGTAGCCGGCGGGCCCGGAGCCGATGATGATCACGTTACGGACGTCGCTCACGGCTTGATTCCTCGTCTCTGGACTGCGTCGTTCGACCGGTGGGAGCTTCTCTCGGAGCTCTCACCCCACCCAACGGATCCTAAGGGGCGCGCATTCCCACTGTGTCCGGGCACACGGAGATGCGGCACCAACCGGTGACCCTGCGAGGCAGGGACGAGGCGCTTGGTCAGGCGGAGGGGTAGGTGCGCTCCAGGAGCACCTCGCCGGTCACCGTGGACGGCGCGTGATCCACACACCTGGCGTCGACGATGTAGGCGTTGACCCGAGTCGCGTCGGAGGCATCGGGAAGCAGCACGAGCATGGCTTTCTTGCCTTGGAAGGTGCCGTTCTCGGTGGCCAGGGCCGCATCGTCGCGTCCGATGCCGTCTCGGACGCAGCCGGGCACCACAGGCTCCCGGAAGACCCTGGGCTGGTTGCTGCCCGGAGCCGTTGCCGCGCCCAGCGGGGTGCGGGAGCCGCCCTCCTTGGTCTTGTTCTCCGCCAGCAGATCGGTGACCTGCTTCTGCAGCTTTCCTTCGGAGAAGGTGTCGGCGGTGGTCTCCCGTTCGCCTGCCGTGTCATGGGAGGGCTTGTTGTCGCCGAGCGACGACAGCAAGACGGAGCCCAGCCCCAGAGCGGCCACCGTGAAGACGGTTCCCAGGACGGCGATCCTGCGCCGTCCGGCGCGGGTGTGGCCCTTGCGGCCCGGGCCGGTGGTGGAGGAGCGAGGGCGGCCGACAGGCCGATCGGCAGACGTCGATGTTTCACGTGAAACACGCACATCGCTGTCGTCCTCGGCTGTGGCACGAGGGGCACTCACCGGCTCAGGGGTCTCGGACGCATTCGGGCCGCCGGTGTTCAACAGGGCTTCGGCAGCAAGGGCGGCATCGATGCGCCCCGCGATCTCAGCAGGCATACGCGGCGGGCCCGGCAGCGTGCCGAGCAGGCCGCGGATCTCCTCCAGGGAGCTGTACACGTCCGCACAGAGCTCGCACTCGTCCAGATGCCGCCGCAGCTCGGTGGTCCGGTCCGGTGGAAGGAGCCCCTCGGCGAGGTCGGAGATCTCCGCGACGTCCGGGTGCCCGGCCATGTCTGTCGTCGACGTCACGCTCGTCCACCTCCGCCCTTCACTGCGGCTGGGTCGCTGGGTCCCTTGCCCGGGGGGTCCGCTTGACGGGGCCCCGCTGCGGGTGGGACGGCCGACCCCTGCGTCCGGTTCCGTTCTCCCCCCGGGTTCTTGCCCTCACCGCCGTTGTCCGGTCGTAGGTGCGTGAGCAACGGCAGGAGTCTCGCTCTTCCGCGCGCGCATCTGCTCTTCACCGTGCCGGTGGGCACGTCGAGGACGCGGGCGGCCTCGGCCACCGGGTAGCCCTGCATGTCCACCAGTACGAGCGCGGCACGCTGATCGGCGGGGAGGGTCCCCAGGGCTTCGATGAGCTGCCGGTGGAGATCATTGCGCTCGGCGGGGGCCGAGGCCGACTCGTGCGGCTCCAGCAGCTGCTCCAGGCGCTCGGTGTCGTCGACGGGAGAGGTCTTCCGGGAGGCGGCCTTGCGGGCGCGGTCCAGGCAAGCGTTCACCGTGATCCTGTGCAGCCACGTCGTGACGGCCGACTGGCCCCGGAAGGTGTGGGCGGCCCGATAGGCGGACACGAGGGCGTCCTGCACGGCGTCAGCGGCCTCCTCGCGGTCACCGAGCGTCCGCAGTGCGACGGCCCAGAGCCGATCACGATGCCGCCGTACGATCTCACCGAAGGCATCGGGGTCGCCTTCGACGTGCTGGGCGAGCAGGTCCTGATCGCTCACTCCGTCATATCCGGTGCCGTCTGCCATCGGCCTCCTTCCTCGAGGCAGATGCCGTCAGCTGGTCACCTTGATATCCGCCAACCTGCCGCGCCACTTGCCGTCATCCGGTTGCAGCGGCAGTTTCGTCAGCCACACGAGGAGGTACCTGCTCTTGAGGGTCTTGCCGGGCTTCAGCTGGACGGTCGTCCCCGTGCCCTCGGCGACCTTGGAGTAAGCGTTCAGGGACGTGGGCTGCGAGCCTGCGTCCGAGCTCGCACTGCGGAGCTCGACCGAGGTGTCCCCCACGAACGTGACGGTCACCTTCCCGACCTGCTGGGTCTTGCCGAGGTCGAGGATGATGCCGACGCCCGACTTCAGTCGGCCGAAGTCCGGGCTCAGATAGAAGTCGGTCTGCCAATAGGTGGCCGTGCTGTTGTCGTAGACCTTCCCTATGTCGGACGGCTTCTCCGTCTGATCCCCGAGAGGGTCGAAGTCGCGGGCACCGCTGATGGCGATCGGCTTGCCGGAAGTGGGCTTCTTCGGGCTCTTGTCGTTCCCGTCGTTCGTCTGCGTCTGACCCGGGTCGTCGTTCTTGCCGCCCTGGTCCATCAGCGCGTCCGCCAACTGCCAGCTGCCCAGGCCCAGGGCGGCGATCAGGAGTGCGGAGACGGCCCACTTCAGGGCCTTGCCCGTGCGGCTCTGGAGCGGGGTCGGCGGGGGCGGCACCGGCTGGGTGACGCCGGGACGCGGGGTCTGACGGCCGTACGTGCCCTGTTGGTAGGTCGTGCGCTGGTACTCGGGCGGCGCGGTGAACGCGGGCTCCGGCGGGCGGATGCGGGGCATCTCACCGATCGCCTTCACCAGCTCCTCCGGCGTGGTGCACGGCGACTCGTGCCGGGAGGCGGTGGCGCCGTCGTTGGCGAGCGCGCGCATGGAGAGCTCGGACAGGCCGCGGTGCACACCGGCCCGCACCTGGTCGGGCGCGATGAGACCGATGTCCTTCGGCAGGCCCGACAGACCGTAGGCGTCGCTCTCGTACGGCCAGCGCTGCGTGAGCGCCGCGTACAGCAGAGCGCCGATGGCCTCGGTGTCGGTGCGCTGCGGCGTGTCCGACGAGACGCCCCGCAGCGCGGCGTTCACGGCGAGGCCGCGGATGCGCCACTGGCCGGTCGAGGCGCGCAGCACCGCGTTGGGGTTCAGCCGCAGATGGGCGAGGCCCTCACGGTGTGCGGCCGCCATGGCGGAGGAGACCTGACTGACCATTTGGTAGGCGTCGTAGGGCTCCAGGGGGCCGGAGGCGAGCAGCGTGGTCAGTTCCGTCGCGTCGGGAAGCCACTCGTGGACGACATAGACGACGTCGTTCTCCTCCACCGCGTCCAGCACCTGGACGAAGCGGGGGTCGCCCAGGAGGGCGGAGGAACGGGCGGCGGCCAGCACGGAGCGGGCCCGTGAGTGGTCGGCGGGCAGGATGTGCACTCCGACGGCACGGCGGAGCTTCTCATCGACGGCACGCCAACTGCTGAAACCGTCCAGTCGGGTGACGCACTCCTCGAGACGGTAGCGTCTGGCGAGCTTGTGACCACTGTGCAGTTCGGGCGGCGAGGTCGTTCCGGCACCGTCGGTCCTGGTGCTCTCCTGTACCTCGTCGCTGTCCGTGTCCCGCTCCCGGTTCTTGGCCACCCCGTCGGCCGTGGACTGGTCCGCCTGTGCGGTCAGCGACGTCTCGCCGCTGTTGTCTGCCACGTCGACGGCAGCCGTACTCCGATCCGCCACCGTCGTTCCTGCCTCCCCATCCATTACGCCCCGGCCGGCATCCCGTGCGCGCCGTGCGATGCCGAAACCAATTGTGCCCACAGTCCGCCGCTATGCACGACACGCGGTGGCTGACGATGGTTGTGCGCCTACCCCCCGACTCAGCGTCCCAGGCGTCCGCGGACCATGCCGACCAGGGAGTTGAGCTCCTCGATGCGCATGCGGCGGGCGGCGACGAAGAAGATCCCGAGCAGCACGGCGCCACCCACCAGGACGGCGGCCAGCGAGCCGGCCGGGCCCTGGCCGAGCGTGTGGCCGATGCCGTAGCAGGCCGCGCCGCTGAGCAGGGCCGCCGGCACCGACGCGATGCACAGGCGGGCGTAGGTCCGCAGGACACGGGCGCCGTCGAGGTCCCCGCCCAGCCGCTTGCGCAGCCGTCGCCAGGCGACGCCGACGCCGATCGCGTAGGCCAGCCCGTACGAGGCGGCCATGCCGACCACGGCCCAGCGTGACGGGATGACGAAGTAGCAGATCGCCGAGGCGCCCGCGTTGACCGCGGCCACGATGACCGTGTTGTAGAAGGGAGTTCGGGTGTCCTCGTAGGCGTAGAAGGCACGCAGGACCACGTACTGCACGGAGTACGGGATCAGGCCGAGGCCGAACGCCATCAGCATGAAGCCCATGTTGGTGGCCTCGCTGGTGCCCGAGGAGCCGAACATCAGCGTGCACATCGGGATGCCGAGGGAGAGGAAGCCGAATGCGATCGGCACGATCGCGACCGCCGTGGTGCGCAGTCCCTGGGAGATGTCGTCGCGTACGGCGCCCCCGTCGCCCTCGGCGGCGGAGCGCGACAGACGCGGCAGCAGGGCGGCCATGAGAGAGACGGTGATGATGGCCTGCGGCAGGCCCCAGATCAGCTGTGCGTTGGCATAGGCGGAGAACCCGGTGCCGTCGACGGGCGAGGCCTTGCCCGCCGCGGTGGACAGCCAGATGACGATCATGGCGCCCGCCTGGTTGGCGAGGACGAACAGGACCGTCCACTTGGCGAGCGTGACGGCCTTGCCGAGGCCCTGGCCCTTCCAGTCGAAGCGCAGCCGCAGCCGGAAGCCGGTCTCGCGCAGGTACGGGATCATCGCCAGCGCTTGGACCACGAGGCCGAGCAGGACACCGATGCCGAGGAGGCGCTGGCCCTCCGGCGGGATGTTGGTGACCTTCATCCCGGAGTCTGCGGCGGTGCCGTAGACGTAGATGAACATGCCCAGCGTCACGATGATGACGATGTTGTTCAGGACCGGAGTCCACATCATCGCGCCGAACTTGCCGCGGGCGTTGAGGATCTGGCCCATCACCACGTGGACGCCCATGAAGAAGATCGAGGGCAGGAAGTACTGGGCGAAGGTGATGCCGACCTGGTTCGCCGCCGGATCGCCGGCGACCGAGGGGGACATCAGGCGGATCAGGAGCGGTGCGCCGAAGACGCCCACCGCTGTGAGTGCGCCGAGCGCCACCATGACCAAGGTCAGCAGGCGGTTGGCGTAGGCCTCGCCGCCGTCCTCGTCGTCTTTCATGGCGCGCACCAGCTGCGGCACGAAGACGGAGTTGAGGCCACCGCCGACCGTGAGGATGTAGATCATCGTCGGCAGCTGGTAGGCGACCTGGAAGGTGTCACCGAGGAAGCCGACGCCCAGGGCCGACACGATCAGCGCGGAGCGGATGAAACCCGTGAGGCGGGAGACCATCGTGCCCGCGGCCATCACGGCGCTGGACTTCATCAGGCCCGCCGCGCGGCTGCTCTTCTTCGGCGCGGGCGGTGCCTCGGGCTCGGGCTCCTGTGCCTCGTCCACGAGGTGCGGTGCCGCCACGGTCTGATCGGCATCCCCGTACGGGCCCTGCGCCGCGTACGGGCCCTGCGCCGGCTGCATCGGGGCCGGCGCAGGGCCGGGGACCGACGGCGGCTCGTACGACGGGTGGGCGCTGCTCTGCTGCTGGTCCCGGAAGAGGTGCGCGAAGGCGTCCTGCTCCTGGCGGGGCCCGCCCGCCTGGGAGACGAGGTCGTCCACGCCCACGAACTGCGTGGTGCGCGGGTCGTCGCCGTAGGGCAGGTGCCGCGTGGGGCCCTCCGGCTCCGGCGCGGGCGTCTGGGCCCACACCTGCGGGTCGGGCGCGTACGGCGACTGCGGCGGCGGGCCGTAGAGCTGCTGCTGCGGCTGGTACGTGCCGGGAGCGGGCGGCGGGTGCGCGGCGCGGTCGTAGAGCGCCTCACCGACCGGGTCCTGCGCGGAGAGGTCCTGCGCGCGGTAGGGGTCCTGCCGGTAGGCGTCCTGGAGGTACAGGTCCGTGGGCGGCTGCGGCGGCACCTGGCCGTGCTCGGGCGACGAACCCTCGGGCCCGCCCGCGTCGGGGTGGCCCGAGCTGCCCGCGGCACGGCCGCGGTCACCGTCGTACGGCGCGTTCATGGTTACCCACCTCATCGTCCCGGGCCCACCGGTCAAGATTTCTCAACGGTCCACTCTCTCACCCGTGCCGGACGGGGCGGCGCTTTCCACCGCGGTGTCCGGGGCCGGGTCACTCGGCTGCGCGGGGGTGTCCGCGCGTGAACCGGCCTCCTCCTCCTTGAGACGTGCGCCGGTGGCCTCCGGGTTCTGCGGAGCGTCGGCCTGGTCCTGCGGGCCTTCGACCTCGTCGTCCGCCTCGGTGGTCTCGTCCTCGGCGGCCTCGCGGGCGGCGGCGCGCTTGCGCTGGGTGTACATCCGGAAGCCCGCGAGGACCAGGAGCAGGACGCCACCGCCGATGACCAGCATCACCGTCGGCGTGACCTCGGTGACCCGTACGTCGAAGGTGACCGGGGCGCCGTACCGCTGGCCGTCCTCCGTGTACAGCTGGGCGACGACTTTCGCCCGGCCGTTGGCGTTGGCCGACGTGGTGAACTTCACCGACTGGGCGTGGCCGCCGTTGACGGTGACACGCTGCTCATCGTAGGCGTCGCCGCCGATCTTGAGTCGCGTGGGGTTCATCGACGTGAGCCGCAGCTGCAGGTGCTCGACGCCCTGGACCAGGTTGTTCTGGACGGTCACGGGGATCGTGGCGCTGCGACCGGAGAGCTTGGTCTCCGACTTCTGGATCAGTTTGACCCCGTCGATGAGTCCGTTGAGGTACGACTCGATGCCACCGCGGTAGCCCACCGCCGCGACACCACGGCCGCGCCACGACGTGGACATCTCACGGTTCATGGCCCGTCCGAACGGGGTCACCACCCGGGCCTGGCGGGTGAGGATCACCCTGAACTTGTCGAGCTTGGCCTGGGTCCTGGCGATCTGCTCGAAGGCGGCCCGCGGCAGTTCCTGCTTGCGCAACGCGGAGGGGTAGGCGGAGGCCGACGGCACCCTCGTGTTGGCGGACGGGTCCGGCTTCGCCTTGGCGGCGGCCGTGAGGTCCTGCGACTCCGACCAGTTCCCCACCTGAAGGGCGCCCACCGCCTCGGCCATGGCCTGTGCCTGGCTCACGGACGGCATGCGCTGCGGGGCGATGACGACGCTGCGCTGCTTGCCGGTCTGCAGGTTGAGCGTCAGGCTCTGAGCCAGGAAACGCTGCACGGCGAGCGTGGAGGCGGAGGCTCTGGTCAGGTCGCCCTGGAACGCCGTGGACATCCGGGAGTCCGCGACGACGGCGGTGGTGCCGCCGCCGATGGGCCGGGCCGCGGAGGGCGTGTACGACAGGTTGTCCTGGAGGCTGTCGCCGCGGGTGATCACCTTGTCGGCGCCCGCGGATGTGGCGACCTTCACGATGGAGGGGTCGACGGCGCCGTCCACCGGCCACACGAAGTCCGTGGACGGTTTCACGTGGAGGATGGTCTCCACCGTGTCGTCGGCGGCGTCGGTGGCCTCCTTGAGGTGGTTCAGGGAGCCGGTGACGTTCGTGCCGTTGTGGGCGAGGGAGGCCAGGTCCGGGTCGCCGAACGGCAGAGCGGTGACCTCCTCGCCCGTGACCGCCTGCTGGAGTTCGGCCAGCCAGTGCTTGGCAGCCTCCTGGTTCTTCCCAGGCGTGGTGGTGCCGTCCGCGCCGCGGACCTCGTAGCTCCCCGTCATGGCGTCGACGGACGCCAGCAGGTCCGGGTCGATCACCCAGGTGACGTCGAGGCCCTTGCCCAGCGACACCATCTGGTCGAGGCGGCCGCCCGGGGCGATCTCTTCGGCGAGCTCGTCGTCACGGAAGACCGGCGTCTGCTGTTCGTTCGACCCGGTCTCGGCCGCCATGTGCGCGCTGGAGACCAGCGGCCACAGGAACGTGGTCTTCGTCTTGGTGCCGGCTTCCTCCGGCTGCCACGGCAGGAACGTGCGCTGGACGCCGAGCACCTGGTCCCAGGGCTGTGCCGCGGTCTCACCGGAGAGCGCGACGGCCAGCTGGTAGACGCCGTCGCGGCCGAGATCCAGCTTGTCGGCCGGCACGGAGATGCTGAACGGTTCCGCGACGCCGGGGGTGAGCGCGGAGAACTTCTCGGTGTACTTGCCGCCGACTTTCTCTCCGGTGGGCCCCTGGAGATCGTCGCTCTTCTTGGCGAGGGTGTCGATCGCCGAGCGGGTCTCCAGCGGTGGGCCCACCTGAAGGTCGACGTGGGCGCCGGTGACCGTCTGCTTGCCGTTGTTGGTCACCGTCCCCGAGACGGTGACCGTGTCTCCCTCGGAGGGGGCGCTGGGGCTCAGCGAGTCGACCGCGACCGACACCGAGCCCGTGCCGGCGGCAGCCTGCGGGGAGGCTTGTACGGCCGCGTCCGCCGGCGTCGCAGCGGGCAGCTGGAGGAGCCCGGCCAGCAGGGGCGCGCCGGTGAGCAGTGCCCCGGTGCGCCGCAGCCAGCGGCGGGCAGGTGAGGCACTGGTCCCTCGGAAGTCTGCCGCCTCGGCCACGCGCTCGTCCGTCCCTCGTCGTCGTCAGTGGTCGTCGGAATGTGCGTCCACGCATGGTAACGATGCGCGCTGAGGGGAAGTGCCACGGTCCGCTCCACAGGATCGCGGGCGGGCACCCGCGCTGTCCGGTATATCGCCCTATGGAGGAGAGCGCTTCTTTACTGCTCAAGGGCTTGCCTTGTGCGCGGACGGCGGACGTGTCCCCTGCTTCTGCCAGCAGAATAGGAGGAGCTTGCGATGGCGCGGGCCACGTACCCTCTTTTGTTGTGCCGAACGCCAACGAAGAATCGTCCAACGCCCTCAGCCAGGTGCAGCACCGCGCGGTGAGTGAACTGCTGCGGGTCGCCCCTGTCGCCGACGACCTCGCCCGCCGCTTCCAGGAGGCCGGGTTCTCACTCGCCCTGGTCGGTGGCTCGGTCAGGGATGCGCTGCTGGGCCGGCTCGGCAACGACCTGGACTTCACCACGGACGCCCGCCCCCAGGACGTCCTCAAGATCGTGCGGCCCTGGGCGGACGCGGTGTGGGAGGTCGGCATCGCCTTCGGCACCGTCGGTGCGCACAAGGACGGCTACCAGATCGAGGTGACCACCTACCGATCCGAGGCCTACGACCGCACCTCGCGCAAGCCGGAGGTGGCGTACGGGGATTCCATCGAGGAGGACCTCGTTCGTCGGGACTTCACCGTGAACGCGATGGCGGTGGCACTGCCGGAGAAGGAGTTCGTCGACCCGCACGGCGGGTTGAAGGACCTCGCCGCACGGGTGCTGCGCACTCCCGGCACTCCGGAGGAGTCGTTCTCGGACGACCCGCTGCGGATGATGAGGGCCGCGCGTTTCGCGGCTCAGCTCGACTTCGAGGTCGCTCCCGAGGTCGTCACGGCGATGAAGGAAATGTCCGGGCGTATCGAGATCGTCTCGGCCGAGCGGGTGCGGGACGAGCTGAACAAGCTGATCCTCTCCCAGCAGCCGCGCAAGGGCCTGACGCTGCTGGTCGAGACGGGCCTGGCCGAACGCGTGATGCCCGAGCTGCCGGCCCTGCGCCTGGAGCGTGATGAGCACCACCGTCACAAGGACGTCTACGACCACACGCTGATCGTTCTCGAGCAGGCGATGGCGTTGGAGGAGGGCGGCCCCGACCTCACGCTGCGCCTGGCCGCCCTGCTGCACGACATCGGCAAGCCCCGCACACGTCGCTTCGAGAAGGACGGCCGGGTCTCGTTCCACCACCACGAGGTGGTCGGGGCGAAGATGACCAAGAAGCGCATGACGGCGCTGAAGTACTCCAACGAGCTGGTGAAGGACGTCTCACGTCTGGTCGAGCTCCACCTGCGCTTCCACGGCTACGGCACCGGCGAGTGGACGGATTCGGCAGTGCGCCGCTATGTCCGTGATGCCGGGCCTCTCCTCGACCGCCTCCACAAGCTGACCCGCTCGGACTGCACGACCCGGAACAAGCGCAAGGCGGCGGCTCTGTCGCGGGCCTACGACGGGCTTGAGGAGCGGATCGCCAAGCTGCAGGAGCAGGAGGAGCTGGACGCGATCCGCCCGGACCTCGACGGCAACCAGATCATGGAGATTCTCGGCGTGGGGCCCGGCCCGGTCATCGGCCGTGCCTACCAGCACATGCTGGAGCTGCGTCTGGAGAACGGGCCCATGGAGCCCGACGCCGCGGTGGCGGCACTCAAGGAGTGGTGGGCCGGCCAGGAGGGCTGAGCCTGTGGAACGCGGTCATGTTTCACGTGAAACATGACCCGGCGGAGATCTGCCGCCTGCTGGGGACAACGCGAGGGGCACTGTTTCACGTGAAACAGTGCCCCTCGGTGCGTCTGCTTACTTCTTGTAGTCCTTCAGGCAGAGCAGGAAGTCCTTGCCGTCACCGCTCTCGGTGTACGTGTACTGGAAGTCCTTGGCTTCGGACTCGCACTTGCTGGAGGCCAGGGTGTCCGTGAGGAACGAACCCTCGATCTTGGCCAGCACCTTGTACTGGGCCTTGGCGTCGTCGCAGTTCACGACTTCCAGGTCCGGGTTGTTGTCGCTGCTGCTGCCTCGGTGCATGCAGTCACCCACCGCAGCGGTGTTGGCGTCGTCCCGGCTCGTGGCGTAGCCGACGATGGCGATGGTCGCCACGGCTATGACGACGACGATGTTTTTGATCGTCTTGAAGCTGAGCTTGCGACCGGCGGGCTGCGGGGGGACCGGAGCGTACGGAGCGGCGCCCTGGGGCGGGAAGCCGGGCTGGCCG
Source organism: [Streptosporangium] indianense (assembly GCF_021474405.1). Classification (GTDB taxonomy): domain Bacteria; phylum Actinomycetota; class Actinomycetes; order Streptomycetales; family Streptomycetaceae; genus Streptomyces; species Streptomyces indiaensis. Next base: position 35,503 of record NZ_JAKEIO010000005.1, read on the forward strand.
GGCTGCTGCGGGTAACCGCCCTGGGGCGGGAACGGAGCCTGGGGCGCAGCCGCGGGCTGTCCCTGCGCGAACGGATTGCCCTGGGGCGGCGGAGTAGTCACTTGGGGGTCCCCCTAGAACATGGTGAGTGTGACGCGAACATGTCGCGAGATAAGACGCACGTAAGGTAGCGGTCCCCGCTGACAACGCAGTAGCCAGAGGTGGCTCTGTGTCATTGATGTGACACTTACTGACGGCCAAACCGTGCCATAGCCCCAGCTACTGCCGCGTAGATAACGGCGATCGTGATCACCAGCGGCTCGGATCGGCCGTCCGGTGGCAGCATCAGGGCCGCGACGGCGGCCGCACCGACGAAGAAGACATTGAAGAGGACGTCGTAGACCGAGAAGATCCGGCCACGGAAGCCGTCCTCGACGGAGGACTGGACGATGGTGTCCGTGGCGATTTTCGCGCCCTGAGTCGTCAGCCCCAGGACGAACGCCGCGGCCAGCAGCGGGGCGGCGGCGAACGGCAGCCCGAGAGCGGGCTCCAGCAGCGCTGCGGCTCCCGCGCACACGACGATCCAGCGGCCCGGTCCGAGCCTTCCCGCGGTCCAGGGTGTCACCACGGCCGCCGCGAAGAATCCCGCGCCGGAAACGCCCAACGCCAGTCCGAGCAGGGCCAGTCCGTCGTCCGTGGTCGAGGTGAGGGCGTACCGGCACAGCATCAGCAGCATGACCAGCAGGGCGCCATAGCAGAACCGCATCATCGACATCGCCGCCAGCGCCCAGGCGGCCTCCCGGCGCTGCGGAGCGGCCAGGTGACGCACGCCCGCTGCCAGGTCACGGGCTGTTCCCGTGAGGGCCGTCCCGAGCTGTTCACGCGGCAAGGGCCGGTCAGGGCCGAGAAGTTCCCGCGCCATGCTCAGCGACGCCAGGGCCGCGCACATGTACAGCCCGGCTCCCACGAGCACCACCGCGGCGTCCGAGTCCGCCACCGCCAGGCGTACGACGAAGGCGAGCCCGCCGCCCGCGGTCGCCGCCAGCGTTCCGGCGGTGGGGGAAAGGGAGTTGGCGATGACCAGGCGATCGGCGTCGACCACCCGCGGCAGGGCGGCGGACAGGCCCGACAGGACGAAACGGTTGACCGCGGTGACGCACAACGCCGAGACGTAGAAGAGCCAGTCCGGGGCCGGGCTGAGGATCAGCACGGCCGTCGCACCGGCCAGCAGAGCACGCAGCAGACTCCCGTACAGCAGGACCTGACGGCGCCGCCAGCGGTCCAGGAGGACACCGGCGAAGGGGCCGACGAGGGAGTACGGAAGCAGCAGCACCGCCATCGCGGAGGCGACCGCGGCCGCCGAGGTCTGCTTCTCCGGCGAGAAGACCACGTACGCGGCGAGCGCGACCTGGTAGACGCCGTCGGCCCCCTGGGACAGCAGACGCACGGCGAGCAGGCGCCGGAAGCCCTGGAAGCGCAACAGGACGCGCAGGTCACGGACGACGGCCATGGGGCCCAGCCTCACATACGGGGAAGGTCCCCGGGTCGTACGACCCGGGGACCCTCACAGCCCTGGCAGGAGCGACTGTTGTGCGCGTCAGCGCTCGACCTCACCCTTGATGAACTTCTCGACGTTCTCGCGGGCCTCGTCGTCGAAGTACTGCACGGGCGGGGACTTCATGAAGTAGCTCGACGCGGAGAGGATCGGACCGCCGATGCCGCGGTCCTTGGCGATCTTCGCGGCGCGCAGGGCGTCGATGATGACGCCGGCCGAGTTCGGGGAGTCCCAGACCTCGAGCTTGTACTCCAGGTTCAGCGGGACGTCGCCGAAGGCGCGGCCCTCGAGGCGGACGTAGGCCCACTTGCGGTCGTCCAGCCAGGCGACGTAGTCGGACGGGCCGATGTGGACGTTGCCCTCGCCCAGTTCACGGTCGCGGATCTGGGAGGTGACGGCCTGCGTCTTGGAGATCTTCTTCGACTCGAGGCGGTCGCGCTCGAGCATGTTCTTGAAGTCCATGTTGCCGCCGACGTTCAGCTGCATCGTGCGGTCCAGGATGACGCCCCGGTCCTCGAACAGCTTCGCCATCACGCGGTGCGTGATGGTGGCGCCCACCTGGGACTTGATGTCGTCACCGACGATCGGGACGCCCGCCTCGGTGAACTTGTCGGCCCACTCCTTGGTGCCGGCGATGAAGACCGGGAGGGCGTTGACGAAGGCGACCTTGGCGTCGATGGCGCACTGCGCGTAGAACTTCGCCGCGTCCTCGGAACCGACAGGCAGGTAGCAGACGAGGACGTCGACCTGCTTGTCCTTGAGGACCTGGACGATGTCGGCCGGCTCCTCGGCGGACTCCTCGATCGTCTCGCGGTAGTACTTGCCGAGGCCGTCGAGGGTGTGGCCGCGCTGCACCGTGACGCCCGTGCGGGGCACGTCGCAGATCTTGATGGTGTTGTTCTCGGAGGCGCCGATGGCGTCCGCCAGGTCCAGGCCGACCTTCTTGGCGTCCACGTCGAACGCGGCGACGAACTCGACGTCGCGCACGTGGTAGTCGCCGAACTGGACATGCATCAGGCCCGGCACCCTGGACGCCGGGTCGGCGTCCTTGTAGTACTCGACTCCCTGCACCAGCGATGCGGCGCAGTTGCCCACACCGACGATGGCTACGCGAACCGAACCCATTCCGGTTGCTCCCTGTGTGTACGAGTGAGGCCCTGAGTGGGCTCTCACGTGGCGGTGTCGTCGGGCGCATCCGGCCGGGGGGCGTCCCCCGGCCGGGGCAGGGCGCCCGACGCTCCAGATGTGGTGTCACGCGAGGCGGGCTCTCCGGCGGCCGGACCCTTGAGGTCCCGCCCAGCCCGCTCGCTCTCGATGAGCTCGTTCAGCCAGCGCACCTCGCGCTCCACGGACTCCATCCCGTGGCGCTGGAGCTCTAGCGTGTAGTCGTCGAGGCGCTCCCGGGTCCGGGCCAGGGAGGCGCTCATCTTCTCCAGCCGCTCCTCCAGCCGGCTGCGGCGGCCCTCCAGCACGCGCATGCGGACATCGCGTGAGGTTTGCCCGAAGAAGGCGAAACGGGCTGCGAAGGTTTCGTCCTCGTATGCGTCGGGCCCGGTCTGCGAGAGCAGCTGCTCGAAGTGCTCCTTACCCTCCGCCGTCAACCGGTAGACGATCTTGGCGCGGCGCCCCGCGAGGGGGGCGGCGAGGGCGTCCTCGGGGGTACTGCCCGTTTCCTCGATCAACCAGCCGTTTGCGACCAGCGTTTTGAGGCAGGGGTAGAGCGTTCCGTAGCTGAAGGCACGGAACACACCCAGCGATGTGTTGAGCCGTTTGCGCAGCTCATAGCCGTGCATCGGAGATTCGCGGAGCAGACCGAGTACGGCGAACTCGAGGATCCCGGAACGCCGGCTCATCGTCGCCTCCTCTCGCCGCGGTGCGCGTGTATCAGTCCGATGTGTCGGGCCGATGTGTCGAGCTGATGTATCGAGTCGATACATCACGACGATAGAACGACCTTCCGGATGCGACAAGAGGGGGGTGGGTGAACGGGATCACATCACCGATTCATCCGACGCGAGTTGCCTGATTTGAGGTGAACTTCTGGGCTCGGCAGGTTTTGACGGTGCGTAGTCTGTGCGCCATGCACATCACCGGGAACCGAGTGACGCCTGAGCGCGTCCTCGTCTTCGGTGTAGTACGGGTGCACGCGGGACCGATGAATGCGGAGCCGACCGCATCCGTACTTCGGGGGGACCGGAAACTAGCCGCCGTTTCCAGGCGCGCAGGGGTGCGCCTGCCCGAGGAGTAGTCGTTCGATGAGCGAGCACCGTCGCAAACCGCCGCAGCCGCAGGGAGGCGGACGTGCCGCGGCCCGACGCGGCACGTCCGCCTCGTCCTCCGGCCGCCGTGCGGCACCGCGAGGCGCCACCGGGTCTCCGTCCGACTCCTATGGGTCGGGCGCGTACGACTCGGGGGGTGAGGAGCGTCAGTACGGCGGCCGTGCCGAGGCCCGACGTGCTGCGCAGAGAAGTACGGGTGGCAACCGCCGCAGAGCCGCCGAGCCGGCCCGTGGCGGCCGGCGCGCCGCACCCGGAGGGCCGGGTGGACCCGGCCGGGGCAGGGGACGCGCGGCCGCCGTCCCGGACAAGAAGCGGCTGATCGACTATCCGCGGGCCGGCAAGTACGGCTGGCAGCGCTGGATGCCGTCCTGGAAGCTGGTCTCCGGACTGTGCATCGGCTTCTTCGGCAGCCTGGTGGCCGTGGCGGGCATCGGTTACGCCATGGTGGGCGTCCCCAATGAGGAGAACGCCGCGGCCCTGTCGCAGAACAACGTCTACTACTGGGCCGACGGCAGCCAGATGGTCGCGGCCGGCAGTGGTCAGAACCGGCAGAATGTCACGATCGACCGGATCCCCAAGGCCATGCAGTGGGCGGTGATCTCGGCCGAGAACAAGAGCTTCTACGACGACTCCGGCGTCGACCCCATGGGTATCGCCCGCGCCCTGGCGAACATGGCACGGGGCGGCGACACGCAGGGCGGCTCGACGATCACCCAGCAGTTCGTCAAGAACACCTACCTGAGCCAGGAACAGACGGTCACCCGTAAGTTCAAGGAGATGTTCATCTCCATCAAGGTGGGCACGAAGGTCTCCAAGCCGGTGATCCTCCAGGGCTATCTGAACACCTCGTACTACGGCCGGGGCGCCTACGGTATCCAGGCCGCCGCCCAGGCCTACTACGGCAAGGAGGCGAAGGAGCTCACACCGAGTGAGTGCGCCTTCCTCGCCGCCCTGCTGAAGGGCCCGACGTACTACGACCCGGCGGGCAACGAGAGCATCGATCCGAACGCGAGCAAGGAAAAGAACACCAAGCGGTCCAAGGACCGTTGGGCCTGGATCCTCGAGCAGATGCACAACGACAAGAGGATCACGGACAAGGAGTACCAGGACGCGATCAAGAAGTACCCCATGCCCCAGGACCGCAAGGCCTCCAAGGGCATGAGCGGCCAGATCGGGTACCTGGCGGAGACGGCCAAGAAGTACGTCCTGAACCACTCCAACATCTCCGAGAAGCAGTTCGACCTGGGCGGCTACCAGATCAAGACGACCTTCAAGAAGGCCAACGTCGAGGCGCTGGCGAAGGCCGTCAAGAAGGTCGAGAAGGAGAAGCTGGACCCGAAGAACCGGGAGCTGGACAAGCACGTCCAGTTCGGTGCGGCCTCGGTGAAGCCCAAGGACGGCGCGATCGTCGCGCTCTACGGCGGTGCGGGGTACGAGAACGGCCACTTCAACAACAACGCGGACACCTCGGGTGTCCCCGTCGGTTCGACGTGGAAGCCGTTCGTGCTCGCCGCCGCGATGGAGCACGGCACGTACCGGAGCAACGGTCCCCTCTCGCCGCTGAGCAAGTACAACGGCAACGACCACCTCAAGGTCAAGAACAACGACGGCACCTACGTCCTGAAGAAGGACAACACGCCCTTCTTCCAGGAGAACGAGAGCGACTACCCCTGGGGCTACATCTCCTTGCGCAAGGCGATGGAGCAGTCCGTCAACACGCCGTTCGTGCAGCTCGGCATGGATGTGGGGATGAAGAACGTGCGGGACGTGGCAGAGAAGTCCGGCATCCTGGACCCCAGCTTCGCCACTCTCAACCCTTCGTTCGCGCTCGGTACGTCGACTCCCAGTGCGATCCGTATGGCAGACGCCTACGCGACGTTCGCCGCGGCGGGCAAGCAGGCTGCTCCCTACTCGGTGACCAGCGTCAAGTACAACGGCCAGGAGATCGAGGGCTTCGACAAGCCTAGGGTCACGCAGGCGATGCCCGAGAACGTGGCCAACAACGTCACGGATGTTCTGGAGAACGTCATCCAGAACGGTACGGGTAAGAACGCGCTCTCCCTGGGCCGTACGGCGGCCGGCAAGACCGGTACCACCGACGAGAACAAGTCGGCTTGGTTCGTCGGCTACACCCAGCAGCTGTCGACCTCGGTCGCGATGTTCCGTGAGGACCCCAAGAGCGCCAAGCTGCTTTCCATGAACGGCACGGCGGGTGAGAAGTCCATTCACGGTGGTGACGTCCCCACGCTGGTGTGGACGGAGTACATGAAGGCCGCGCTGAAGGGCAAGCCCGACCTCGGCTTCCCCGAGGCCGAGAAGATCGGCGAGATCCAGGACGAGGTGGGTGCTCCGTCGCCGAAGCCGACGCCCACCGTGGAGCCCAGCGAGACCGTGACCGAGTCCCCGAGTCCCACTCCGACCGAGAGCTCGTCTCCGTCGCCGACGCCGAGCGACACCTGCGGGTTCTTCGGTTGTGAGACCGACGGCGGCGCGCAGAACGGCGGCGGCACCGGTAACGGCGGCACGGACGGTGGCGTTTCTCCCGAACCCACGCCGACCGATACGAACCTGGACGGCGGCAACAGCAGAGGTAACGGCAACGGAGGCATCTTCGGAGGCCCCGAAGGGTAGGCGCCGGCAGTTCGCCCGGCTTGGGTGTTTCACGTGAAACGCGAGGGTGTTTCACGTGAAACAAGGGCCGCCGTCCCCTGGGGTACGGCGGCCCTCGGCGTTTTCCTGGACGCGTACGGCAGGATGTGCGGCATGCCCAGTGCAGAATCGACGCAAGCGAGCGTCCATGAGCGGGAGCCGGTGCGGCCGACCAAGGAGGACGAGGTCGCCGCGGCCGGCAGCGAGCTGATCGGCGGTCCGCTCGGGCGGCGTGCCCTGCTCGGGTCGTCCTGGTGGACGCCCGTACGGGTGATCGCGCTGGTGGCGATCGGCATGTTCGCCCTCGGCCTGGTCCAGAAGGCGCCCTGCTACAACGGCGCCTGGTTCTTCGGCGCCAGCTCCCAGTACACGCACGCGTGCTACTCGGACATCCCGCACCTGTACCAGGGGCGCGGCTTCGCCGACGGGCTCGTGCCGTACTTCGACCGGCTCCCCGGCGACATGCAGTACCTGGAGTACCCGGTGCTCACCGGAGTCTTCATGGAGGTCGCCTCCTGGCTCACGCCCGGGAGCGGCACCATCCAGGACCAGGAACAGTGGTACTGGATGGTCAATGCCGGAATGCTCATGGTGTGCGCGTCGGTCATCGCCGTCTGCGTGAGCCGTACCCACGCCCGGCGCCCCTGGGACGGCCTGCTCGTCGCCCTGGCACCCGCGGTCGCCCTGACGGCGACCATCAACTGGGACCTGCTGGCGGTCGCTCTGACCGCCGCGGCGATGCTGATGTGGTCACGTGGCCGCTCCCTCGCTTTCGGCGTCCTGCTGGGGCTTGCCACGGCCGCCAAGCTCTACCCCTTCCTGCTCCTCGGGCCGCTGATGGTGCTGTGCTGGCGCGCGGGCAGGTGGCGGGAGTTCGGGACGGCGTTGGGGGGCGCGATCGTCGCCTGGGTCGTGGTGAACGGACCGGTGATGCTCTTCGCCTTCGAGGGCTGGTCGAAGTTCTACACATTCAGCCAGGAACGGGGCGTCGACTTCGGTTCCTTCTGGCTGATCATGGCGCAGAACTCGGACGACCCGCTCAGCACCGACACGGTCAACACCCTGGCCACGCTGCTGATGCTGGTCTGCTGTGCGGCCGTCGCGGCGCTCGCACTGACCGCTCCCCGACGCCCGCGGTTCGCCCAGCTCGCCTTCCTGATCGTCGCGGCCTTCATCCTCACCAACAAGGTCTACTCGCCGCAGTACGTGTTGTGGCTGGTGCCGCTGGCTGCCCTCGCCCGGCCGAAGTGGCGGGACTTCCTGATCTGGCAGGCCTGCGAGGTGGTGTACTTCCTGGGGATCTGGCTCTACCTCGCGTACACGACCAGCGGAGACGCCCACAAGGGGCTGCCCACGGACGGCTACCACTGGGCCATCGGCCTGCATCTGCTCGGGACGCTCTACCTGTGCGTGATGGTCGTGCGCGACATCTTCATGCCGGATCGGGACCCGGTGCGTCGGTCCGGTGACGACGACCCCTCGGGCGGTGTCCTCGACGGTGCCGACGACGTCTTCGTCCTCGGCCCGGCGGCCCGCCCACAGAAGCCCGTGACCGCCCAGTTCGACGGGACATCGGTCGAGTGGGGCAGGCCTGGTGCCACGGGCGGTTCGCTCTGAGCGAACCGTCGGGATGCCGTAGCGGGCAACGCCGAAGGCCGTACACGGACACCGTGTACGGCCTTCTTGCTGCGCTGCGGGAGACGGTGACTCGTGGCGGTCAGCGGTCCATGATCCGGTCGAACTGCGTGGTGGTGTGCCGCAGATGGGCCACCAGCTCGTCGCCGACCTTCGGCTCGGGCGCGTCCGCCGGCACGAACAGGATCGAGACCTGCATGTGCGGCGGCTCCGCGAACCAGCGCTGCTTGCCGCCCCAGACGAACGGAGACAGGTTCCGGTTCACCGTCGCGAGGCCGGCGCGGGCGACTCCCTTGGCACGCGGCATGACGCCGTGCAGCGCCTTGGGGGCTTCAAGGCCCACTCCGTGCGACGTACCGCCCGCCACGACCACCAGGAAGCCGTCCGAGGCCGCCTTCTGCTGCCGGTAGCCGAAACGGTCCCCCTTGGCGACGCGCGTGACGTCCAGAACCGCCCCTCGGTACTCGGTGGCGTCGTGGTCCCCCAGCCACAGCCGCGTGCCGATGCGGGCCCGGAAGCGGGTCTGCGGGAACTGCTGCTGGAGCCGGGCGAGGTCCTCGGCCTTGAGGTGGCTGACGAACATGGTGTGCAGGGGCAGCCGGGCGGCACGCAGCCGGTCCATCCAGCCGATGACCTCCTCGACGGCGTCCGAGCCGTCGGTGCGGTCCAGCGGGAGATGGATGGCGAAACCTTCCAGACGGACGTTCTCGATGGCCGCGTGCAGCTGGGCCAGGTCCTGCTCGCCGATGCCGTGCCGCTTCATCGAGGACATCACCTCGATCACGACGCGCGCGCCGACCAGACCATAGACACCGTCTATCGACGAGACGGAGCGGATGACGCGGTCCGGCAGCGGCACCGGCTCCTCGCCGCGCCGGTACGGCGTCAGCACCAGCAGGTCCCCGCCGAACCAGTCCTTGATCCGGGCGGCCTCGTAGGTCGTGCCGACGGCCAGGACGTCCGAGCCCAGCCGTGTGGCCTCCTCCGCCAGCCGCTCGTGCCCGAAGCCGTAGCCGTTGCCCTTGCAGACCGGTACGAGGCCCGGGAACTGCTCCTGTACGTGCTTGTGGTGCGCACGCCAGCGCGCGGTGTCGACGTAGAGCGTGAGCGCCATGGCCGGACCTGGAACCTTTCTCGCGGTGCCGTGATATCGGCGGTTGCCGTGTGTCAGAGGTATAGAAGCACTGAACGGGACATCAGCGGCGCGACATGTAGATGTCGAGCGCCTTGTGCAGCAGCTTGTTCAGCGGGAAGTCCCACTCGCCGAGGTATTCGGCCGCCTGGCCGCCGGTACCCACCTTGAACTGGATCAGGCCGAAGAGGTGGTCGGTCTCGTCCAGCGAGTCGGAGATGCCGCGCAGGTCGTAGACGGTGGCGCCGAGCGCGTAGGCGTCGCGCAGCATCCGCCACTGCATCGCGTTCGAAGGCCGCACCTCGCGGCCGATGTTGTCGGAGGCGCCGTAGGAGTACCAGACGTGCCCGCCGACGATCAGCATCGTCGCGGCCGACAGGTTCACGCCGTTGTGCCGGGCGAAGTACAGCCGCATGCGGTTGGGGTCCTCGGTGTTGAGGGCCGTCCACATGCGCTGGAAGTACGACAGCGGGCGCGGCCGGAAGTGGTCACGCACGGCCGTGATCTCGTACAGCCGCTGCCACTCCTCGAGGTCGTGGTAGCCGCCCTGGACGACCTCCACGCCGGCCTTCTCGGCCTTCTTGATGTTGCGGCGCCACAGCTGGTTGAAGTTCTTGTGGACCTCTTCCAGGGAACGGTTCGCCAGCGGCACCTGGTACACGTAGCGGGGCTGGACGTCGCCGAAGCCGGCGCCGCCGTCCTCACCCTGCTGCCAGCCCATGCGGCGCAGCTTGTCGGCCACCTCGAAGGCACGCGGCTCGATGTGGTCGGCCTCGATGTCGCGCAGGCGCTTCACGTCCGGGTTCTGGATGCCCGCCTTGATGGAGGGGGCCTCCCAGCGCCGGATGATCACCGGCGGACCCATCTTCACGGAGAAGGCACCCTGCTGCTTCAGGTGCGCCAGCATCGGTTCGAGCCATTCCTGCAGATTCGGCGCGAACCAGTTGATGACCGGGCCCTCGGGCAGGTAGGCGAGGTAGCGCTTGATCTTGGGAAGCTGCCGGTAGAGGACCAGCCCCGCACCGACCATCTCGCCGGTGCGGTCGTCGAACCAGCCGAGGTTCTCGGAGCGCCACTCCGCCTTGACGTCAGCCCAGGCCGGGACCTGCATGTGGCTCGCCGACGGCAGGCTCTGGATGTAGGCCAGATGCTGCTCGCGACTGATGGTCCTCAGGGTCAGGCTCATTTCGGGGCGCTCCTCGGGCTGGTGTGTCCCCATGGGGTCAGGGGCTCCGGCTCTCGCGCGAAGCCTACTGCGCCTTGGGAGCGCGCCGGTTGGGCGTACGGGGCCTATGCCCCGGCCCGAGGCCGGCCGGGGCGTGATCCGCTGTTCAGATGAGGAGGTGTCCTGGCGTCAGCCGATGAGGCCGCCGTGCGCCATGCCCAGGAAGAACCCGACGCCCGATGCGCCCAGGCCGAGGATGAGACCGAAGCGCTCCCGGGTCGTCTCCGAGATCCACTGGCCGTAGGCACCCGTGAGGATGCCCACGAGGCCGGCCCAGGAGCTGAGCAGATGCAGGTCTTCGTCGATGATCGCCGTGAGGAACGACAAGAGGCCCAGCAGCAGGGTCACCGCGAGCAGGGCGTCCTGGAGGGGATGGGGTTTGCCGTCCGTGGCGAAGAGGCCGCCGCCGGTGTTGGGTCGCAATGCCTGTGCCATAGGGCACCTCCTGCGAAAGTCGGCGCATCGTAGCGCCATACACACCCGATGTGTACAGATTGGCTGCCCTGGCGGTCGGATTTCAACCGCAAGCCGCTGTGCGGGTACTCTGTACCGTCCGCACCGGTGTCTGCCCACGTCATGGCAGGGGCTTCTCGCCAGAACCCCGATTGTCAGTGGTGGCCGATACCGTTGCCTACGCATCACAACCCTCCTGCCACGGAACGACCGTGGCCGCTGAGTCCAAAGGAGGTGGGTTCCACATGCGTCACTACGAGGTGATGGTCATCCTCGACCCCGAGGTCGAGGAGCGCGCTGTCTCTCCGCTGATCGAGAACTTCCTCTCCGTCGTCCGTGATGGCGGCGGAAAGGTCGAGAAGGTCGACACCTGGGGCCGTCGTCGTCTCGCGTACGAGATCAAGAAGAAGCCCGAGGGCATCTACTCGGTCATCGACCTGCAGGCCGAGCCTGCGGTCGTCAAGGAGCTCGACCGCCAGATGAACCTGAACGAGTCGGTCCTCCGGACCAAGGTCCTCCGTCCCGAGACCCACTGAGCTTCCCAGCTCAGCTGGTTCCGGGATTCGAGTAGCAAGCAGCCAGAGCAAACCCGCCGAGAGGTTCCCCCATGGCAGGCGAGACCGTCATCACGGTTGTCGGCAATCTTGTCGACGACCCCGAGCTGCGCTTCACCCCCTCCGGTGCGGCGGTCGCGAAGTTCCGTGTCGCGTCCACCCCCCGCACCTTCGACCGCCAGACGAACGAGTGGAAGGACGGCGAGAGCCTCTTCCTGACCTGCTCGGTCTGGCGTCAGGCGGCGGAGAACGTCGCCGAGTCGCTCCAGCGAGGCATGCGCGTCATCGTGCAGGGCCGGCTGAAGCAGCGGTCCTACGAGGACCGTGAGGGCGTCAAGCGCACGGTCTACGAGCTGGACGTCGAGGAAGTCGGCGCCAGCCTGCGCAACGCCACGGCCAAGGTCACCAAGACCACCGGCCGCGGCGGACAGGGTGGCCAGGGTGGCTACGGCGGTGGCGGCGGCCAGGGTGGCGGCGGCTGGGGCGGCGGCCCCGGTGGCGGTCAGCAGGGCGGCGGCGCTCCCGCCGACGACCCGTGGGCGACCGGTGCTCCCGCCGGTGGCAACCAGGGCGGTGGCGGCGGCTGGGGTGGAAACTCCGGCGGCGGCGGTGGCGGCTACTCGGACGAGCCCCCCTTCTAAGGGCGGGCTCGCACCCCACACTTCTTGATCACACAGGAGAAACACCATGGCGAAGCCGCCTGTGCGCAAGCCGAAGAAGAAGGTCTGCGCTTTCTGCAAGGACAAGGTCACGTACGTGGACTACAAGGACACGAACATGCTGCGGAAGTTCATTTCCGACCGCGGCAAGATCCGTGCCCGCCGCGTGACCGGCAACTGCACGCAGCACCAGCGTGACGTCGCCACGGCCGTGAAGAACAGCCGTGAGATGGCGCTGCTGCCCTACACGTCCACCGCGCGATAAGGGAAGGGTGACCGACACATGAAGATCATCCTCACCCACGAGGTCTCCGGCCTCGGTGCCGCGGGCGACGTCGTCGACGTCAAGGACGGTTACGCTCGCAACTACCTGATCCCGCGGAAGTTCGCTATCCGCTGGACCAAGGGTGGCGAGAAGGACGTCGAGCAGATCCGCCGTGCTCGCAAGATCCACGAGATCCAGACCATCGAGCAGGCCAACGCTGTGAAGGCCCAGCTCGAGGGCGTCAAGGTCCGTCTGGCCGTCCGCTCCGGCGACGCCGGTCGTCTCTTCGGTTCCGTCACCCCGGCCGACATCGCTTCCGCGATCAAGGCGTCCGGTGGCCCCGAGGTCGACAAGCGCCGCATCGAGCTCGGCTCGCCGATCAAGACGCTGGGCGCTCACGAGACGTCCGTGCGTCTGCACCCCGAGGTTGCCGCCAAGGTCAACATCGAGGTCGTCGCGGCCTGAGTGCCGCGCTCGCTGAGGCAATGAGCGAAGGGGCCGCACCCTGTGGGGTGCGGCCCCTTCGTGTCTGCTGGGCGGATCTGTCGAGCGACGCCATGTTTCACGTGAAACACCACGTTCTGTGGAGCATCCTCTGTTTCACGTGAAACACAGAGCGTTTCACGTGAAACAGACCGCGGTCTACGCCAACGGTCAGCGGGTGGCGCCCGTGACGATCCAGCGGCCCGAGCGGGTACGGAGCCACAGGGTCAGCATCCGGACGGTCATCATCAGCGTCATCGTGGCCCAGAGCGCGGTAAGGCCGCCGCCCAGTACCGGGACCAGGAGAGCGGCGGGTGTGAATACCGCCAGGGTGAGCAGCATGGCCCAGGCGAGATACGGGCCGTCGCCGGCTCCCATCAGGACGCCGTCCAGGACGAAGACGATCCCGGAGATCGGCTGGGAGAGGGCGACGATGATCAGGGCGGGCAGCGCCACGTCCTTCACGGCTGGGTCGCTGGTGAACAACGGCAGGAACACCGGTCGGGTGAGAACCACCAGAGCGCCGAGGACGACGCCGACGGCGATACCCCACTCCACCATGCGGCGGCACGCGTCCCGGGCCCCCTGGGCATCACCGGCTCCGAGGTAGCGCCCGATGATGGCCTGTCCCGCGATGGCGATGGCATCGAGGGCAAAGGCCAGCAGGCTCCACAGAGAGAGGATGATCTGGTGGGCGGCGATGTCGGCATCTCCGAGACGGGCGGCGACCGCTGTGGCGATCATCAGGATGGCCCGCAGTGAGAGGGTGCGCACCAGGAGCGGGACACCGGCTTGAGCGGAGGCCCTGATCCCGGCGGCATCCGGGCGCAGTGAGGCCCCGTGCCTGCGTGCTCCTCGCAGAACCACCACGAGATAAACGGCGGCCATGCCGCACTGGGCGATGACGGTGCCCCACGCGGAACCGGCGATCCCCAGGTCGGCGCCGTAGACCAGGCCGGCGTTGAGGGCACCGTTGGCGACGAAGCCCGCGATGGCGACGTAGAGGGGGGTGCGGGTGTCCTGCAATCCGCGCAGGACACCGGTGGCAGCCAGGACGACGAGCATGGCGGGTATGCCGAGCACGGAAATGCGCAGATACGTGATCGCGTAGGGAGTCGCCGCGTCCGAGGCGCCGAAGAGGTCCACGAGGTGAGGGGCTGTGGGCAACGCCGCGGCGACCACGGCGGTGCCGAGGAGCAGGGCCAGCCAGATGCCGTCCATGCCCTGTCGGATGGCGGCCTGGAGGTCGCCCGCGCCGACACGGCGGGCCACTGCTGCCGTCGTGGCGTAGGCGAGGAAGACGAAGACGCTGACGGCAGTCATCAGCAGGGCGGAGGCGACGCCGAGACCGGCGAGTTGGGCCGTGCCCAGATGGCCCACGATGGCGGTGTCGGCCATCAGGAAGAGGGGCTCGGCGACCAGGGCGCCGAAGGCCGGCACAGCCAACGCGATGATCTCTCGGTCGTGCTGTCTCCGGCCGGTGGGACGACGCGCGGGGGCCTGTGTCATGTGCACCAATCTAATCGTCCACAGGTAAGAGATGCAAAGGTATTGCGATCCTTACTTTGCGTCCTGGCGTGCGCACTGCTGTGCACTGTTCGAGGTGATCTTGGGCCGGTTGGGAAAGTTTTTCTTCTGCACAGCCGGTGGACGGTAACGATGCAGTTCAGAGGCTCTTCCTTGGCGCCCGGGGCCGCTTGTTCACAGGCCTGTCCACCGGGTCGTGCACAGGTTTCGCGGAGTTCTCCACAGCATCTGGGCCGTCGTCCACATGGCCTGTGGATAACCAGATTGGCTGACGGTGCCGAGAGGCCTACGGTGGTCCGGCGCCCGCTCCGTCCGCCGGTTTTCAGAACGCCACAAAACCGGCGTGTGCCAACCGGAGTTGGGCCTCTTATTTGTCAGTGCCGTGCCGTAGAAAAGAGGGGCACGGCTAGGTCTGCTTCGGCGGACGGGAGGAGGTGGCTCGGTGAGCATTTCCGAGCCCTTGGACGACCCGTGGGCCGAGACCGGTCCCAGTGATCGTCTCCCCGCCTCCCGCCGACGGGACGACGGAGCCCGGGGCCGCGACGAACAGCACGAGCGCGGCAGGGACAACGGGGCGTGGGACGGCGGATCGTCCCCGTCGTTCGAGCGGGTACCGCCGCAGGACATCGACGCCGAGCAGTCCGTCCTCGGCGGCATGCTCCTGTCCAAGGACGCCATCGCCGACGTCGTCGAGATCATCAAGGGTCACGACTTCTACAAGCCGGCCCACGAGACGATCTTCCAGGCCGTCCTCGACGTCTACGCCAAGGGCGAGCCGGCCGACCCCATCACGATCGCGGCCGAACTCACCAAGCGCGGTGAGATCAACAAGGTCGGCGGCGCCTCGTACCTGCACACCCTCGTCCAGACGGTGCCGACGGCCGCCAATGCGGCGTACTACGCGGAGATCGTTCACGAGCGGGCCGTCCTGCGCCGCCTGGTCGAGGCCGGGACCCGTATCACGCAGATGGGATACGCGGCCGACGACGACGTCGACGAGATCGTCAACCGCGCCCAGGCAGAGGTCTACGCGGTCACCGAGCAGCGCACCAGTGAGGACTACCTCCCGCTCGGCGACATCATGGAGGGCGCGCTCGACGAGATCGAGGCGATCGGCTCGCGCAGCGGCGAGATGACCGGTGTGCCCACCGGGTTCACCGACTTCGACTCGCTCACCAACGGCCTGCACCCGGGCCAGATGATCGTCATCGCGGCCCGTCCCGCCATGGGTAAGTCGACGCTGGCCCTCGACTTCGCCCGGGCCGCGTCGATCAAGCACAACCTGCCGAGTGTGATCTTCTCCCTGGAAATGGGGCGCAACGAGATCGCGATGCGTCTGCTGTCCGCGGAGGCCCGCGTCGCCCTGCACCACATGCGGTCCGGCACCATGACGGACGAGGACTGGACGCGTCTGGCGCGCCGGATGCCCGAGGTCTCCTCCGCGCCTCTGTACATCGACGACTCCCCGAACCTGTCGATGATGGAGATCCGAGCGAAGTGCCGTCGGCTGAAGCAGCGCAACGACATCAGGCTCGTGATCATCGACTATCTGCAGCTGATGCAGTCCGGTGGATCCAAGCGCGCCGAGAGCCGTCAGCAGGAAGTCTCGGACATGTCCCGTAACCTCAAGCTCCTGGCCAAGGAGCTGGAAGTCCCGGTGATCGCGCTCTCCCAGCTCAACCGTGGGCCCGAGCAGCGCACGGACAAGAAGCCGATGGTGTCCGACCTGCGTGAGTCGGGCTCCATCGAGCAGGACGCCGACATGGTGATCCTTCTCCACCGCGAGGACGCGTACGAGAAGGAGTCGCCCCGCGCGGGCGAGGCGGACATCATCGTGGGCAAGCACCGAAACGGCCCGACGGCGACGATCACCGTCGCCTTCCAGGGGCACTACTCGCGGTTCGTGGACATGGCGCAGACCTGATCCGTCCCGGTCCCACAGGCCCTGATGCCGAATGTGCTCGACTCGGGGACACCGGGCCGGGTGGACTGGGCCCATGACGACATTTCAGGGAGAGCTGCTTCCCGGCACACGTCGCGCTCTGCTGCACCGCATCGCCGTCGCGCAGGCCGAGGGCCGGACTCCGTCGCTCGTCGCGGCCGTCGTACGAGACGGTACGACGGTGTGGACGGGCGCACGGACCTCGGTGGAAGGGCACGCGCCGGACGAGAACGTGCAGTACCGGATCGGCTCGATCACCAAGACCTTCACGGCGGTTCTCGTGCTGCGGCTGCGTGACGAGGGCGCACTCGCTCTCGAGGACCCGCTCGAGAAGCATCTGCCGGGTACCGGCGTGGGGGAGGCGACCATCGCCGAACTCCTCGCGCACACAGGAGGGCTGCCGGCCGAGACGCCGGGCCCGTGGTGGGAGCGGAGCCCCGGGGACCTGCGGCCCGAACTCGCCGACGTACTCGGCGACCGGCCCCTGCTGACCCCGCCAGGCCGGCGATTCCATTACTCCAACCCGGGTTATGCCCTGCTCGGCGCTCTCATCGAGAAGCTCCGTGGAGCTTCCTGGGAGGAGGTCCTTCGGCGCGAAGTGCTCGAACCTCTGGGTTTGCGTCGCACGAGCGTGCGGCCTGTGGCACCTCACGCGGGGGGCTGGGCCGTGCATCCCTGGGCGGACGTAATGCTTCCCGAGCCCGTCGAGGATCTGGGGCGTATGGCTCCGGCCGGCCAACTGTGGTCGACGGGAGGTGACTTGGCGCGGTTCGCGGCCTTCCTGCTCAACGGTGACGAGCGGGTGCTGAGGGCCGATTCGCTGCGAGAGATGAGGACACCGGCCGCGGCCCATGAGGCGGCGGACGTGGCGAGCGGTTACGCCTACTGCCTCGGCATGGAGATCCGGCGTCGGAACGGCCGCTCCCTGGTCGGTCACACCGGTTCGCTGCCCGGGTTCCTCGCGTGTCTCATGATCAGCATCGAGGACGACGTGGCGGCGATCGCCCTGGCCAACTCCACGTCAGGACCGCTGCTGTTCCCTGTCGCGGCCGATCTGGTCCGCATCGTGGCCGAGGCAGAGCCACGCATCCCCGCTCCGTGGAAGCCGCTGCGTGAGGCCGACCCGTCGCTGCTGGAGCTGACGGGGCAGTGGTACTGGGGGACGCACGCCTTCGCCCTGCGCCTGACGGCCGACGGACTCGTCTCGCTGGGGCCGTTGACCGGCGTAGGCCGTCGCTCGCGGTTCCGCTCGAACGGTGACGGCACCTGGACGGGACTGGAGGGCTACTACGCGGGCGAGCTCCTGCAAGCCGTACGGCGGTCTGACGGGGCCGTGAGCCACCTGGACCTCGGTTCGTTCGTGTTCACGCGTCAGCCGTATGACGAGGGCGCTCCTGTACCGGGTGGTGTCGACCCCGAGGGGTGGCGCGGAATCGGGTAGACGTGAGATGCGTGGGCGCCCTGTTTCACGTGAAACAGGGCGCCCACGCCTGCCGTCACAACGGGAGCTTGAAGCCCGTGTGGGAAGCCGTGAACCCGAGCCGCTCGTAGAAGCGGTGGGCATCGGTGCGGGTCTTGTCGGAGGTCAGCTGGACCAACTGGCATTCCAGGTTCCGGGACTCCTCGATCGCCCACTCGATGAGCCGGGTTCCCAGGCCGCTGCCGCGCTCGTCCGCATGGATGCGCACGCCCTCGATGATCGACCTGGTCGCCCCGCGCCGGGAAAGGCCGGGGATGATCGTGAGCTGGAGCGTGCCGACGACCTTGCCCTCCCGGGCCGCCACGACCAGATGCTGATTCGGGTCGGCGCTGAGCCGCTCCAGCGCGGTCAGGTACGGGGTGAGGTCGTCCGGTGACTCGCGCTGCGCACCCAGTGGGTCGTCCGCGAGCATGGCGACGATCGCGGGGACGTCGTCGGCCACGGCAGCGCGTATCTCAAGATCTCCCATGCACGTACCTTACGCAGCTGCGGTGCGCCGGTGCCGTGCGGAGGGGCTCGAGGGCTCTATGCGGGCACCGGCGCCTTCAGCGTCTCCACGGCTCGGACCAGGGGTGCCAGTTCCGGGTTCCTCGCCGCTTCGTCGAGGGCTTCGCGCAGGGCGGCGTCGTTGGTCGGGCGCGCGGCTTCCAGCAACTCGAGGCCCGCCGCAGTGACGTTCGTGTAGATGCCCCGGCGGTCGGTGGGGCACAGGTAGCGCTCCAGGAGACCCCGGTCTTCCAGCCGGGTGACCAGGCGTGTGGTGGCGCTCTGGCTGAGGACGACCGCGTCGGCGACCTGCTTCATCTGCAGATGTCCCCCGTCGCCGTCGTGCTGTCGGCTGAGCACGTCCAGCAGGGAGTACTCACGCGCGCTGAGGTCGTGCCCGGCCTGCAGAGCGCGCTCGATGTGCGCCTCGATCCTCCCGTGGAGCAGGGAGAGGGCGCACCAGCTCTGGGCGAGAGCGGTGAGCGCGGGGTCCGTCGCTGTCATTGGTTTCCTCCGTCCCGGAGCGGCTGACACCCAGGATAGAGCAGCACCGCAATTGACGGCGGTTGCATATAGCCCGCGTCTGCAACTATTGTGAACGCACGCAAAGCGCTCCTGCAATCGTTTGGGAAGGTACCCCTCCATGCCTCTCGCGCTTCTGGCCCTCGCGATCGGGGCCTTCGGGATCGGAACGACGGAATTCGTGATCATGGGTCTGCTGCCCGAGGTCGCGAGTGACTACGGGGTCTCCATCCCCACGGCCGGCTACCTGGTGACCGGCTACGCGCTCGGCGTCATGTTCGGCGCCCCGTTGATGACCGTGCTCGGCACCAGGATCTCCCGCAAGCGGATGCTGATGCTGCTGATGGGGTTGTTCATCGCGGGCAACCTGCTCTCGGCGCTCGCCCCCGCCTTCTCCGTCATGCTGACCGGCCGGATCATCGCCTCACTCGCCCACGGCGCCTTCTTCGGCATAGGTTCGGTCGTCGCGGCGGACCTCGTCGCTCCGGACAAGAAGGCCGGAGCCATCGCGATGATGTTCACCGGTCTGACCGTCGCCAACGTCGTCGGTGTCCCGCTGGGCACGCTCGTCGGACAGTCCGTCGGCTGGCGGGTGACCTTCGGCATCGTCGCCGCCCTCGGCGTCATCGGCCTGGCCGGCATCGCCCGGCTCGTCCCCGACATGCCCAAGGCGGAGGGCGTACGTCTGCGGCACGAGCTGGCCGCCTTCAAGAACGTGCAGGTCCTGCTCGCGATGGCCATGACGGTCCTGGGCTTCGGCGGTGTCTTCGCGGCCATCACCTACATCGCGCCGATGATGACCCAGGTCGCGGGCTTCGCCGACGGCTCCGTCACCTGGCTGCTGGTCCTCTTCGGCCTGGGCATGGTCGGCGGCAACCTCGTCGGCGGCAGGTTCGCCGACCGCGCCCTGATGCCCATGCTGTACGTCTCTCTGGGCGCCTTGGCCGTCGTCCTGGCCCTGTTCACTGTCACCGCCCACGACAAGCTGCTCTCGGCGATCACCGTCGCGCTGATCGGTGCCCTGGGCTTCGCCACCGTGCCACCGCTGCAGAAGCGCGTTCTCGACCAGGCGCACGGCGCCCCGACCCTGGCCTCGGCCGTCAACATCGGCGCCTTCAACCTCGGCAACGCGCTCTCCGCCTGGCTGGGCGGCCTGGTGATCGCGGCGGGCCTCGGCTACACCGCCCCCAACTGGGTCGGTGCCGCCCTGGCCACCGGTGCTCTGGTCCTGGCCCTCGTCTCGGCCGCCCTGGAGCGCCGCGCCGACGGCCCCAGCACCGTCGTCACCCGCTCCGCTCGAGCCGAGCAGCGCGCTGCCGTCCACCAATGAGCAACCGAACCACCCCCACCGGCCTCACCGCCCGGAACGACCGTAAGTCTTCAAGGAGAACCCCATCATGAGCACCACCACCGCAGTCGCCCCCCTCACCACCCAGGACGCCGACGCCCTCGTGGCCGCCGCCCATCGTGCCGCCGAGTCGGCGGGCGTCACCGTCAGCGTCACCGTCCTCGACGCGGGCGGCCACCTGCTCGCTTTCCGGCGCGACGACCGTGCCGTGCTGATCTCCGGCGAGACCAGCACCCGCAAGGCCTACACGGCCCTCCAGCTGAACGCGCCCACCGCCGACCTGGTGGACGCGGTGCAGCCCGGAGGTCTCTTCCACACGCTGCCCACCGCACTCGACCGGCCGTTGCTGTTCATCGCCGGAGGCGTGCCGGTGCACCGCGACGGTCGCCTGATCGGCGCGATCGGCGTCGGCGGCGGCGCCCCCGAGCAGGATCACGGCTTTGCCGTGACCGCCGTGGAGGCACTCGCCTGACCCGGCCCCTTCAGCGAGACGACGCCGGTCCCCTCTTCCCCGGGGGGCCGGCGTCGTCGCGTCGAAGTCGGTCAGCCCGCCGCGACCGTGACCGGCGCGAACCGTCGGCTCCAGTCCCCGGGCAGCTCCGTGATCCCGTACGTCATCACCGCGTTGAAGGCGACGGATTCCAGGCCGCGCTCCTTCACCCACGCCAGGAGTTCTTCGTGCCGCACGTCGATGTCGGTGCGCAAAGGGCGGTTGGTGCCGACGGCGAGAGACGTGATGAGAGCCTGGGCGGCCGACGTGTCGCGCGCGATGAGCGGGCCGATCACGTGGGTGTCCATGTTGGGCCAGGCGGCCGCGTACCCGATGATCCGCCCGTTCTCCTCGGCCACGCGCAACTGGTCGGCGAAAGCCGGCAACCGGGTGACGATGTGCGTGCGGTCGGTCCCGAAGACCTGCTCATCGAGACGGAGGATGGCCGTGAGGTCCTCGGCGGTCGCAGCGCGGGTGGCGACCTTCGGCTCAGGCCCGCCGGGAGTGAAGTGCCCGACGACCATGTCGGCCTGTCCGGTGACCTTGAAGCCGAGTTCCTCGTAGAGAGGCCGGCCGTACGGCGTCGCGTGCAGGGTGAGGGGCGTGGTGCCCATGTCCGAGACGACATGGCGCATCAGCCGGCGTCCCACGCCCTGCCGAGCGTGCCGTTGGGCCACCAGCACCATGCCGATCGCGGCGAGGGCAGGATCCTGCGGTCCGTACTCGGTGACGACGCAGGCGCTCACCAGGCCACCCTCGGGGTCGTCGATGCCGTAACCCTTCCCGGCCGCGAGCAGGAAGCTCCACTTGTGCTCCTCCCGTGGCCACCCCCGGTCCTCGGACAAGTCGGCACAGGCGGCGTGATCGTGCAGTGTCAGACGGCGGATGGGCAATGAGGCAAGGGAAGGAGTCGGCACGCAGGTCAGGCTGTCCGACAGGAGCCCCTGACGTCCACCTGTTTCAGCGGAGACGTACGACCTTTTGGCCAGTTGTCACCGCTCGCACAGACCGTAGACCGACGCCGGATGTTTCACGTGAAACAGGTAAGAAGGTCAGATGTTCGACCGAGGCGCTGAACACGGCTTCCCCAGCTCCTGGTTGACGGGTGGGCGATCCGCGTCTTGCCCGCATTCGTGATGAGAGGAGGGGGGACTTGTGTGCACAGCGGTGGCCGGTAGGGTCGAGTCCGGTTCGCATCCGGGACGGGACGCCTCGTCCTGTTTGAGGCAGTGCAGGGCAATGCAGCCTAACGGGACGGAGAGATCGAAGACCCGTGTTTCCGGGTATACGCCGGAAGCGGCCACGCGGGTGGGAAGCTCGATGAGAGTCACTGCGGCCAATGTCACACTCTCGCCTTACTTGTCCGTACGGAGCCGGATGACGGGTTGAATGTGGCCGCATTGGCCGAGACAAGGATGGGAACGCAGACCGTCCACGGGGGAAGCAGGCACATTCCGACTCCGGAAGTGCGCAGACCGACCGAAAGATGCTCGAGGCGAGGCACACCATGGACGCTCCGACCACGACGTCGGCCGACAACGGCACTTCTGGCGGCGGGGGCGACTGGTTCACACCTCGCAGTACCCCGGGCACCGGTGAGCCCGACCACGGACGTGAAACCCCCGACGCGATACCCACCCCCGCCGCTCCGCCCGCGTCACACGCTCAGCCCCCGGCCGCAGACCCCACTGCTGCCGCTTCGCCGGGCCCCGCACCGACGACGCTCACCCCGACGCCCTTCGCGTCCACCGTGGCTCCGCCCCGGACCGCCGCCGAACAGCCGGATCCCACCCAGGAGCAGGCCCCGGTGCCGCCGTCGGCAGAGGCCGCCACCGGCCCGGCCGGAACGGGCTCCCCGGACGCCCTCCTCATCCGCCGCACCATGGCCGAGGTCACGCCGGTCGCCGACAAGGTCACGTCGTACTTCTACGCCCTGCTCTTCGTGCGCCACCCCGACCTGCGCTCGCTGTTCCCGGCCGCGATGGACACCCAGCGGGACCGACTGCTCAGAGCGCTGCTCACGGCAGCCGAGCACATCGACAACAGGGACGTGCTCGTCGACTACCTGCAAAAACTCGGCAGGGGCCACCGCAAGTACGGGACGAGGCCCGAGCACTACCCGGCCGTCGGCGAGTGCCTGATCGGCGCGCTGAGCAAGTACGCGGCCGGAGTGTGGAACCCGGAGACGGAGGCGGCCTGGGTCCGGGCCTACACCACGATCTCCCAGGTCATGATCGACGCAGCGGCCGCGGACGAACTGCGTGCACCGGCCTGGTGGTATGCCGAGATCGTCGCGCACGACCTGAGAACGCCGGACGTAGCGGTCGTCACCGTCCGCCCCGACCAGCCCTACCCCTTCCTCGCCGGGCAGTACACGAGCGTGGAGACGCCCTGGTGGCCCCGGATCTGGCGGCACTACTCCTTCGCCTCGGCGCCGCGGTCCGACGGGCTGCTGTCGTTCCACGTCAAGGCCGTCCCGGCCGGCTGGGTCTCCAATGCCCTGGTGCACCGTGCCCGGCCCGGCGACATCATCCGGCTCGGGCCGCCCGCGGGGTCCATGACCGTCGATCACACCACCGACAGCGGCCTGCTCTGCCTGGGCGGCGGCACGGGCATCGCACCCATCAAGGCCTTGGTGGAGGACGTCGCCGAGCACGGGGACCGCCGGTCGGTCGAGGTCTTCTACGGCGCCCGCACCGACCACGACCTGTACGACATCGACACCATGCTGCGGCTCCAGCAGACCCACCCGTGGCTCTCGGTCCGCGCGATCATCGACCAGCAGGCGCACGTGCAGCTGCCGGACGCCATCCGCACCTACGGGCCGTGGGACGAGTTCGACGCCTACCTCTCCGGGCCACCCGGGATGATCCGCAGTGGTGTGGACGTCCTGAGGGACGTCGGCGTCCCCTCGGAGCGCATACGCCACGACTCCGTCGAGGAACTGGTCGCGGCCGGAAGCTGACCGGGCGTCTCAGCCCAGGTCGGGCGCATGCATCGCGAGTACGCCCTCGATGTTGCCGTCCAGGTAGTGCCGCAGCGACAGCGGCACGAGATGGACCGACGCGATCCCGACCCGGGTGAAGGGCACGCGCACGATCTCGTACTCGCCGACCGGCTCTTCCACCTCGGGGCCGTGGCGCAGGGAGGGGTCCATCGACTCCAGGCGGCAGACGAAGAAGTGCTGCACCTTCACACCCGTCGCGCCGCCGTCCTCCCCGATGTGCTCCATGGTGTCCACGAAGCAGGGCACCACATCGGTGATCTTCGCTCCGAGTTCCTCGTACACCTCGCGGTGCAAGGCGTCGACGACGGTCGGGTCGCTGGGCTCGACCCCGCCGCCGGGCGTGAGCCAGTAGGGATCCACTCCCGGCTTGGTGCGCTTGATCAGGATCAGGTCGGCACCGTCCAGCAGAACGGCGCGGGCGGTGCGCTTGACCACGGGTCGGACGGTCATGAGTGAAATGTGGCCCGGCTGGTTCCACGTGAAACATCGCGAAACGTCACCGGACGAGCTCCCAGAGTGAGACGGGTTCCTCAGCGCCCGCGCCCCACCTCAGGCAACCCGGCACACGACCCCGGACGCCTCAGCACCAGTCGGCCGAGGACCGCAGCAACCAGTCGTGCGCTCGCGCGATGTGAGGCATCGCGAGGGTCCCGGTCCGGACCACGAGGAAGTACGTGCGCAGCGGCGGCACCGGCGGCTCGTGCAGGGGGACGACGTCACCCCGCTCCAGCGCCGGCGCGCACAGATAACGGGGCAGCACCGCCAGACCGGCGCCCGCGACCGCGCAGGCCAGGACCGCGCGCAGGTCGGGGACGATCACCGTGCCCGGGGCGGCCGGCTGCGCGTCGAAGACGGAGGCCCAGTAGCGGGAGATGAAGGGCAGCGACTCGTGCACCTCCACCACCGGCACCTTCTCGAGGGCGGGTTCCGGCTCGTGATCGGGCTGCCCGGGACCGAGCTGTTCCGACCAGCGCGGGGCGGCGACCAGGACGTGCTCCTCGTCGCAGAGCGCAGTCGCCGTGAGCAGGGGGCCGCGCGGCTGGGCCGTGCTGATGGCCAGATCATGATGCCCGGCGGACAGCCCTTCCAGGGTTTCCTCGGCGGTTCCGAAGGAGACGCGCAAGGCGAAGCCCTGCCCGTCCTCGCGGGTCAGCTCCGTGAGGGCGGGCAGGGCTCGTTCGGCGGTGAATTCCGGCGGACCTGCGAGGTGCAGCGTCCGTAAGGAGGAGTCGTCGTCGAGGCCGGTCTCGGTGATCTCCACCAGGGCGTCGAGATGGGGTGCGGCCTTATGGGCGAGTTCGTCGCCGATGCTCGTCGGGGTCACGCCGCGGGCCTGCCGGAGGAACAGGGGGCGGCCCAGCTGCCGTTCCAGCGTCCGTATCTGGGAGGTGACAGCAGGCTGGGAAAGGCCGAGCAGAGCGGCGGCGCGAGTGAAGGAGCCGGCCCGGTGCACGGTCACGAAGGTCCGCAGCAAGGCCAGATCCACCGCGCACACTCCCCTCTCCGGCCACTGCTCCCCGGCCGCCGACCGTGCTCAACTATAAATAAGTCGATAGGTCTCTGTCGCTACTGTGATTGGACACTGACAGAGAGTCAACTAGCCTTGGTCGCGCGGTTCTTGCGCGCGGAACCGGAGGACGGTCCGAGCCATGAGGGGGGAGGCTCGGACCGTCCGCGGGGGTGATCAGGCGGCTGACGCGTCCAGCGCACGCAGCAGGTCCGCCACCAGGTCCTCGGGATCCTCGGCACCTACCGACAGGCGGACGAAGCCCTCCGGCACCGCGTCCCCACCCCAGCGGCCGCGCCGTTCGGCCGTGGACCGCACCCCGCCGAAGCTCGTCGCGTCGTCCACGAGACGCAGGGCGTCGAGGAAGCGGTCGGCACGCGCGCGTGTGGGCAGCGTGAACGACACGACACAGCCGAAGCGCCGCATCTGCCGTGCGGCGATCTCGTGGGAGGGGTCGTCGGGCAGTCCCGGGTAGCGCAGCCCCGTCACCTCGGGCCGCTCCCGCAGCGCCTTCGCGATCGCCAGGGCCGTCGCGTTCTGCCGGTCGACGCGCATCTGGAGGGTCGCGAGTGAACGGTGCGCGAGCCAGGCCTCCATGGGCCCGGGGATCGCACCGACGATCTTTCGCCAGCGGCGCACGGCAGCCATGGCCTCGGCGTCCCGGCCGGCCACATAGCCCAGGAGGACATCGCCGTGGCCGGTGAGCTGCTTGGTGCCGCTGGCCACCGCGAAATCGGCGCCGAGCTCCAGCGGGCGCTGGCCGAGCGGTGTCGCGAGGGTGTTGTCGACGGCCACCAGAGCACCACGCGCGCGTGCCGCCTCGGTGAGCCGCCTGATGTCGCACACGTCGAGCCCGGGATTCGACGGGGACTCGATCCACAGCAGCCTCGCCCCGTCGAGCACGTCCAGCTGGGCGTCCCCGCCGGTCGGCGCCGTGCGCACCTCGATGCCGTACGCCTCCAGCTGGGCACGGACCTGCGGCAGCGCCTGGTAGCCGTCGTCCGGCAGGACGCACACGTCGCCGGTGCGCAGCTGGGAGAAGAGCACCGCCGAGATCGCCGCCATGCCCGAGGCGAAGACGAGCGTCTCGGCGTCCCCGCCCGGTGCCTCCAGCTCGCCGATGGCGCGTTCCAGCAGCGTCCAGGTCGGGTTCTCGTCCCGGCCGTACGTGTAGGGGCCGGTCGGGTCGCCCGGGAGATGGAAGTGGGCGGCGAACACGGGGCCGGGCAGAGTGGGCTCGTGCTTGACCGGCTCGGGCAGCCCGGCCCGCACGGCGCGTGTGCCGTCACCGACACCCGTGACCGCCCGAGCCGCAGCGCCCGTCACCGCACCCGAGGTCTCCGCGCCGCCGCCCTTCACCTGGTCCGCGTCGGCCGTCGTCCGGACCGGGTCGCCCGTCGTTCCGCCCGCGTCACCCGTCGCGGAATCACTCATGCCGCCTGTCCCTCCACGTGCTCGCGTACTGCGGCGAGCAGACCGGTGCTCGCCGCCTCCACCATCTCAAGGCACTCCTCGAAGCCGTCCATCCCCCCGTAGTAGGGGTCCGGTACGTCGAGGTCGTCGCCGGCGGCGGGATCGTACGAGCGGAGCAGCCGCACCTTTCCGGCGTCCTGCTCCGTGGGAGCGAGGCGGCGCAGGGCCCCGAGGTGGCCGGAGTCGAGGGCGATCACGAGGTCGAGGCGGGAGAACCAGGACGGCTGGAACTGCCGGGCCGTGTGGCCCCCCGGGTATCCGTTGTCCTCCAGGACGGCCACGGTGCGCGGGTCGGCGCCGTCGCCCTCGTGCCAGCCGCCCGTGCCGGCGCTGTCGACCTCCACCAGCTCGTCGAGACCGGCCTCCGCCACCCGCGCGCGGAAGACGATCTCGGCCATCGGCGAGCGGCAGATGTTGCCCGTGCAGACGAAGCAGACCCGGTACGTCATGTCCGCTCAGTCCCCGTCGGGCAGGATGACGTGCAGGGCCCAGGAGACGACCGAGATGATCAGGCCTCCGACGACGGCCGTCCAGAAGCCCTCCACGTGGAAGCTCAGGTCGAGCTTGTCCGCCAGCCACGAGGTGAGCAGCAGCATCAACGCGTTGACGACCAGCGTGAACAGGCCGAGGGTCAGTATCAGCAGCGGCAGGCTGAGCAGCTTGACCACCGGCTTGACCAGGAAGTTCACCAGGCCGAAGAGCAGCGCCACGATGATCAGGGTGGCGAACTCCTTGCCGGTGCTGTCACCGGTCAGGGTGATCTTGTCCAGCAGCCACACGGCGACCGCCAGGGCGCCCGCGTTGGCGATCGTCTTGACTAGGAAATTCATCATGTGTCTGATCGTGGCAGACCTGATCGGACACGGGCACGAGAGGCAGGGGCGGACAAGGCGATGAAGGCATTCCGGCTGGATGAACTGGAGGCGGAGCGCGCCGCCAACGACGGCGCCTACCTGCAGTTTCTACGGGAACGGAACATGTCGGTCGGCCTGTACGCCCTTGACGCGGGCGAGCAGGATCCACAGAAGCCGCACCATCAGGACGAGGTCTACTTCATTGTGAGCGGCCGTGCCTCGATCACCGTCGGCCTGGAGACGACCCAGGTGGCACGCGGCAGCGTGGTCTACGTGCCGGCGGGCGTCGCCCACAAGTTCCACCACATCACCGAGGACCTGCGGGTGATGGTGGTCTTCTCTCCGCCCGAGGGGTGACGAAGCGCCTCGGGGTTCCCTAGGGGTTCGGTCAGGGGCAGACAAGGGCTGCGGGGCGCCCGTCGCACCCCTCACGGACCTAGCATCGAGTGCAGGACATCAGAGATCGGCAGGACCGACAGGACCCGGCACTCGAACGGGCGGAGAGGTAAGGACGAGGGCGATGCGAGAGATCTTCACGGGACTGCCGTGGTGGGTGAAGTGGATCGCGGTGCCGGTCATCGCCCTGGTCGTGTTCGGCGGGCTGATCGCCAGCGTGGTCGGCTTCGTCATCGGACTGCTCTTCAAGGTGCTGGTCTTCGTGGCACTGGTCGGCGGGCTGGTCTACGTCGTACGCAAGTTCACGTCGAGCTCCTCGTCGCGCAGCGACTGGTGAGACCGGTGGGAAGCCGGTGGGGGTAGCGGGTAACTTCTGCCATCACCGGTTCCCTCGGGCGAGGGAAGTTTCCCGGCGGGGTGGTCTGCCCGCGGTGGCAGGCGAATAGAGTCCGGAACTCGACGCGGGGACCTCCCCGCGAGCGGCATTCACCCCCACCCGTGTCCCCCCGCACGGTGTGCCCCCTCGCGTTTCGGGAGAGCCCCTTGGTCCCGGCTGACACCGCACCTGTTCACCTGCGCACCGTCCCCGCGCAACCCCGCTCGGCGACGCCCTCCGGACCACCGCCACCGTCGGCACCACCTCCTCCGCCGACCCTCATCGGATCGGTGCAGCGCGCCATGCGCCTGCTGGAGACCGTCGCCGCGCACGAGTACGGTGCCCCGGCCAAGCAACTGGCCCGTGAGACCGGGCTGGCGCTGCCCACGACGTACCACCTGCTGCGCACGCTCGTGCACGAGGGCTATCTGCGCCGGGACAAGGGCCTGTTCTTCCTGGGCGAGGCGGCCGAGCGGCTGGGCAGCAGCGGGGCGCGGCAGAAACGTCGCAGCACGATCGTCGACGCGCTCGCGCACTGGCGGGACGCCCTGGGCGTGCCCGTGTACTACGCGGTCTACCGCGAGGGCGAGATCGAGGTCATGTGTGTCTCCGACACGCCGGTCAACCCGGCGGTCGAGGAGTGGGCCGACTTCCGGGAGACCGGACACGCGCACGCCATCGGGCAGTGTCTGCTGTCCCAGCTGGACGAGGACGCCCGCCGCGACCACCTCGACCGCTATCCGGTGCAGCCCCTCACGCCCTACACGGTGCGCGACAACCACAGTCTGCTGAGACGCCTGGAGCGGCTCCGGCGCATGGAGCCGGTGACCGAGCGCCAGGAGTATGCCCTGGGCTCGGTCTGCGCCGCGATTCCCCTCACGCTCGGCAGTACGGCAGCGACGATGGCCATTTCACTCCCCGCACACCAGGTCGACCGGCTGCTGCCCGCGGCGCGTCAACTGCAGGTCGAGGTCGGGCGTGTGCTCGGCTCGCTCGCGCTCTCTATCAGTATGTGAAAACTCACTCCTTGTGATCTGCTGTGTACGTTCAGCAAGATTCCACCAAGTGTCAGAGGTTTGTTCCCGGCCAGTAACGGCGATTGACGGGGTTGTCGATGCGCGAGTCCGTACAAGCAGAGGTCATGATGAGCTTTCTCGTGTCAGAGGAGCTCTCCTTCCGCATTCCGGTGGAGCTGCGCTATGAGTCCAGTGATCCCTATGCCGTCCGGCTGACGTTCCACTTGCCCGGTGATGCCCCGGTGACGTGGGCTTTCGGGCGGGAGTTGCTGATCGACGGGGTCGGCCAGCCGTGCGGGGAGGGCGATGTGCGCGTCACGCCCGTCGAACCCGATGCCTTGGGCGAGGTGTTGATCCGGCTTCAGGTGGGCAGCGACCAGGCGTTGTTCCGGTCGTCGACGGCACCGCTCGTCGCTTTCCTCGACCGTACGGACAAGTTGGTGCCGTTGGGCCAGGAGGGTTCGCTCGCCGACTTCGACGCGCACCTCGACGAGGCCCTGGACCGCATCCTCGCCGAGCAGGGCGCCGGCTGAGACATGGACCCGGCGGCACGGTGGAGTAACGCTTCACCGGGTGCCGCCGAGCTGTGCAGGAACGCTTCTTCCTGCGATCGTCCTACGATCTTCTTCGAGTCGGCCTTTGCGGGTCGGCCCTTTGTGGCTCGGCCTTTGCGGGTCTGCCTTGTCGGGTCGGCCGTTCTCGCGACGACCCTCCTCGGTTCGGTCTTCCTCCGGTCGGCGGGGGCGTCCCGAACGCGCAGGCGTCAGCGCTTGCGGCGTCGGCCTCTTCCTCCGCGCGCCGGGGCCGCGGTGGTCTCCAGGGCGGGCTCCGTGCCGGGACGGTCGGCCGAGACCACCAGCGCCGCCAGGGCGGTGGTGACAGGCACCGAGGCGACCAGGCCGATCGAACCGATCAGCGTGCGCACGATCTCCTCCGCGACCAGCTCGCTGTTGGCGACCGTCCCCACACTGGACTGCGCGATGGAGAACAGCAGCAACAGCGGCAGCGCGGCACCCGCGTAGGCGAGGACGAGCGTGTTGACGACCGAGGCGATGTGGTCGCGGCCGATCCGGATCCCCGCGCGGTAGAGCCCCCGCCAGCCCATCGACGGGTTGGCCTCGTGCAACTCCCAGACCGCCGAGGTCTGCGTGACCGTGACGTCGTCGAGCACACCGAGCGAGCCGATGATGACGCCGGCCAGCAGCAGACCGCTCATGTCGATCGTCGGGTAGAGGCCGTGGATCAGCCCGGTGTTGTCGTCGGTGTTGCCGGTCAGGGCCGCCCAGTCGATGAACACCGAGCCGAGGATGCCGATCAGCAGCAGTGAGATGAGGGTGCCGAGCACCGCGACGGATGTCCGTGCGGACAGGCCGTGACACAGGTACAGCGCGATGAGCATGATGGCGCTCGCGCCGACCACCGCCACGACCAGCGGGTTGGAGCCCTGAAGGATCGCGGGCAGGATGAAGACGTTCAGCACCATGAAGCTGATGGCCAGCGCGACCAGCGCCATGACGCCCCGCATCCGCCCGACGACCACCAC
This sequence comes from [Streptosporangium] indianense, assembly GCF_021474405.1. Classification (GTDB taxonomy): domain Bacteria; phylum Actinomycetota; class Actinomycetes; order Streptomycetales; family Streptomycetaceae; genus Streptomyces; species Streptomyces indiaensis. The sequence continues at coordinate 66,338 of NZ_JAKEIO010000005.1, forward strand.
GGCGATGGCGAAGATGCCCGCGAGCAGCGCCATGGGCATACCGCGGTTGATGTCGGTGACCGAGTACTGCAGGTCCTTCGGCGCCGAAGGCTCGTAGGCGACCACGACCTCCTGGCCCTCCTGCAACTGGCGGGACTGGTCCGGCTGGACGATCTCGGTGAAGGTACGGCCCTTGTCGTCGCCGGTGTCGACCCGGATGGTCGCCCGCTTGCAGGTGCCCTTCTCCTCCCGCACCGCGGAGGAGCCCTCGGCGGTGGACGTGTCGCCGGTCGGTGGAACGCCCGAAGCGCCGGCCTCCTTGCAGCTCACCTCGACCACCTTGGTGACGGTGGCGTCCTGCGTCTGCCGGTCGAAACCGACGCCGGTGCGCTCGTGCCCAGGGGCGCCGCCCGGCCACAGCACGGCGAGACCGACCAGGACGGCGGCGGCGAACGGGATCAGGATCGCCGCGATGACCTTGCGCAGGTGCAGGGAGACGGGGGTGGCCGGGCCATGACTGTGGGAGTGCCCGTGCCCGCCACCCGGGCCGTGACCGTGTCCGTGTCCGTGGCCGCCGTCTCCGCCGTGTCCGTGGCCGCCGTCTCCGTGCCCCGGTCCACCGTCTCCGCCGTGACCGTGCCCCGGTCCGCCGCCTCCGTCGTGGCCGGGACCCTGCCCTCCGGCGGGTCCCGGGCCGTGCCCGGCAGCGTGGCCCTGACCGGGCCCCCGCCCGTACTCACCGCGGTCCTGGGGGCCGAAGCCCGCGTCCTGCCCGTACCCGTACTGGGGGGCCCGTCTCGGGGCCGGGGGCTGCGTCACGCCCTGCCCCTGCGGTCCGCGCGGCTGCTGTGGCTCGGCCGGACCCTGTCCGGACCCGCCGACGAAATCATGGCCCTCACCCGGACCGTCACCACGGCCGTTGCCGTTTCCGGCGCCGGATCCGCGGGGCGGCTCGGGCGAGGGGTAGGAGGGACGCTGCGTCGTGGTCACCGCCCGATCATCGCAAGAACGAGGGGGGCCCTCTGTTCACCGCGCCAGAATTGCCGCTAGCGTGGGGGCACCTTTTGTACACGCGGGAGCTCGGAGCACCGGGCTGAGAGGGCGCTGACCTCCGTCCCAGCGATGTTTCACATGAAACATCGCCGGAGTCGAGTGATGTTTCACACGAAGCATCGCCGGACGGAAACCGCTGCGTCGACCGCCGAACCTGTTACCGGGTAATGCCGGCGTAGGGAGTAGGTCTCATGACCGACAAGGACGCACGCACGCCTGCCTCCGTTCAGGACGAGACGTCCGAGGAGGCCGGGAAGTCCATCGGCTGGCACAAGGCGTACATCGAGGGCACCCGCCCCGACCTGCGCGTGCCGGTTCGTCAGGTGCACCTCACCAACGGCCAGGCGGTCACGCTGTACGACACGTCAGGCCCTTACACCGATCCACTCGTCGACACCGACGTCCGCAGGGGCCTGTCGCCACTGCGCGAGAACTGGATCATCGCCCGCGGCGACACCGAGGAGTACGCGGGCCGCCCCGTCCGTCCCGAGGACGACGGCATCAAGCACACCTCGCCCCGCGGCGGTCTCCGCAATCTGGACGCGGTCTTCCCCGGCCGGCCCCGCCAGCCGCGCCGCGGCAGGAACGGCGAGGCGGTCACCCAGCTCGCGTACGCCCGCCGCGGCGAGATCACGCCCGAGATGGAGTACGTGGCCATCCGGGAGAACGTCTCGCCCGAGGTCGTGCGCGACGAGATCGCCGCAGGCCGAGCCGTGCTGCCGGCCAACGTCAACCACCCGGAGATCGAGCCGATGATCATCGGCAAGCGGTTCCTGGTGAAGGTCAACGCCAACATCGGCAACTCGGCGGTGACGTCCTCCATCGAGGAGGAGGTCGAGAAGATGACCTGGGCGACCCGCTGGGGCGCCGACACGGTCATGGACCTGTCCACCGGCCGCAACATCCACACCACGCGCGAGTGGGTGCTGCGCAACTCCCCCGTGCCCATAGGCACGGTGCCGCTCTACCAGGCACTGGAGAAGGTCGACGGCCGGGCCGAGGAGCTGACCTGGGAGATCTACAAGGACACGGTCATCGAACAGGCCGAGCAGGGCGTGGACTACATGACGGTCCACGCGGGGGTGCGCCTGGCCTACGTGCCGTTGACGGCGAACCGCAAGACCGGCATCGTCTCCCGCGGCGGCTCGATCATGGCCGCTTGGTGCCTCGCGCACCACAAGGAGTCGTTCCTGTACGAGAACTTCGAGGAGCTCTGCGAGATCCTCGCGGCCTACGACGTCACGTACTCGCTCGGCGACGGCCTCCGGCCCGGCTCGATCGCGGACGCCAATGACGAGGCACAGTTCGCGGAGTTGAGGACGCTCGGGGAACTCAACCGGATCGCCAAGCGTTTCCACGTACAGACCATGATCGAGGGCCCGGGCCACGTCCCGATGCACAAGATCAAGGAGAACATCGACCTTCAGCAGGAGATCTGCGATGAAGCTCCGTTCTATACGCTCGGCCCGCTGACCACGGACGTCGCCCCGGCGTACGACCACATCACCTCCGGCATCGGCGCCGCGATGATCGCCTGGTGGGGCACGGCGATGCTGTGCTACGTCACCCCCAAGGAGCACTTGGGCCTGCCGAACCGCGACGACGTCAAGACCGGCGTCATCACCTACAAGATCGCGGCCCACGCGGCGGACCTCGCCAAGGGACACCCGGGTGCGCAGGAGTGGGACGACGCGTTGTCCGACGCCCGTTTCGAGTTCCGGTGGGAGGACCAGTTCAACCTGGCCCTCGACCCGGACACGGCACGGGAGTTCCACGACGAGACCCTGCCCGCCGAGCCGGCCAAGACGGCTCACTTCTGCTCGATGTGCGGTCCCAAGTTCTGCAGCATGAAGATCTCGCAGGACATCCGCCGGGAACACGGCGGCACCCGGAACGAGATCGAGGAGGGCATGGCCCTGAAGTCGAAGGAGTTCGCCGCGAGCGGCAACCGCGTGTACCTGCCCATCGCGGACTGACCGCCCGCGCACAGGCCCGGGGGCGGGTGGGCCCCGGCCCCCGGCCTGTGGGAGCCGCCGCTCGGAACGGACCCCGAGGGATGCTCCGACGGTCAGTCCGGCTGGTGCTCCGGTCCTCCGAAGTCCGGGCTGGAATAGTCCGGGCTGCTGAAGCTGGGGCGCGACCCGCGGTCGCCGTCGTCGGGGCTCGTGAACCCCGGGCGGTCGTAGCCGAGGTGCGGCATGCGGCTGACCGGTGTGGACGAGGGCGTGGGGTGCAGGGCCGCGGCCGCGCCGGGGTCGGCGAGTGCTTCCTGCAGAAAGGGCAGGATGCCGCGTTCCAGCAGGGCCTCGTGCCAGGCCTCCTTGGCCTGGGCCACCTCGCCCCGCAGTTCGCCGTACGGCCCGACCTCGGCCGTGGGCTTGTTGCGCAGGGCGGTGAGCAGCAGCCCCACGGCGGCGACGAGGATCGCGACCGCGGTCACGGCACCGAACACCCAGCCCGTGGTGAGCATGGTCCGGGCGAATCCCTGATCGGGGTCGAGCATCCGCAGGAGGTAGCCGACGAGCAGGAAGATCGCCGCGGCGGTCCCGGCCAGGACGGGTGCGAGGACGGCGACGACGGCGACGGCGCCCGCGCCGGTGGCCTCCGCGACCCCTCCCACGGTGGCGGCGAGCCCCGAGGCGTCCGTGCCCGGCTCGGAGGAGCCGGATCCGGAGCCGTGCACGGCCGGTGAACCGGCCGACGCCGGCTGGCGCAGTTCGTCGCGGACCTTGACGTAGTGCTGGTATTCGGTCGCCGCGGCCGCGGTGATGAGCGCGGTGGCGCTCAGGGCCATGGTGCGCAGCTGTTCGGGGTTGAGCCGCTGTCCGACAGCGGCCAGTTCCGGACGGTGTGGTGCGGAGCGCAGCGCCTCATCGAGGATCCGCTCGTATTCCTGGCGGTCCTCGCTCAGCAGGTGCTGCGGAACGCTGTTCATGTGCATCCCCCGATGCTCCGTAGGGCTTGGGGCTCGGCATGCTGACGAGCCGTCGGGCAGAAACGGAGGGGAGCCTGCTACGGATAAGCCGATGGTAGAGCGGCGACGGTATGCGGTGACAGGGGGTTTACCGAAATTGGCCCCTCACCGGCCCGGTCCGCCGACCCGGGACGCCTGCGCGGTGAACGTTCACGTCTCCAGCGGCAGTTGCTGGACCAGCAGCTTTCCGGCCATGGTCACGCCGCCGTCCATCGCGATGGCGAGTCCGTCGGCGTAGACGTGCGGGCCCTCGATCACGGGGTCGCGGCTCTCCTCGTCCTCCTCCGAGCCGACCTCGCCGAGCAGATACGGAATCGGGCTGTGCCCGTGAACGATGCGAGTGCCGCCGTACGTATCGAGCAGGGAGCGCACGGCGTCCGCGCCACCCTCGTCGCGGAAGGAGAACCGCTTGGTGAACTTACGGAACAGGTCCCAGACCTCGTCCGCGTCGTTGCGGGTGATCGTCTCGCGGACGGTGTCGTTGACCTCTTCGATGGAGCGGCCGTAGTCGAGGTAGGCGGTGGTGTCGGAGTGGACGAGCAGGTGTCCGTCGACCTCCTCGACGGCGTCCAGGCGGGACATCCACTGCAGGTGGTGGTCCTGGAGGCGGTCCATGTCGGTCTTCTGGCCGCCGTTGAGCAGCCAGGCCGCCTGGAAGGTGGCGGTGCCCGCTCCGGAGTTGACGGGGGTGTCGCCGAACCGCTTCGCACCCAGCAGGAGCAGCTCGTGGTTGCCCATGAGCGCCTTGCAGTAGCCGCCGGCCGCGGCGGCCTCGGCGGACAGCCGCATGACCAGGTCGATGACGCCGATGCCGTCCGGGCCGCGGTCGGTGAAGTCGCCGAGGAACCAGAGCCGGGCGGTGCCCGCGCACCAGTTGCCGGCCGCGTCGAGCAGGCCCTTCTCCTGGAGGGCGGACACCAGCTGGTCGAGGTAGCCGTGCACGTCCCCCACGACGTACAGCGGGCCCTGCCCGGTGGTGGACTGCGGGGCGGCGGTCTCGGGATCCACGGTCACCTGAACAGTGTCACCCCGGTTGACGACGGGGAGGTCGCGCTGGGTCGGCGTGTATCCCTCGGGGTAGGTCTCCTCGGGCGGCGGGGCGACCTCGGGGCGGACGCTGTGGACGTACGGACCGGCCTCGTGGACGTACGCGGGCACCCGGAAGTCGCGCAGCGTCGCCGTCCGCTCCACCTCGGGTCCCTGACCGGCCCCCTGAGTCATCGACCCCTCCACCATCGCGCCGCGTTGCACCGCATCGGACTGCCTGGTCGTGGCGGCCCGCGGGTGCCGTGGGCCCATCATAGGAATGCGGATCGCGCCATGTGATGACCCAGGGGTGCTGAATCAGAGCAAGAGTCCAGTTCACCGCGGCTTTCGCCCCGATTGGGCCGGGCTTTGACCACCGTGTGACCGCCTTCGCCCTTCTTCTCTTCGCGAGAACGATCCCTTCTCTCCGGGGGACCGGCCCTGTTTCTCCCCGGGAGTGCGTTCTTCCCCCTGGCCCGGTGCGGGGCCTAGGCGCCCTCGGGCGATCGCGGGGGGCTGACCGTCGTGCGCGGCGGGCGTCGCTGGGACGAGGTGCGCACGATCAGCTCCGTCGGTATCACCTGCTCCACCGTGTGGTCGGATTGCACTCCCTCGATGGCGTCGATGAGGAGCTGCACCACCGCGGTGCCGATGCGGCGCGGTTTCAGGGAGAGGGTGGTGATGGGCGGCTCGGTGTTGGCGTACACCGTGGACTCGCTGCAGCAGACCAGCAGCAGGTCGTCGGGGACGCGCAGGCCGTACCGGCGGGCGGCGGCGAGCAGGTCGGTGCCGTTCGGGTCGAACAGTCCGTAGACCGCGTCGGGCCGGTCGGGCCGGGCGAGGAGGCGGTCGGCGGCGACGGCGCCCGCGCATGGATCGTGCGCCGGATAGGCCTCGTACACCGGGTCCTGTCCCACGCGCTCGCACCAGCGCAGGTATGCGGTGGTCGACAGGTGGGTGTAGGTGTCCGTCGTCGTACCGGTCAGCAGACCGATGCGGCGGGCGCCGGCGGCGGCCAGGTGGTCGAGGATGCCGAGGACGGCGGCCTCGTGGTCGTTGTCGACCCAGGCCGTGACCGGCAGCGCACCGGCCGGGCGGCCGTCGGAGACCACCGGTAGCCCCTGCCGGACCAGCTCGCTGACGACCGGGTCCTGGTCGGAGGGGTCGATGACGACCGTGCCGTCCAGGGCGACGTTCGACCACACGTCGTGGCGGGAGGTCGCGGGCAGGATGACGAGGGCGTAGCCGCGGGCGAGCGCGGCGGAGGTCGCGGCCCGCGCCATCTCGGCGAAGTACGCGAACTCCGTGAAGGTGAAAGGTTCATCCCCGTACGTGGTCACGGTCAGGCCGATGAGGCCCGACTTGCCGGTACGGAGGGTCCGGGCGGCGGCCGAGGGCCGGTAGCCCAGCCGGTCGGCGACTTCCCGGACATGGCGCCGGGTGGCGTCCGGGAGCCGGCCCTTGCCGTTGAGGGCGTCGGAGACGGTCGTGATGGAGACTCCGGCGGCGGCGGCCACGTCTCTGATGCCGGCCCGACCCGGTCGGCTGCCTCGCCGTGAGGTTTCCGCGCGACTCACCTGGTGCTTCCCTGCTGCTGTCATGGCGAGCCGATAGTAGGGCTCATGCGGTGGGGTAGTGCGGACGCATATGCACGCGTTGACAGGCACGTTTCTGCATGATCATTTCACTTCAATTGCCTTGGAACTCAAGGAGGTTGAGCGCTTTCTTGACGGTACGTGTGTTGTCGGCGCGCACGTGCCTGCCAAGTGGCTGAGGTTGCGAAGAGGTCTCAACTCACCTGCACGGGGGATGCGCGCCACGGCGTACACCACCGGCGCATAGATATATGTGCGGCGCGCCCCCGCATTCATACGCCTTGGTGTGGTGATGCCCCAGATGCCCGTGGGACAGAGGAGGACGGGGCCGGCCGCTCGGTCGTGGCTATACGCAGCGGCGCCGAATCCTCATAAGGTGAGGAGTATTGGATGTCGGCGGCGGTCATGGGCCGCCGGTCTTCACGAGGAGGACTGCGGTGAGCGAGACGAGCCCCAAGCTGCGCGCCGAGCTGGAGGGGATCCCCACCTACAAGCCGGGCAAGCCCGCCGCGGCAGGTGGGCCGGTGGCCTACAAGCTGTCCTCCAACGAGAACCCGTATCCGCCGCTGCCGGGCGTGATGGAGAGCGTGACGGCGGCGGCCTGCAACTTCAACCGCTACCCGGACATGGCCTGTACGGCGCTGATGAACGAGCTGTCCGAGCGGTTCGGCGTGCCTCTCTCCCACCTGGCCACCGGTACCGGCTCGGTCGGTGTCGCCCAGCAGCTGATCCAGGCCACGTCCGGCCCCGGCGACGAGGTGATGTACGCCTGGCGGTCCTTCGAGGCGTACCCGATCATCACGCAGATCAGCGGCGCGACGTCGGTCCAGGTACCGCTGACCCCCGGCGATGTGCACGACCTCGACGCGATGGCCGACGCGATCACCGACCGGACCCGGCTGATCTTCGTCTGCAACCCCAACAACCCGACCGGCACGGTGGTGCGGCGGGCGGAGCTGGAGCGGTTCCTCGACCGGGTCCCGCGCGATGTCCTGGTGGTCCTCGACGAGGCCTACCGTGAGTTCATCCGCGACCCCGAGGTGCCGGACGGTGTCGAGATCTACCGCGACCGGCCCAACGTCTGTGTCCTGCGGACCTTCTCCAAGGCGTACGGCCTCGCCGGCCTGCGGGTCGGTTTCGCCATCGCCCATGAGCCGGTGGCGGCGGCGCTGCGCAAGACGGCGGTGCCGTTCGGCGTGAGCCAGCTCGCGCAGGAGGCGGCGATCGCCTCACTGCGCGCCGAGGACGAACTGTTCGGCCGGGTCGGTTCGCTGGTGTGTGAGCGCACGCGCGTGGTCGACGGGCTGCGCTCGCAGGGCTGGACGGTGCCGGAGACCCAGGCCAACTTCGTGTGGCTGCGGCTGGGGGAGCGCACGGTCGCCTTCGCGCAGGCCTGTGAGCAGGCGGGAGTGGTGATCCGGCCGTTCCCGGGCGAGGGTGTGCGGGTGACGGTCGGGGAGGCCGAGGGGAACGACATCTTCCTGAAGGTGTCGGAAGGGTTCCGCAAGGAGCAGTAGGGCTTCGTGTGCCTACCGGGATGCAGGGAGCTGTGGCGCTCCGCGAGTCCGGTACGGACAAGGAGGCTGTGGCGCTCCGCGAGTCCGGTCAAGGACTGGAGGGCTGTCGCGCTCCGCGTGTCCGGTCAGAGGTCCAGGAGTTCCACGCGGACGGGTCGCCGTCCCGCACGGTTGCGAGCAGTCCCGGGTCGCCGTCGAGGCGGCCCAGGACATTGCACGGCCCGGCGAGACGGCATTCGTCGCCCCGTGAGATCGGCGTGGGGCCGTAGGGGAGGGCGAGGGCGTCACCGTCGGTCCAAAAGGCGACGGTCCCCGGCTCGACGACCTCGCGGGCGCCTGTTTCACGTGAAACGGAAACCTCCGTGTCGAAGTACACCTCCGCGCCCCAGGTTCGAGCCGTGGAGACGAGGGGCAGCGCCCTGGCGAGGGCCTGACTGGTGACCGTGTCGTCGAGCGACGCGTTGAGGTGCCCCGAAGGCCAAGATATCCGTATCTGGAGTGGTGCTTGCATGCCGCCGATTCAACAATATGTTGAAGTTCCAGCCAAGGGGTTGACTGTGACGGGGGAGACAGGGACCCCCTCGGGGCGCTCGAATGTCCGTGCTGCATAATGGCTTGTGAATGTGAACGCTTTCACAAGCGTATGTAAGGAGCGGCGACGTGGACCTGGCTTTGGCGCCGGAGACCCTGGCGCGATGGCAGTTCGGAATCACCACCGTCTACCACTTTCTGTTCGTCCCCCTGACGATCTCGCTGGCCGCGCTCACGGCCGGTCTGCAGACGGCGTGGGTGCGGACGGAGAAGGAGAAGTACCTCCGGGCGACGAAGTTCTGGGGCAAGCTCTTCCTGATCAACATCGCGATGGGCGTGGTCACCGGCATCGTGCAGGAGTTCCAGTTCGGCATGAACTGGTCCGACTACTCGCGCTTCGTCGGTGACGTCTTCGGTGCGCCGCTGGCCTTCGAGGCCCTGATCGCCTTCTTCTTCGAGTCCACCTTCATCGGCCTGTGGATCTTCGGCTGGGACAAGCTGCCGAAGAAGATCCACCTGGCCTGTATATGGATGGTCTCCATCGGCACGATCCTGTCGGCTTACTTCATCCTCGCGGCCAACTCCTGGATGCAGCACCCCGTCGGCTACCGGATCAACGAGGCGAAGGGCCGGGCCGAGCTCACCGACTTCTGGCTCGTGCTGACCCAGAACACCGCGCTCGCCCAGGTCTTCCACACGCTCACCGCGGCGTTCCTCACCGGTGGCGCCTTCATGGTCGGCATCGCCGCCTTCCACCTGGTCCGCAAGAAGCACGTCTCCGTGATGAAGACCTCGCTCCGGCTGGGCCTGGTCACCGTCGTCATCGGCGGCCTCCTCACCGCGGTCAGCGGTGACGTGCTCGGCAAGATCATGTACCAGCAGCAGCCGATGAAGATGGCCGCGGCCGAGGCGCTGTGGGACGGCGAGAAGCCGGCTCCCTTCTCGGTCTTCGCCGTCGGTGACGTCGACAAGGGCCACAACAAGGTCGCCATCGAGATCCCCGGACTGCTGTCCTTCCTCGCGAAAGACGACTTCAGCTCGTACGTCCCCGGCATCAACGACGTCAACAAGGCCGAGCAGGAGAAGTACGGACCGGGCGACTACCGGCCCAACATCCCCGTCGCCTACTGGGGCTTCCGGTGGATGATCGGCTTCGGTATGACGTCGTTCGCCATCGGCCTGGCCGGGCTGTGGCTGACCCGCAAGAAGTTCATGCTGCCGCAGCACCTGAGGGTGGGCGACGACGAGGTGCCTCATCTCGTCCTGCTGCCGAAGAAGGCACTCGGCCCGACCCTCACCAAGTGGTACTGGCGCATCGCGATCCTGACCCTGGGCTTCCCGTTGATCGCCAGCTCCTGGGGCTGGATCTTCACCGAGATGGGCCGCCAGCCGTGGGTCGTCTACGGCCTGTTCCAGACGCGGGACGCGGTCTCCCCCGGTGTCTCGCAGGCCGAGGTCATCACGTCGATGGTCGTCTTCACCACGCTGTACGCGATCCTCGCCGTCGTCGAGGTGAAGCTGCTGGTCAAGTACGTCAAGGCGGGCCCGCCGGAACTCACCGAGGCCGACCTCAACCCGCCCACGAAGATCGGCGGCGACTCCCGTGACGCCGACAAGCCGATGGCCTTCTCGTACTAGGCCGAGGGAGCTGCACAGTCATGGAACTGCACGACGTCTGGTTCGTCTTGATCGCCGTCCTGTGGACCGGCTACTTCTTCCTGGAGGGCTTCGACTTCGGGGTCGGCGTGCTCACGAAGCTGCTCGCCCGGAACCGGCCCGAGAAGCGGGTGCTGATCAACACCATCGGCCCCGTCTGGGACGGCAACGAGGTGTGGCTGCTCTCCGCGGGCGGCGCCACCTTCGCCGCCTTCCCCGAGTGGTACGCCACGCTCTTCTCCGGCTTCTACCTGCCCCTGCTGCTCATCCTGGTCTGCCTGATCGTCCGGGGGGTGGCCTTCGAGTACCGCGTGAAGCGGCCCGAGGAGAACTGGCAGCGCAATTGGGAGACGGCGATCTTCTGGGCCTCGCTGCTGCCCGCGTTCCTGTGGGGTGTCGCCTTCGGCAACATCGTGCGGGGCGTGCAGATCGACCAGGACTTCAACTACGCCGGCGGCGTTCTGGACCTGCTCAATCCGTATGCACTGCTGGGCGGCCTGGTCACACTGTCCCTGTTCACCTTCCACGGCACGGTGTTCGTCGGGCTCAAGACGGTCGGGGAGATCCGGGAGCGGGCGCGGAAGCTGGCGCTGCGCGTCGGAGCCGTGACCGCTTTGCTGGCGCTCGCCTTCCTGCTGTGGACGCAGGCCGATCGCGGTGACGGCTCGTCGCTGGTGGCGATGGTCGCTGCCGTGGCCTCGCTCCTCATCGCCCTGGTCGCGGCACGGGCCGGACGCGAGGGCTGGGCGTTCGCGTGGTCGGGACTCACCATCGTGGCCACGGTGGCGATGCTGTTCCTGACGCTCTTCCCGACCGTCATGCCGTCGACGCTGAACCCGGACTGGAGCCTGACGGTCACCAACGCCTCCTCCAGCCCCTACACGCTGAAGATCATGACCTGGTGTGCCGGGATCGCCACTCCGGTCGTCCTGCTCTACCAGGGCTGGACCTACTGGGTGTTCCGCAAGCGGATCGGCACGCAGCACATCGCCGAGACCGTGCACTGAGGTGTGTTTCACGTGAAACCGATCGATCCCCGTCTGCTGCGCTACGCCCGTTCCACCCGACTGTTCCTGGTGGCGGTCGTGGCCCTCGGGGCCGTGGGGGCGGGGCTGGTCATCGCTCAGGCGATGCTCATCGCCGAGGTGGTCGTCGGCGCGTTCCAGCACCGCATGGCGGTGTCCGAACTCGGCACTCCCCTGTTGCTGTTGGCCGCTGTCGCGGTCGGGCGGGCGCTGGTCGGCTGGCTCACCGAGCTCGCCGCGCACCGGGCGAGCGCGGCGGTGAAGTCCGAGCTGCGGGGACGACTGCTGGAGCGTGCCGTCGAGCTGGGGCCCGGCCGGCTGGGCGGGCAGCGGACCGGTTCGCTGGTCGCCCTGGCCACCCGAGGCGTCGACGCCCTGGACGACTACTTCTCGCGGTACCTGCCACAGTTGGGTCTCGCGGTGGTCGTGCCGGTGGCGGTGCTGGCGCGGATCGTCACCGAGGACTGGGTCTCCGCGGCCGTCATCGTGGGCACCCTGCCCCTCATCCCGGTCTTCATGGTGCTGATCGGCTGGGCCACCCAGTCCCGGATGGACCGTCAGTGGCAGCTGCTGTCGCGGCTGTCCGGGCACTTCCTGGACGTCGTCGCGGGGCTGCCGACGCTGAAGGTCTTCGGCCGGGCCAAGGCGCAGGCCGAGTCGATCCGGCGCATCACCGGCGAGTACCGGCGGGCGACCATGCGGACGCTGCGGATCGCCTTCATCTCCTCCTTCGCTCTGGAACTGCTCGCGACGATCTCGGTGGCGCTGGTCGCCGTGACGATCGGCATGCGGCTGGTGCACGGGGAGATGGACCTGTACGTCGGCCTGGTCATCCTGATCCTCGCGCCCGAGGCCTATCTGCCGTTGCGGCAGGTGGGGGCCCAGTACCACGCGGCGGCCGAGGGGCTCGCCGCCGCCGAGGAGATCTTCGAGGTCCTGGAGACGCCCGTCCCGGCGTCCGGTTCCGTGGCCGTGCCGGAGGGTGCGCTGTCCTTCGAGGGCGTGACCGTCCGGTACCCGGGGCGCTCGGCGGATGCCGTCTCGGACGTGACCTTCCGCGTCGAGCCCGGGGAGACGGTCGCACTGGTGGGACCGAGTGGCGCCGGCAAGTCGACGCTGCTGAGCGTTCTGCTGGGGTTCGCCCGACCCGCCGAGGGGCGGGTGTGGGTCGGGGGTGTCGATCTCGCCGACGCCGACCTGAAGCAGTGGCACTCCCGGATCGTGTGGGTGCCGCAGCGGCCCCACCTCTTCGCCGGGACGATCGCCGAGAACGTACGGCTGGCACGGCCCGGTGCCGATGACGCTTCCGTCCGGCGGGCGCTTGGGGACGCCGGGGCGCTGGAGTTCGTCGACGCGCTGCCCGCGGGTGTCGAGACCGTGCTCGGTGAGGACGGCGCCGGGCTGTCCGCCGGGCAGCGGCAACGGCTCGCGCTGGCCCGCGCTTTCCTCGCGGACCGGCCCGTGCTGCTGCTCGACGAGCCGACGGCGGCGCTGGACGGGGCCACCGAGGCCGAGGTCGTCGCAGCGGTGCGCCGTCTCGCGGCCGGCCGGACGGTCCTGCTGGTGGTGCACCGGCCGGCGCTGCTGGAGGTCGCCGACCGGGTCGTGCGGCTGGCGGAGCCCGAAGCCGCCCCTGTGGTGCCCGCGACGTCCGCAGCGGCGCCCGGCACCGAGACCCGCTCTGTCGAGACCGAGGCGACCGCCCCGGCCGAGTCCGACGAACCGTCCGCTTCCGCCGGAGTCCTCGGCCGCGTCCGCGCGCTGTCCGGTGCCCGGCGCGGGCGGCTGGGACTCGCCCTGCTGCTGGGGAGTCTCGCGCTGGGGAGTGCCGTGGGGCTGATGGCCACCTCGGGGTGGCTGATCTCGCGTGCCTCGCAGCAGCCGCCCGTGCTGTATCTGATGATGGCCGTCACCGCGACGCGGGCGTTCGGGATCGGGCGGGCCGTGTTCCGGTACGCCGAGCGGCTGGTGTCGCACGACGCCGTGTTGCGGATGCTGGCCGACACCCGGGTCGCGGTGTTCCGCCGGCTGGAGCGGCTGGCACCGGCCGGACTTCTCCGGGTCCGCCGGGGTGATCTGCTGTCCCGGCTGGTCGCGGACGTGGACGCGCTGCAGGACTACTGGCTGCGGTGGCTGTTGCCGGTCGGGGCAGCCCTGGTCGTGTCGGCCGCGTCGGTCGGCTTCACGGCGTGGCTGCTGCCCGAGGCCGGGGCGGTGCTCGCGGCCGGGCTCCTGGCGGCGGGGGTCGGTGTGCCGCTGATCACGGGAGTGGTGGCCCGGCGGGCCGAGCACACCCTGGCGCCCGCCCGCGGGGTGCTCGCGACGAGGGTGACCGATCTGCTGACCGGCACCGCGGAACTGGCCGTCGCCGGTGCCCTGCCCGCGCGGACCGCCCAGACCCGCGAGGCCGACGGAACGCTGACCCGGATCGCCTCGCGCGCGGCCACCGCCACCGCCCTGGGCGACGGTCTCACCGCGCTGGTCTCCGGGCTGACCGTCACGGCCGCTGCCCTGGCCGGCGCCCAGGCGGTCGCCGCGGGGCGGCTCGACGGCGTGGCCATGGCCGTCGTCGTCCTCACCCCGCTCGCCGCCTTCGAGGCCGTGCTCGGGCTGCCGCTCGCCGTGCAGTACCGGCAGCGCGTGCGCCGCAGCGCGGAACGGGTGTACGAGGTGCTGGACGCGCCGGAGCCGGTGCGGGAGCCGGAGCGGCCCCGGCAGGCGCCCGCGTCGCCGTTCCCGGTCGTCGTCAAGGGACTGACCGCCCGGCACGCCGGGCAGGACCGGGAGGCGCTCGGCAGGCTCGATCTGACCCTGGAGGAGGGGCGCCGGATCGCCGTGGTCGGGCCCTCCGGCTCCGGCAAGACCACCCTGGCGCAGGCGCTGCTGCGGTTCCTCGACGCGGAGGCCGGGTCGTACACGCTCGGGGGTGTGGACGCGTACGCGCTCTACGGTGACGACGTACGGAGGTTCGTCGGGCTGTGTGCACAGGATGCGCACCTCTTCGACAGCTCGCTGCGCGAGAACCTGCTGCTCGCCCGCAAGGAGGCCACCGAGAACGAGCTGCGTGCCGTGCTGGGCCGTGCCAGGTTGCTGGACTGGGCGGACAGCCTGCCCGAGGGTCTGGACACGCTCGTCGGCGAGCACGGGGCGCGGCTGTCGGGAGGCCAGCGCCAGCGGCTGGCACTGGCCCGGGCCCTGCTCGCCGACTTCCCCGTCCTGGTGCTGGACGAGCCCGCCGAGCACCTCGACCTGGTGACGGCCGACGCGCTCACCGCCGATCTGCTGGCCGTCACCGAGGGACGCACGACGCTGCTCATCACGCACCGGCTGGCCGGCCTCGAAGCGGTCGACGAGGTGCTCGTGCTCGACCGGGGCCGGGTCGTGCAGCGTGGTCCGTACGCGGACCTGCTGGCGGTGGACGGGCCGCTGCGGAGGATGGCGGACCGCGAGGCGGCGGCACAGTCGCTGGTGGGAGCGCGGTAGCAGCCGACCCACGGGCACCGGGACCTTCGGCGCAGCCGGCCACTACGGGCACCGAGTCCCTCGGTGCAGCCGGTGCAGCCGGTCACCACGGGCACTGGGCCGTTCGGCGCAGCCGGTCCCCCGGCCGTACGACGTGAACAGGACCGGGCCCGCGTGCTGGGTGACGATCGCTGACATGCGCTCATATCGCCGCCTTCGGCTGATCGTTCCGGTCCTGCTGTGTGCACTGGCCGTGCTCGCGGCCCGGCCGACGACAGCGCACAAGGAACCCGGCACCGGCCCGGAGACCGGCCTCAGCGCCGAGGTGGTGCGGCTGTACGAGGAGGCCGCGGTGGCGACCCAGCAGTACGAGGCCGGGCGCAAGGAGGCCGACGCGCAGCGGGCCGAGGCCCAGCGGGCGGAGGCGCTCCTGGACGTGCAGCGGCGACACATCGCCTCCCTGCACGAGGACCTGGGCCGCATCGCCCGCGCCCAGTACCGCAGCAGCGGTGGCCTGCCGGTGGCCGCCCACATCATCCTCGCCGACAGTCCCGAGAGCCTGATGCGCGGTCAGCACGCTTTCTCCCAGGCGGACCTCGCCGTGAACAACGCAATCTCCAAGAACCGGCGTGCCGAGGCGCGACTGGCGGCGGACGAGGCCAGGGCCGCCGACCGGTGGCAGGCGCTGGAGAGACGCAACACGCAACTGGCCGCTCTGAAGGCCGACATCGAGCAGAAGCTGGAGACGGCCCGTTCGGAGCTTCAAGGGCAGGCGGACGCCGCGGTCGCCGCAGGGGCGTGCCGCGGAGCCGTCCGGCTCGACCAGCCGGTGACGGGGTTCACCGACGGCGACTGGGTCGCCCCGGTGGAGACGTACGAGCTGTCGGCGTCCTACGGCAGCGGTGGTGCGCGCTGGTCGAACCGGCACACCGGGCAGGACTTCGCGGTGCCGATCGGGACGCCGGTACGGGCCGTGGGCGCGGGCCGGGTGGTGAAGGTGTCCTGCGGTGGCCCGTTCGGGATGGAGGTCGTGCTCAAGCACGCGGGCGGCTACTACACGCAGTACGCCCATCTCGCCTCGCTCGCGGTCGACCAGGGGGAGCACGTCAGTCCCGGACAGTGGATCGGCCAGTCCGGCACCACGGGCAACTCCACCGGGCCCCACCTGCACTTCGAGGCCCGGATCACAGCGGAGTCGGGCTCGTCGGTGGACCCGGTCTCGTGGCTGACCGCGCGCGGGGTGTCCCTCTGACAGACCCGGCTCCGGCTGCTACGGCCGTTCCGCCAGCAGCTGCTCGATCACGACCGCCACCCCGTCCTCGTTGTTCGCCACCGTCCGGCCCGAGGCGGCGGCGACCACGTCCGGGTGGGCGTTGCCCATCGCGAACGACCGGCCCGCCCAGGTCAGCATCTCCACGTCGTTCGGCATGTCACCGAAGGCGACGACCTGCTCGTGCGAGATGCCGCGCTCGGCGCAGCACAGGGCGAGAGTGCTTGCCTTGGACACTCCGGGACCGCTGATCTCGAGCAGAGCGCTGGGGCTGGAGCGGGTCACGCCGGCACGGTCGCCGATGGCGAGGCGGGCCAGGGTCAGGAACGCGTCGGGGTCGAGCTCGGGGTGGTAGGCGAGGATCTTCAGCACCGGCTCCGCGGCGGCCCGATGGTCCGGGCCCAGCACTTCCTCGGCCGGGGCGAGGCTGTCCGGTGTCTCCATGTGCAGCTTCGGGTACGCCGGCTCCTGGTAGAAGCCGTAGGTCTGCTCCACCGCGTACACCGTGCCCGGTGCCGCGTCGCGCAGCAGCCGTACGGCGTCCAGGGCGTTCTCCCGGGCCAGCTCCCGCACCTTCACGAACCGGTGGGCACCGGGGCCGCCGTGCAGGTCGACCACGGCGGCGCCGTTTCCGCAGATCGCCAGGCCGTGGCCGTGCACATGGTCGCTGACGACATCCATCCAGCGCGCCGGACGGCCGGTCACGAAGAAGACCTCGATGCCCGCCTCCTCGGCGGCGGCCAGTGCGGCGACCGTACGCGGGGACACCGACTTGTCGTCGCGCAGCAGAGTGCCGTCGAGGTCGGTGGCGATCAGCCGCGGTGGGAGGGTCTCGGCCGCGGTCTCGGGCTGTCGGGTCGCTGAGGTCACCCGGCCATTGTCCCGCACATGTCTGCACGGGCGTGCGGGGCTCCGCACAGGTGAGTGGATACCGCCCTGAACAGGGGCCCCCGGCCTGTCCGTCGACGCTCAGCGCAGTTGCGCCGGTGCCTCCATCGCGATCTGCTCGAAGACCTTCTCGTCCGCGGCGAACGGCGAGTCGGGGATCGGCCAGTGGATGACGATCTCGGTGAAGCCCAGCTCCACATGTCGTCCGGCGAAGTCGACGAACGCGTTCAGGGACTGGAGCGGTCCGACACGGTCCGGCGTGAATCCGGTGAGCAGCACCCGGTCGAGATCGCTCGTGTCGCGGCCCACCTCGGCGCAGATGTCGTCGAGCCGCTCCGCTTGCCCGCGAATGGCCTGAATCGACTGTTCAGGGGTGCCGTTCTCGTACAGCTTCGGGTCGCCCGTGGTGACCCATGCCTGCCCGAACCGGGCGGCGAGCCGCATCCCGCGTGGCCCGGTCGCGGCCACCGCGAACGGCAGCCTGGGGCGCTGCACACAGCCGGGGATGTTCCGCGCCTCGTGGGCGGAGTAGAAGTCGCCCTCGTACGACACGGCGTCCTCGCACAGCAGCCGGTCGAGGAGCGGGACGAACTCGGCGAAGCGGTCGGCCCGCTCGCGCGGGGTCCAGGGCTCCTGGCCGAGCGCGGTGGCGTCGAAGCCGGAGCCGCCCGCGCCTATGCCCAGCGTGACCCGCCCGCCGGAGATGTCGTCGAGGGAGATCAGTTCCTTGGCGAGGGTCACGGGGTGCCGGAAGTTCGGCGAGGTGACCAGGGTGCCCAGCCGAAGCCGGTCGGTCACGCTCGCGGCGGCCGTGAGGGTCGGCACGGCGCCGAACCACGGGCCGTCCCGGAAGGTGCGCCAGGACAGGTGGTCGTAGGTGTACGCGGTGTGGAAGCCGAGCTGCTCGGCGCGCGTCCAGGCCGCGCGGCCGCCTTCGTGCCAGCGGCGGTACGGGAGGATCACAGTGCTCAGACGCAGACTCATGACACGAGCCTAAGGGAGCACCGACGGTCCCCCCTGTTTCACGTGAAACAGTCACCGTGCGCGTCCGGGTGGACACAATCTAGTCGGGAAAGCGCAGGTACCGTGCCGGCACGGCCTCGGCCAGCCACACCCCGTTCGCGCTGACCTGGAAGACATGGCCGTCGCGGTGCATGGCGTCCGCGTCGACCGTCAGTACGACCGGCCGGCCCCGGCGGGCTCCGACACGGGTCGCCGTCTCCCGGTCGGGCGAGAGGTGCACCGCATGCCGGTTCATCGGGCGCAGGCCCTCGGCCCGGATCGCGTCCAGGTTGCGGGCGACGGTGCCGTGGTAGAGGTGCGCGGGCGGGGTGGCCGACGCCAGTCCGAGGTCGACATCCACACTGTGGCCCTGGCTGGCGCGGATCCGGGTGCCTTCGACGGCGAAGCGCCGTTTGTCGTTCGTGGCGACGACATGGTCCAGCTCGTCGCGGGTGAACCGGAAGCCGTGTGCGGCTGCCGCGGCGATCAAGGTGTCGATCTCGACCCAGCCGGCCTCGTCGAGCGTGAGCCCGATGCGTTCCGGCTGGTGGCGCAGATGCTTCGACAGGTACTTCGACACCTTCACGGTGCGTCTTTCGTCCATCCCACCAGGGTGCGGGAGAGACCCGAATCACGCGATCGAGTTTCACCTCGGAGGTTTGGTCCACAGCGAAGTATGGTTATCCACAGCGGAATTGGCGCTTCTGTGGACAACTGGGAGCTGCGACAGAGGACTTGGGCCTCGCCTCGCCTCGGCCGGTGCCTCACCTGCACCTGCCACGCCGCGTCCTACATCGGCGGCTTCATCCGCGCCAGGCCTCGCAGCGCCCGCGGTGCCCACCTCGACAGCCACCGCGCACCCCGCGCCTCCGGTGTCACCGGCACCACCGCCTCGTTGCGCGTCACCGCCCGCAGGATCGCACGGGCGACCTTCTCCGGCGGATAGTTCCGCAGCCCGTACAGGCGGGCGGCACGCTGCTGGAGCCTCTTCTCCTCCCGGGCGTCGGCCCCGGCGAAGCGCGCGGTCGACGTGATGGCGGTGTTCACGATGCCCGGGCACACCGTCGTCACGCCGATCCCCTGCCCGGCGAGCTCCGCCCGCAGGCACTCGCCGAGCATCAGCACGGCCGCCTTGGAGGTGCTGTACGCGGGCAGCGCGCGGGACGGCTGGTACGCCGCGGCCGACGCCACATTGACGATGTGGCCGCCCTGACCACGCTCGGCCATCCGCCGGCCGAAGAGCCGACACCCGTGGATGACGCCCCACAGATTGACGTCGAGGACCTTCTTCCAGTCCTCCGGGGTGGTGTCGAAGAAGGAACCGGACAGTCCGATCCCCGCGTTGTTCACGAGGACGTCCACCACCCCGTACTCGGTGGTGACCCTGTCGGCGAGCTTCTCCATGGCCTGCTCGTCGGAGACGTCGACCGTCTCCGCCCAGGCGTCGGCAGCGCCTCGAAGGCGGCAGGACTCGGCGGTGCGTGCCGCCGCCTCCCCGTTCCGGTCGACGACCACGACACGTGCACCGGCCGCGGCGAACGCGAGCGCGGTCGCCCGCCCGATACCGCTGCCCGCGCCGGTGACCAGCGCGAGCTGCCCGCCGAAGCGCTCGGCGTGCTCGCCGTCCGCCGCCACCGGGGGCCGCCCGCTCTCGACGGACGTCACGAACTCCTCGATCCACGAGGCCAGTCGGTCGGGGCGGGTGCGGGGGATCCAGTGCCCCGCCTGGATGGTCCTGCGGGTCAGCTGCGGAACCCACCGCTCCAGTTCGTCGTGGAGCCGCTCCGAGAGGAACCGGTCCTCCAGGGGTGTGATGACCTGCACGGGCGCGTGGGCGTGCGCGTCCGGGCGGGGAGCGCGCATCCTGGGCCGGACGTTGTCCCGGTACAACCAGGCCCCGTGGGCCGCGTCCGACGGCAGGGACGCGGTGGGGTAGTCACCCCGGGGCACCTTCTCGGCGCGTTCCAGCATCCGTGGCCAGCGCTTGCCGAGCGGGCCGCGCCAGGCCAGCTCGGGCAGCAGGGGCGTGTGCAGCAGGTACACGTACCAGGAGCGGGCGCCCTGGCCGAGCAGCTGGCCGACCCGGCGCGGGGTGGGCCGCTTCATCCGCTTGCCGATCCAGTGTCCGAAGTGGTCGAGGGACGGCCCGGACATCGAGGTGAAGGAAGCGATCCGGCCCCTGGTGCGCTGCACGGTGGTGAACTCCCAGGCCTGCACCGACCCCCAGTCGTGCCCGACCAGGTGCACCGGCGCGCCCGGACTCACCGCGTCCGCGACGGCCAGGAAGTCGTCCGTCAGCTTCTCCAGCGTGAACCCGCCCCGCAGCGGTCGCGGCGCCGTCGACCGGCCGTGGCCGCGGACGTCGTACGCCACCACGTGAAAGCGGCCGACGAGCCGCGCGGCGACCTCGGACCACACCTCTTTGCTGTCGGGGTAGCCGTGCAGCAGGACGACCGTCGGCCGTCCCGGATCACCCATTTCGGCCACGCACAGCTCGACTTCGCCCGCCCGAATCCTGCGCTCCCGCGCGCCCGTCAGCAACGTCATCCGGCGAATCTCGCAGTTGTTAGAGAGTTCGTCAATAGAGGCTTCCGGGTGGTGGTAACTCTCAAGGAGCAGCTCCCCTAGGGGCCCGTAATACTCAGGGCTGATCCGAAGACAGCTCTGCGGAGTGACGACCGCCACGCGCCCCGCCCCTACCTTCGTAGGGTGACTGTGATCGCGACCGAAAGCCTGAGCAAGCGGTTCCCCCGGGTGACCGCGCTTGACCGGCTCTCCGTGGACGTCGGGCCCGGTGTGACCGGACTCGTCGGAGCCAACGGAGCCGGCAAGTCCACACTGATCAAGATCCTGCTGGGTCTGTCCCCCGCCACCGAGGGCCGCGCCGAAGTGCTCGGTCTCGATGTCGCCACCGACGGCGCCGCCATCCGTGAGCGGGTCGGCTACATGCCCGAGCACGACTGCCTGCCACCGGACGTCTCGGCCACCGAGTTCGTCGTCCACATGGCGCGCATGTCCGGGCTGCCGCCCACCGCCGCGCGCGAGCGCACCGCCGACACCCTGCGCCACGTCGGGCTGTACGAGGAGCGCTACCGCCCCATCGGCGGCTACTCGACCGGTATGAAACAGCGCGTCAAGCTCGCGCAGGCCCTCGTCCACGACCCGCAGCTGGTCTTCCTGGACGAGCCCACCAACGGCCTCGACCCGGTCGGCCGCGACGAGATGCTCGGCCTGATCCGCAGGATCCACACCGACTTCGGCATCTCGGTCCTGGTCACCTCCCATCTGCTGGGCGAGCTGGAGCGCACCTGCGACCACGTCGTCGTCGTGGACGGCGGCAAGCTCCTGCGCTCCAGTTCCACCACGGACTTCACGCAGACCACCACGACCCTGGCGATCGAGGTCACCGACTCCGACGCGCACCCGGACGGCACCCGCGCGGTCCGCGAGGCGCTGCACGCGCGCGGAGTGACCGTCGAGGACGGCAGCGGCCTGCCCGGCGCCGGCCACGTCCTGCTGCTCACCGCGCAGGGCGAGGAGACGTACGACCTGGTCCGGGACGTGATCGCGGACCTCGGTCTCGGCCTGGTGCGCATGGAGCAGCGCCGGCACCACATCTCCGAGGTCTTCACCGGCAGCGACGAGCGCGAACAGCGGAAGGAGGCGGTCGGCCATGGCGGTTGAGCACTCCACGGGGGCACCCGCCCCGGCACCGGGCGACCAGACCCGCATCCACAACATCGGCTACCGCAACTACGACGGCCCGCGCCTGGGCCGCGCCTACGCCCGCCGCTCCCTTTACTCGCAGTCCCTGCGCGGCTCCTACGGCCTCGGCCGCTCGGTGAAGTCGAAGGTGCTGCCGATGCTGCTCTTCGTGGTGATGTGCGTGCCCGCGGCCATCATGGTCGCCGTCGCGGTCGCCACCAAGGCCAAGGAACTGCCCGTCGACTACACGCGCTACGCGATCATCATGCAGGCGGTCATCAGCCTGTACGTCGCCTCGCAGGCGCCCCAGTCCGTCTCGCGGGACCTGCGTTTCAAGACCGTTCCGCTGTACTTCTCGCGGCCCATCGAGACCTCCGACTACGTCCGCGCCAAGTTCGCGGCCCTGGCCTCGGCGCTGTTCGTCCTCACGGCCGCTCCGCTGCTCGTGCTCTACGTGGGCGCGCTGCTGGCCAAGCTGGACTTCGCCGACCAGACCAAGGGATTCGCACAGGGGCTGGTCTCCGTGGCTCTGCTCTCACTGCTGTTCGCCGGCATCGGCCTGGTCATCGCATCCGTCACCCCGCGCCGCGGCTTCGGCATCGCGGCCGTGATCGCCGTGCTGACCATCACCTACGGCGCGGTCTCCACCCTCCAGGCCATCGCCGACGCCCAGGGCAGCGGCGACGCCGTGCCGTGGATCGGACTGTTCTCGCCGATCACGATCGTCGACGGTGTGCAGTCCGCGTTCCTGGGCGCGACCTCCGCCTCCCCCAGCGGGGTGGGCCCGAGCGCCGCCGAGGGCGTCGTCTACGTCCTCGTCGCCCTGGGCCTGATCGCGGCGAGCTACGGCCTCCTGATGCGCCGCTACAAGAAGGTGGGACTGTGACCACGCTCAACATCGACCACGTCTCCCGCTGGTTCGGCAACGTGGTCGCCGTCAACGACATCACCATGACCATCGGCCCCGGCGTCACGGGCCTGCTGGGTCCCAACGGTGCCGGGAAGTCCACCCTCATCAACATGATGGGCGGCTTCCTGGCCCCCTCCACCGGCACCGTCACCCTCGACGGCCAGGCCGTGTGGCGCAACGAGCAGATCTACCGGCACATCGGTGTCGTCCCCGAGCGGGAGGCGATGTACGACTTCCTCACCGGCAAGGAATTCGTCCTGGCCAACGCCGAGCTGCACGGCCTGGGCGCGAAGGCCGCCCAGAAGGCGCTCGCCACGGTCGAGATGGAGTACGCGCAGGACCGCAAGATCCAGACGTACTCCAAGGGCATGCGCCAGCGCGTGAAGATGGCCTCCGCCCTGGTGCACGACCCCTCTCTGCTCCTGCTGGACGAGCCGTTCAACGGCATGGACCCGCGCCAGCGCATGCAGCTGATGGATCTGCTGCGCCGCATGGGCGACGAGGGCCGCACGGTGCTGTTCTCGTCCCACATCCTCGAAGAGGTCGAGCAGCTCGCCTGGCACATCGAGGTCGTCGTCGCCGGCCGGCACGCCGCCAGTGGTGACTTCCGAAAGATCCGCCGTCTGATGACCGACCGGCCGCACCGCTACCTGGTGCGTTCCAGCGACGACCGCGCCCTCGCGGCCGCGCTGATCGCCGACCCGTCGACGTCCGGCATCGAGGTCGACGTCGCCGAGGGCGCGCTGCGCATCCAGGCCGTCGACTTCGGCCGCTTCACCACGCTGCTGCCCAAGGTCGCCAGGGACCACGGCATCCGGCTGCTCACGGTCTCGCCGTCCGACGAGTCCCTCGAGTCCGTCTTCTCGTACCTGGTCGCGGCGTAGGAGGCCCTGATGTACGACCCCACAGTCGCCCGGCTCACCTACCGGGCCCTGCTCGGCCGTCGCCGGGCCCTCATCCTCGGCGCCCTGCCGATGCTGCTGATCGTGATCGCCGTGGCCGTGCGCGGTCTGGCCGGGGCGGACGACCAGACGGCGTCCGACCTGCTCGGCGGTCTCGCTTTGGCCACGATGGTGCCGATCATCGGCGTCATCGCCGGAACGGGCGCGATCGGCCCCGAGATCGACGACGGCTCGGTGGTGTACCTGCTGTCCAAGCCGATCAAGAGGCCGACGATCATCTTCACCAAGCTGATCGTCGCCATCGCCGTGACCATGGTGTTCTCGGCCGTGCCGACGCTCATCGCCGGGTTCATCCTCAACGGCAACGGCCAGCAGGTCGCCGTCGCCTACACGGTGGCCGCGCTGGTCGCCTCCATCGCCTACGCGGCCCTGTTCCTGCTGCTGGGCACGGTATCCCGGCACGCGGTGGTGTTCGGTCTGGTCTACGCCCTGGTCTGGGAGGCCCTGTTCGGCTCCCTGGTGCCGGGTGCGCGCACGCTGAGCGTCCAGCAGTGGTCGCTGGCGGTGGCGCAGAAGGTGTCCGGCGGGGACCTGGTCTCCTCCGACGTGGGCCTGACGACGGCGACGGTGCTGCTGGTCGCCGTCACGGTGCTGGCCACCTGGTACGCCGGGCAGAAGCTGCGTTCCCTCACGCTCGCGGGCGAGGAGTGACGCAACCCGGCCTTGAGGAGGCCCGCCGCCGCAGATGGCGCAGGCGCTAGCTGTGTTGATCACGAGCGGCCGTAGCAGCCGGTGATTTATTCGGTGGCGTCCCATTCGCCCGGCGGGCAGAGTGGTTGTCGTCGCCGCCGGGCCTGGAGCCCGGCGCCACAGTCCGGGAGAGGAGCGGGGCGATGTCCATGCACGGCAGTACGCCCAGCTCCCTTCAGGGCAGCCGGCGGCGGGATCCGGAGTAGCCACTACCTCTCCGTGGAACCCGCCGCGCACGGGGAGCTGCCCGGGGCGGCCGCTTCGAGCACGCGAATCGCACATCGCGTGGGCCGCCCACCCGGAGGATTGGCCGAGTGGTAAGGCACCGGTTTGCTCAACCGTGGTCGGGTCGGAAGGCCCGCGCACGTTCGATCCGTGCATCCTCCGCCGAACACCATGGAACCCTGAGTATCGGGGCCTGAAGACCGGGCCCTCATAGCGGGCCTTGAGCACTGGCGTTGAGCTGCGGCTCCGACCACCGGGCCAGGGGTTCAGCCCAGCAGTCGCTCCAGTACCACCGCGATGCCGTCCTCGTCGTGGGACGACGTCACCTCGTCGGCGACCGCCTTCAGTTCCTCGTGGGCGTCCGCCATGGCGACGCCGTAGGAGGCCCAGGCGAACATCGGGATGTCGTTGGGCATGTCGCCGAAGGCGATCGTGTCGGCCGCCTTCAGACCGAGCCGGCGGGCCGCCAGGGACAGCCCCGTCGCCTTGGACAGGCCCAGCGGGAGCAGCTCCACGATGCCCGCGCCCGCCATGGTGACGGTGACGAAACCGCCGGCCGTGCGCGTGGCCGCCTCGCAGAGCTCGTCGTCGCTCAGCGTCGGGTGCTGGATGTACAGCTTGTTCAGGGGCGCGGACCACAGGTCCGACGCGTCAGTGAAGGGGGTGGCGGGCAGGCTGCCCGTGACCGCGTAGCCCGGGCCCACCAGCACCTCGCCGTCGAGGCCGTCACGGCTCGCCGCCAGGTGCAGCGGGCCCACCTCCGCCTCGATCTTGGCCAGTGCCACCCCGGCCAGCTGCCGGTCCAGCGTCACGGACGTCAGCAGGCGGTGCGCGCCGGCGTCGTAGACCTGCGCGCCCTGGCCGCAGACGGCGAGGCCCTGGTAGCCGAGGTCGTCGAGGATGTGCCGGGTCCAGGGGACGGCGCGGCCGGTGACGACGATGTGGGCGGCGCCCGCCGCGGTGGCCGCGGCGAGCGCGTCACGGGTGCGCTGCGACACCGTGTCGTCGGAGCGCAGCAGCGTGCCGTCGAGATCGGTGGCGACGAGCCGGTACGGGAAGGCGCCCGGGGAGGCCGTGTCGCTCACTTGGCCACCGGCTCCAAGACCTCCCGGCCTCCCAGGTACGGACGGAGCACCTCGGGCACGCGCACCGAGCCGTCGGCCTGCTGGTGGTTCTCCAGGATCGCCACGATCGTGCGCGGGACGGCGCACAGCGTGCCGTTGAGCGTGGCCAGCGGGCGGACCTGCTTGCCCTCACGGACGCGGATCGACAGGCGGCGGGACTGGAACTCGGCGCAGTCCGAGGTCGAGGTCAGCTCGCGGTACTTGCCCTGGGTGGGGATCCACGCCTCGCAGTCGAACTTGCGGGAGGCCGAGGCCCCCAGGTCGGCGCTCGCCACGTCGATCACGCGGAACGGCAGCTCCAGCGAGGTCAGCCACTGCTTCTCCCACTCCAGCAGGCGCTGGTGCTCGGCCTGCGAGTCCTCGGGAGTGACGTAGGAGAACATCTCGACCTTGTCGAACTGGTGCACGCGGAAGATGCCCCGGGTGTCCTTGCCGTGCGAACCCGCCTCGCGGCGGAAGCAGGGCGAGAAGCCCGCGTAGCGCAGGGGGAGGCGGTCGGCGTCGAGGATCTCGTCCATGTGGTACGCGGCGAGCGCGACCTCGGAGGTGCCGACGAGGTAGAGGTCGTCGTCGGCGAGGTGGTAGACGTCCTGCGCGGCCTGGCCGAGGAAGCCCGTGCCCGCCATGGACTGGGGGCGGACCAGCGCCGGGGTCAGCATCGGGGTGAAGCCGGCCGCGGTGGCCTGCGCCATCGCCGCGTTCACCAGGGCGAACTCCAGGAGCGCGCCCACGCCGGTGAGGAAGTAGAAGCGCGAGCCGGAGACCTTGGCGCCCCGCTCGACGTCGATCGCGCCGAGGAGCTGGCCGAGCGCCAGGTGGTCCTTCGGCTCGAAGCCCTCGGCGTCGAAGTCGCGGATCGTGCCGTGCGTCTCGAGCGTGACGAAGTCCTCCTCGCCGCCCACGGGCACGTCCGGGTGGACGAGGTTGCCGAGTCGCTGGAGGAGCTCCTGGGTCTCGGTCGCGGCCGCGTCGCGGTCCGCGTCGGCGGCCTTGACGTCCGCGGCGAGCTGACCCGCCTTCTTCAGCAGTTCGGCCTTCTCGTCGCCGGCCGCCTTCGGGATGAGCTTGCCGAGCGCCTTCTGCTCGGCGCGCAGCTCGTCGAAGCGGACGCCGGACGACCTGCGCCGCTCGTCGGCAGACAGGAGGGCGTCGACGAGCGCGACGTCCTCTCCACGGGCGCGCTGCGACGCGCGCACACGGTCGGGGTCCTCACGGAGCAGGCGAAGGTCAATCACGCGCCCAAGGCTACCGGTGCGGGGTGACCGCCCACGACTCACTATCCACGGCGTGGCATACGTACCGTTATGGGTGAATTACGTGGAGTGTCAATTAAGCAATCGCCTGTCCCCGGCACGAGGCATCTGCCGGACGTCACATTGACGCGAATCCCTTGCGGGGAGCGGGACTTGGCCGTGTGTTGTCCACAGGAATGCACGCCCCTCGGAAAGTTATCCACAGGCTGTGTGGAAGATCTGTGGACTGCGGAATTGATCACTCCGGAAGGCATGGGTGCCCCTGAGAATTCCCTGCGCAAACCCGCTTTACCCTCACTTTCGAGTGGAAATGGGTCGCCCCTAAGAGTTACTCAAGGGAAAACAGTGGACGAAGGATGACCTGCCGACGGATGGATGCATCCAGGGCTCATAGGCGATTTGTCGACTGAGTCCTGCTTCGTTGTCGACTTGTCCCCAGGTCGAGAAGCGCACCTGTGGATAACCCCTGTGGATAACGACAATCAGCAGGTACGACCGGCCCGGAAAGGGCCGGTGAGCTGCTAGAAGCGCCCGTCCTGGCACCGCGCGACCCAGTCCGCCGCCCCCGCGAACTCCTCGTCGGACGTCCCCAGCCGCGGTGGCTGCACTTCCTCCGGCTGCACGTCCGCGCGCGGGTAGGAGCCCAGATAGCGCACCTGGAGGCAGATCCGCTTCAGACCCATCAGGGCGTCGGCCACCCGGCGGTCGGAGATGTGGCCCTCGGCGTCGATGCAGAAGCAGTAGTTGCCGATGCCGGCGCCGGTGGGCCGGGACTGGAGCAGCATGAGGTTGATGCCGCGGGTGGCGAACTCGCCCAGCAGGTCGCGCAGGCCACCGGGGTGGTCGTCGCGCTGCCACAGCACGATCGAGGTCTTGTCCGCGCCGGTCGGCGCCGCGGGACGGGCGGGCCGGCCGACCAGAACGAACCGCGTCTGGGCGTTCTCCGCGTCGTGGATCCCGGTCTCCAGGGCCTCCAGGCCGTAGCGGGCGGCCGCGAACTCACCCGCGAAGGCGGCGTCGTACTGACCCTCCTGGACCAGCCGCGCGGCGTCCGCGTTCGAGGCGGCCGACTCCCAGTGCGCGTCCGGCAGGTGCTTCTTCAGCCAGTTGCGCACCTGCGGCTGCGCGGCCGGGTGGGCGGAGACGGTCTTGATGTCCGACAGCTTCGTGCCCGGGCGGACCAGCAGCGCGAAGGTGATCGACAGCAGCACCTCGCGGTAGATCATCAGCGGCGCGCCGGCGACCAGCTCGTCGAGGGTGGTGGTGATGCCGCCCTCGACGGAGTTCTCGATCGGCACGAACGCGGCCTCGGCCTCGCCGGCGCGCACGGCGTCGAGCGCGGACTGGACGGACACGTACGGGATGAGCTCCCTGGTGGCGGCCTCGGGGAGGGTGCGCAGGGCGACTTCGGTGAAGGTGCCCTCAGGGCCGAGATACGCGTAGCTCGCTGGCATGACCTCACCCTAATGGGCGCGCGGAAGCGCTATCCCCCACAAGCCGAACCATCCCACCCAATAATGAACTCTCACCCCTCCAGCAACTTCTGCCCCACGTACTCTCCCTCGGCGGCCCCGCCCGGCACCGCGAACAGCCCGCTCGACTCGTGCCGGATGAACTGCGACAGGGCGTCGCCGCGGTCGAGCTTGCGCTGCACGGGCACGAAGCCGCGCAGCGGATCGGCCTGCCAGCAGATGAAGAGCAGGCCCGCGTCGGGCACCCCGTCGGCGTCGATGCCGTCATGGAAGGAGAAGGGACGGCGGAGCATCGCCGCGCCGCCGTTCTGGTCAGGCCGGGTGATGCGGGCGTGGGCGTTGATCGGGACGACCAGGTTGCCCTGGGCGTCCGTCTTCTCCAGGTCCATCGCGGTCGTCTCGGTGCCGCCGGACAGGGCCGCGCCGTCGGACTTGCGCCGCCCGATGACATCCTCCTGCGCCTTGACGGAGAGCTGCTCCCAGTCGTCGAGGAGCATGCGGATTCGGCGTACGACGGCGTAGGAGCCGTTCGCCATCCAGGCCGGTTCGCCCTTCTCCGGTTTCTCCGGCACGAAGATGCGCTGGTCGAAGTCGGCCTCACCCGGCTTGGGGTTGCGGGTGCCGTCGATCTGGCCCATCAGGTTGCGGGCCGTCATGGGGTGGGAGGTGGCGCCCGGTGAGCGGTTGAAGCCGTTCATCTGCCAGCGCACCTTGGCGGCCCGGCCCGCGTCCTTCTGGATCGCGCGCAGGGCGTGGAAGGCGACGAGGGCGTCGTTGGCGCCGATCTGCACCCACAGGTCACCGTTGCTGCGGTTCTTGTCGAGGTGGTCGGAGGAGAACTCGGGCAGCGGGTCCAGGGCCGCCGGACGCTGCCTCTCCAGGCCTGTCCTGGCGAAGAAGCTGTGGCCGAAGCCGAAGGTGATCGTCAGCGAGGAGGGCCCGGCGTCGCGGGCGACGTCCGTGTCCCCGTGGGTGCTCGGTTCGCCCGCCATGAGCCGCCGGGCCGTCTCCGACCAGCGGCGGAGCAGCGCGGCGGCCTCCTTGCGGCCGGCCCCCGCAGCCAGGTCGAAGGCGACGAGGTGGCCGCGCGCCTGGAGGCCGTCGGTGATGCCGGGCTGATGTTTCCCGTGAAACATCGCCCGGTCCGTGCCGAGGGAGGTGAGGGGAGCGACCGCTTCGGAGGGGGCGGCGGCGTAGCCCACGGTGGCGCCGGCGGTGCCGAGGACGAGCCCGGTGGCACCGGCGGTACCGAGCAGCCGCCGCCGTGAGATGCCCTCGTGCGTGGGGGCCGCCTCGTTCTTCACCGGGCCGGCCTCGGGGGTGCGGGCCTTCGGGAGGGACTGGTCAGGCATGGTCGTTCAGCCGATCTGCGCGTTCTTGGAGACGGTCACCTCGTCGATGTCGGAGGTCCGCACGGTCACGTCGACCTTCCAGTCGCCGGCCATGGGGATCTGCACTCCGTTCGCCGACCAGTGTCCGGTGGCGAGGTGGTCCGGGACGACGGGCAGGGGCCCGATGTCCTTGGCTTTCAGGGTGAAGTCCACCTTGACCTCGGGGATGTCGAAGGCCCTGCCGTTGGGCCGCTCCACGTAGACGTGCATTTCGTTGTCGCCCACGCGCGCGGGGTCGAGGTCGATGGTGACGATGCCCTTGCCGTCCTCACCGCCGGTGTCGAACGGCATGTTCAGGGTCAGTGCCCCGGACGCGCCCGTGTCGGCGGAGGCGGATGCGGAGGACGAGGTGGCGGCCTTGGCCTCCTGCTCGGTGCGTCCCGGCTCGGTCTGCGTCAGCACGGTGGTGACGGCGAGCAGGACGACCGCGACGCCGGCCTCGGTCAGCACGGAGCGGCGCAGTCCGAAGCGGTTCGGGTCCGCGTCCCGGATCCGCTTCCGCCGGGCGGCGTCCCGGGCGGCCCGCTGCCGGGCGAGCTGTGCGGCACGTTCGCTGCCGGCGGGCTCGGTGCCGGCGGGCTTGGTATCTGTGGGCTCGGTAGCTGTGGGCTCGCTGCCGGATGGTTCGTCCGTGTCGAGGCCTCCGTCGCGCTCGTCGTCACCCTGGCCCTCGCCGACCGGGTCCGCTTCGTCGACGGCGTCCGTGCTTCCGGCCGCGTGGCCGGTGGCAGCGGGCTCCACGGCGCCGGTGTCATCCGTCCGCGCGCCGACCCGTTCCTTCTTCCGTACCGCCGATACGGCCACCGGTGACGTCTCCGTCAGCCGTCCCGTCCACCGGCGCGAGATCCACGCGATGCCGACCAGGACGACCACGAGGGCGATCTTGGCGAGGAGGAGTTGGCCGTAGCGGGTGTCGGTGAAGGCCGACCAGGAGCCGAGCTGGCGCCAGGACTGGTACGTCCCGGTCGCGATCAGCACGAGGACGCTGCCGAAGGCGACCTGCGAGAAGCGGCGTACGGCCGCCGCGTCGACGGGCGTCTCGGCGGGCGCGCGGTACAGGGCGACCAGCAGCGCGCCCAGCCCGCCGAGCCAGGCGGCGACGGCCAGCAGGTGGAGCACGTCCACCGGCATGGCGATGCCCGCCTGGAGGCCGACGGAGGCGTGCTCGGACATCGCCCAGCTCGCCGCGAGCCCGGCCGCCACGACGACACCGCCGATCGAGAGCCCGAAGGTCAGGTCCCTCTTCTCCCGGGCGTCCTCCCGCTTGTCGTAGGCCCCGAACAGCACGGCGATGAACAGGGCGGCCGCGGCGAGCAGCAGCAGCCGGGACACCAGGGCCGCGCCGGTCTTGGTCTGCAGCACCTGTCCGAGCAGGGACAGGTCGAAGACGTCGGCGACCTTCCCGGAGCCGGTGAAGGAGCCGCGCAGGAGCAGCAGCGCGAGGGTCGCCGCGGTGAGGGCGACCCACCCGGAGACGACGTACCGCTGCACCGGCCGCACCCCGGAACCGCGCTGCCAGCAGGCGAGCACGAAGGCGGCGCCGCCGGCCATCACGAGAAACCCGGCGTACGACACGTACCGTCCGAAGCCGTACAGCCAGCCCACGACCCCGTCGTCCGTCGACTGCCCGGAGACCGAGACGGAGGTCTTGGAGGGGGCCCCGATGGAGAAGGTGTAGGCACCCGCGACGGGATGGCTGTCCGCGGAGACCACCTGGTAGGCCACCGTGTACGTGCCGTCGGGCAGCCCCGAGTGCAGCGGCACGGCATACGTCGTGCCACTGACGTTGGCCGGCTTGGCCGTGTCGACGCGCTTGCCCTCGGGGTCGAGCACGCGCAGCGAGTCGTCGGACAGCGCGACCTGCTCGGAGAAGGTGAGCGAGATCCGGGCCGGGGCCTTGTCGACCACCGCCCCCTGCCCGGGGTCGCTGCCGGTCACCGCGGCGTGCGCGGAGGCCGGGCCGGCTCCGGCCAGGAGTGCGCAGGCCGCGGCCAGGAGCAGCAGCACCAGTGCCCGGACGCGGGGGGCGATGGTCTGTGTCACGGAGGTCCCTCCCTCAGTGTCCGGTCGTCGGGGTGTAGGTCGGCGGCTTCACCGGCATCTCGACCTTCACCGGGTCGGAGTGCGCGAAGTGCAGCTCGACGGAGACCGTCTGGCCTTCCTCGGGCTTGCTCTTCAGCTGCTCGAACATCAGGTGGTCGCCGCCGCTCCTCAGCTCCAGCCGGCCGCCCGCGGGGATCTTGAGGCTCTTGACCTCCTGCATTGCCCCGTCGACGGTCTTGTGCACGGTGACCTGTCCGGCGACGTCGCTGGTGACCGAGGTCAGCTCGTCGGCGGCGTCGCCCTTGTTGGTGACGGTGAGGAAGCCGGCCGCCATGTCGTCGGACACCGGCTGCGGCATGTAGGCGGAGCCGGCGGAGAGTTCAGGCTTTCCCGAATCGTTTCCGCTGTCGGAGTCCGAGCCGCCGCAGCCCGCCAGGGCCAGGGCACCGGCTATGGCGAGGGCCGCCGGGGCGAGTCGCCGCCTCACGGGTTCTCCCCCTTGATGATCTTGGGGAGGTCCTTGGTGTAGTCGTCGACGTCGGCGTCCTCGCCGTAGAGCACGTAGCCGCCGTCGGTCTTCGGGGAGAACGCGATGACCTGGGTGCCGTGCTCGGAGATCGTCTTGCCGTTCTTGTCCTTGCGCGTCGGCTCGATGGAGATGCCGAGGGTGCGGGCGCCCGCCTGGATGGTCGCGAAGTCACCGGTGAGGCCGACGAACCGGGTGTCGATGCCCTTGAGCCACTTGCCGAGTTCGGCCGAGGTGTCGCGCTGGGGGTCGGTGGTGACGAACACCACGCGCAGCTGGTCCTGCTCGGCCTTGGACAGCTGCTTCTTGGCGACGGCGATGTTGTTCATCGTCAGCGGGCAGACGTCGGGGCAGTGGGTGTAGCCGAAGTAGATCAGCGTGGGCTTGCCCTCGGTCTCCTTGCGGAGGTCGTACTTCTTGCCCTGGGTGTCGGTGAGGACCAGGTCCGGCTTCTCGAACGGCTTGTCGAGGACGGTGGCGGCCTTGTCGGCACCGGCCTCCTCGGACACCACGGAGACGGGCTGGTCGCTCGCGTCGCCGCTGCCGCAGGCGGTCAGGGTCAGGGAGGCGGCGGCGAGCAGCGCGGCCGCGGCGAAGGTCTTGGTGCGCATAGAAAAATGTCCCAGATGTCGGTGACCCGGCGCGCACCGGGGTGCCCCGCACGAAGCGGGGATCCGGCGCGCGCCGTCAACGGAGGCAGTCTCAGGCGGTGGCCCGTCGGCGTCCGGCGAGCACGCCGTAGGCGACACCCGCGGCGCCGACCACGATGCCGACGACGCCCAGCACCCGGGCGGTGGTGTCGGTGCCGTCGGAGGAGGCGGAGTCGGAGGCGGAGGTGTGGGCGGAGGCCTTCTCGGCCGACTTGGCGTCGGAGTCCTCATCGGCCGCGGCGCCGTGGTGCCCGTCCTCGGAGGCGGCGGACAGCTGCAGCACCGGGGCCGGGTTGTCGGGCTCCTCCTTGCCCTCCTGCGGCACCTCGATCCAGCGGACGACCTCCTTGTTGGAGTACGTCTGCAGGGCCTTGAAGGCCAGCTGGTCGGTGTCCTCGGGCAGCTGGCCGACGGAGAGCGGGAACTTCTCGAAGTAGCCGGGCTCGATGCCCTTGCCGTCGGCGGTCCACGTGACCTTGGAGACAGCCTCGGTGATCTTCTCGCCGTGCATCTCCAGCGGCTTGTCCAGCTTGGACTTGGTGACCTCGACCTTCCAGCCGGGCATGGGCTCCGGCATGACGGAGGCCAGCGGGTGGTCGGTCGGGAAGGTGACCTCGAGCTTGGTGGTCGAGGCGTCGTCGCGCTCGTTGGGGACCTTGAAGTCGATGACCGCGTAGCCGCCCTTGGCGGCCGTGCCCTCGGGCTGCACGCTGACGTGCGCGAAGGCGGGGGCGGACAGGGCGAGAACGGTGATACCGGCGGCGGCACCGGCCGCGACGATACGGGAAGCCTTCATGGAAGGAGCACTCCGCTGTGAGTCGGTCTGAATGAGGAAGGAGGGGTAGCGCGCACACGCGCGTGCCGCACGACGGCAACCCCTCCTCCGCGGAAGCGGAGTGGTGGTGGTCGCGTCGCGTCAGGCGACGAGGGCGAGTGCGGCTGCGGAAACCGTGGCGGCCGGTGGGCCGCGTCGGATCACGGTGTGCTGGAGCGCCGCCGTGCGGGGCGTCGGCGGGGCGGACTGCGTGGTGTGCGCCGGGCGGGGGTGGGCCTGCGGGGCTCCCGGGAGTCCGGCGCGCAGGGCGCGGACCAGTGCGAGAGCGGCCCGCAGGGAGCGCATCAGCGCCCCTTCGGCGACTCCTTGCGCCGACAGCTGGGTGAGCCGCAGCAGGGCGAGGTCGCCGTGGCGCAGCAGCCAGCCGGCGGCCAGGGCCGCGAGGACGTGGCCGAGCAGCATCGGCAGGGACGGCCACAGCGAGGCGGGGTCCCCGGACGTGGTGTCCGCGACCAGATGCCTGTGCGTGCCCGTGGGCGGCTGGATCCGGGCGTCGGTGAGGATCCGGTGGGCCTGTGCCGGGCTGATGGCGGCCGCTGTCGTACCGCACACGAACCGTGCGGCCTGCTGGACCAGCGCGGCGTCACTCCCGCCCGCGGGCGCCGAGGACGTGGCGACGGCCGTACCGTGCTGGCCGAGGCCGAACAGGGTGTGCAGCACCGTCTGGCCGACCGCGAGCAGCGCGGCGACCCCCGCCAGTGAGCGCGCGCGCCCGGCGAGCGGGGCGGCCACCGCGGCCACCCCGAGGAACCCGGCGCCCAGTGTCCACAGCGGGATGGTGTCGCAGGAGGCGAGCGCGTGACCTGCCCCGGCCAGCACGACGCAGACCGCGGCGAACACCGCGGCCCGAAGGAACCGGAGCGTGTGTCCGGAGCGCGTCGCGCGGGCGTGGGGGGCAGACATGGCGGGCTCATCATCGCACTGGCCCCGCAGGCGTCGTGCGGCAGGTCCACAAGATGCCGTACGAGCGGAACGTCACACTCTGGCCCCGCGCGCCCCCGGATGCACCGATACCTGCCCCCCACATACACCGATCAGGACCAGCGCGCATCCGCCGTATGGGCGGCGTCACGTCAACTTCACGCTTACACAGGGGGACTCGGGGCAATACGTAACGGTATGTCGAGCCGCGGCCGGGAGGCTGGAGCATGAGCATCTGGTGGTCACTCCATCTGCGGCGCGAAGCTGCGAGCGTGCCGCTCGCCCGCCGCCTCCTGATCGGCACGATGGAGACCGCGGGCGTCGACCCGGACATCTCCTACGACCTCTCCGTCGCCCTCAGCGAGGCGTGCGCGAACGCCGTGGAGCACGGCGGGGACGCCGGACGCGGCCCCGGCTCGGAGGCGTACCGGGTCACCGCCTACCTCGACGGCGAGACGTGCCGGATCGAGGTCGCGGACGCGGGCCCGGGCTTTCCCGCGGCGCCCACGGGCCGCTCCCGCCCGCCGATCCGTCCCGCGCACTGCGACGCGGAGAACGGCAGGGGGCTGTGTCTCATCGAGGAGCTCGCCGACCACGTCCACATCGGCAACAAGCCGGGCAAGGGCGGAGCCGTGGTGAGCTTCGACAAGGTCCTGAAGTGGCGCTCCGACGCCCCGCTGATGGCGGTCTGACCACCCGGTCGATCGACTGACCGGAGCCGGGGGCGGCGTTTCACGCGAAACAGTCTCGTTTCACGTGAAACACGCCCCCGGTCTGCTGTCTACAGCGCTCCCCAGTCCAGGGTCGTCCGGGCCAGCCCCGCCACGTCCCTCAGCAGCGCCAGCCGCGCCGCCCGGACCGCCGGGTCGGGGTCCATGACCAGCACCTCGTCGAAGAAGACGCCGATCGCCTCGACCAGCGGCGCGGAGACCTCGATCAGCGCGCCGAGATCGTCCTCCCGCCCCTGCAGCGCCTGCCGGACGGCCTGCGCGCTCTCGGCGAGGCGCAGTTCGGCCGGGGCGGTCAGCAGTGACGCATCGGACGCCTCGGCGCCGCCCTCGGGCAGGATCCGCACGACCCGCTGGAAGGCGGCGGCCAGCGCCTCGAACGCCTCGCTGGAAACATGCCGCTCCAACGTGGCCAGCGTGCGGTCGCCGTGGGCGGGCCGGTCGGCCCACACCAGTACGGCCTGAACGAGCCGGTGCTCGTGCCCGGCGTCCGTGAGCTGCTGCTCGTAGCGCCGGGTGATGAGCTCGGCGGCCTCGGCGACCCGCTCTGCGGGCACCTCGACGCCCTGGGCGGCGTAGCGTACGGCCGCCGCGCGCAGCCCCTCGCTCACCCGCACCCCGGCCACGGCGGGCACGCTGCGCAACACGTTGAGCAGCCCGATCGCGGCCCGGCGCACCCCGTACGGATCGGAACTCCCGGTCGGTGCGGCGCCGATCAGGAACATGCCCGTCACCAGGTCGAACCGGTCGGCGAGGGACAGCACGGCCCCGGCGTCCCCGGCCGGCAGGGCGCCCCCGGCGGAGCGGGGCAGCTCCATCTCCGCCAGGGCACGGGCGACCTCGGGGGGCTCCCCGGCCCGGCGGGCGTACTCCTCCGCCATGACCCCGGCCAGCCCGGAGAACTCGATCACCATCTGGGACGCCAGGTCGAACTTGGCCAGCGCGCCGGCCCGCCGCACGACCTCCACCGAGTCCTCCGGGAGCCCGGCCCGCCCGGCCAGGTCCTGGGCGAGGGAGGCAAGCCGGACGGCACGGTCGGCGACTGTCCCGAGCCGGTCCTCGAAGGTCAGCTTGTCCAGCCGGCGCCGGAACTCCTCCGGAGCCACCTTCAGATCGGCCCGCCAGAAGAACGCGGCGTCCTCGTAACGGGCCCGTAGCACCGCCTCGTTGCCCGCCCGCACCACGTCGTCCTCGCACAGGGCGTTGGCGAACGTCACGAAGTGCGGCATGAGCCGGTCGCCGTCCAGCACCGGCAGATAGCGCTGGTGCTTGCGCATCACGGTGGTCAGGACACTCGAGGGCAGTTCCAGGTAGCGCTCGTCGAACGAGCCCCGCACGGCGTACGGGAACTCCAGGATGTCGGTGATCTCGTCGATCAGCCCGGCCTGGTCCTCCACGTCGATGCGTCCGCCCACCTCGGCCGCCGCCTCCAGGGCACCGCGCACGACCGCGCCGCGACGGGCCTCGCGGTCGAGCAGGATGCCGTGCATGTGCAGGAAGTGGGGGTAGCCCTCGGCGGAGGTGACCCGGACCTCCGGGTAGGGGGCCTGGCGCTGCACCCGTGTGGTGTCGCCGGACGACAGGGAGGAGACCACCACGGGCAGGGGAGTGCGCCCCAGCAGCGCGAGCAGCCAGCGCACGGGACGCGAGAAGGACAGCCCCGGGTCGCTCCAGCGCATGTTGCGCCCCGCCCGCAGCCCGGAGACGACCTCGGCGAGCAGGTCGCTCAGCACCTCGACGGCCGGGCGGCCCTCCTCGTGACGGGTGAGTGCCACGTACTCGACCCCGTTGTTCTCGACCACGCGCACGTCGGCCGCCTCGGCGCCCTGGCTGCGGGCGAAGCCGAGAAGAGCGGGGGTGGGGGTGCCGTCCTTGTAGGCGGCGGCGACCTTGGGCCCGCGCACGGTCCGCATGGTGTCCCGCTCCCGCGGCTGCACCCCGTCGACCGTGATCACGATCCGGCGCGGTGTGGCCATCACGTTGATCGCGCCGTGCCCCAGCCGGGTCTCGGCGAGCTTGGCGGTGACCGACTCGCGCACCGCTTCGGTGGTGGCGGGGACGTCCGCGTACGGCAGCTCCTCCACGCCGATCTCGAACAGCAGCGTCTCGACGCCGGGTACCTTGGGCAGCGGGGCGCGCTCGGCAGGGGCCGGAGCCGCCGCCAGCCCGAGCGGATGCTCCAGCGCGGCCCGCCGCCGTTCCCACAGTTTGGCCGTCTCGTGCGTCAGACCCCGCATCAACGAGAACGCCTTGGCCCGCTCCGTGGTGCTGATCGCCCCGCGCGCATCCAGCACGTTGAAGGTGTGACTGCACTTCAGTACGTAGGTGTACGCCGGGACCGGCAGCTCCAGGTCCAGCAGGCGCCGGGCCTCGGCCGCGTACGACTCGAACAGCCGGTGGTTGGTGTCGATGTCGGCGTCGTCGAGGTAGTAGCGGCTCATCTCGTACTCGCTCTGCCCGAACACCTCGCCGTAGGTGATGCCCGGCGCATAGGCGATGTCCTTGAAGTGGGACACGCCCTGAAGGTTCATCAGGATGCGTTCGAGGCCGTACGTGATCTCCACCGACACCGGGTCCAGGGCGACACCGCCGACCTGCTGGAAGTAGGTGAACTGGGTGATCTCCATGCCGTCCAGCCAGACCTCCCAGCCCAGCCCCCAGGCGCCGAGCGCGGGTGAGGCCCAGTTGTCCTCGACGAACCGCACGTCGTGGGCGTTGAGGTCGACGCCGAGGGCGCGCAGGCTGCCCAGGTAGAGCTCCTGCGGGTTGCCCGGGTCGGGCTTCAGGATCACCTGGAACTGGGTGTGGGTCTGGAGCCGGTTGGGGTTCTCGCCGTAACGCGAGTCGTCCGGCCGCACGCTCGGCTCCACATAGGCGACGCTCCACGGCTCGGGGCCGAGCACCCGCAGCGCTGTGGCCGGGTTGGCCGTACCGGCTCCGACCTCGGTGTTCAGCGGCTGCGTGATCATGCAGCCGTTGTCGCTCCAGTACTTCTGCAGGGTGAGGATGGCGTCCTGCATGGTCAGCGCCGTCGATACGTTCTTCATGATGATCGCGCCTGTTCCCCGAGTCGGACCGGCAAGGTCGGCCATGATCTCATACCTCAACTGGCGCTGACCTGCTGTTTCTTGACCGACCGGTCGGACGCCTCCGAGGATGGGCCGCGAGGGTGAATGCCACGGGATCGCCGTGGGCGGGCGCGGGTCCTGTGTGGCTGGTCGCGCAGTTCCCCGCGCCCCTTTGGGGCACCTCGCGCAGGCAACCGTCGACGCCCTGGTCGGGCAGCCGGCCCTGGTGCCCAAGCCGGGGCGCCACAGAGGCCCAGGCCCGGCTGGACGCCCTGCTCACCGTGACGGCCACCCGCCCCGAGAGGCAGCGCACCTCTGCTCACAGGCGCCCTGTTCTTTGACGCCGTGGACCGTGCGGGGGCGCGGGGCTGAGTCACTGCGCGGCTCCGCCGCGAGGGCGCGAACAGCCCCCACGCTCCCGCTGACGGCACTCAGCCCTTGACGGACGCCATCCACGCCTCGACCTCGTCGGACCGCCGAGGCAGCGCCGCGCTGAGATTCCGGTTGCCGTCCTCGGTGACGAGGATGTCGTCCTCGATCCGCACCCCGATGCCCCGGTACTCCTCGGGCACGGTGAGGTCGTCCGCCTGGAAGTACAGCCCGGGCTCGACCGTGAGGCACATGCCCGGCTCCAGCGTGCCGTCGACGTACGTCTCGACCCGTGCGGCCGCGCAGTCGTGCACGTCCATGCCGAGCATGTGACCCGTGCCGTGCAGCGTCCACCGCCGCTGGAGCCCCAGCTCCAGCACTCGCTCCACGGGCCCCTCGACGAGCCCCCACTCGACGAGCTTCTCGGCCAGCACGCGCTGGGCAGCGTCGTGGAAGTCGCGGTACTTCGCGCCCGGCTTCACCGCGGCGATCCCGGCCTCCTGGGCCTCGTACACGGCGTCGTAGATCTTGCGCTGGAGATCGCTGAACCGTCCGTTGATCGGCAGCGTGCGCGTCACGTCGGCCGTGTAGTAGGTGTGCGTCTCCACACCCGCGTCGAGCAGCAGCAGCTCGCCCGAGCGCACGGCTCCGTCGTTGCGCACCCAGTGCAGTGTGCAGGCGTGCGGACCGGCCGCGGCGATCGTGCCGTAGCCGACGTCATTGCCCTCCACGCGGGCACGCAGGAAGAACGTGCCCTCGATGTAGCGCTCGGAGGTCGCCTCGGCCTTGTCGAGGACCTTCACCACGTCCTCGAAGCCGCGCACGGTCGAGTCGACCGCCTTCTGCAGCTCGCCGACCTCGAACTCGTCCTTGACCAGCCGCGCCTCGGAGAGGAAGACCCGCAGCTCCTCGTCGCGCTCGGCGGTGACCTTGTCGGTCAGGGCCGCCTCGATGCCGGCGTCGTAGCCGCGCACCACTCGCACCGGGCCGGTGGCCTCGCGCAGGGCGCCGGCCAGCTCGCGCACGTCGGAGGCGGGGATGCCGTACAGCTTCTCGGCCTCGGTGAGGGAGTGCCGGCGGCCGACCCACAGCTCGCCCTGGCCGTCCAGCCAGAACTCGCCGTTCTCGCGGTCGGAGCGGGGCAGCAGGTAGATCGTCGCCTCGTGGCCCTCGTCCGTGGGCTCCAGGACCAGGACGCCGTCCTCGGTCTGGTTGCCGGTGAGGTAGGCGTACTCGACGGAGGCGCGGAAGGCGTACTCGGTGTCGTTCGAGCGGGTCTTCAGGTTGCCCGCCGGGATCACCAGCCGCTCACCCGGGAAGCGCGCGGAGAGCGCGGCCCGGCGGGCGGCGGTCTCGGCGGCCTGGGGGATGGGCTCGAGGTCGCGCAGCTCGGTGTCGGCCCAGCCGCTCTTCATGTTCTCGGCCAGCTCGTCGGACACGCCCGGGTACAGTCCGTTCTTCCGCTGCTTGATCGGCTCTTCGCTCTCGTCCGGGATCGCCGGTGTGAGCTCCTCGGCCACGGTCATCCTCCTCGATACGGCACTGGACCGTCCTCCACTGTACGGCGGCGCGGAAGCGGCCCCAGGGCGATGACGAGGAGCGTTACTCGAAGCGGACCGCCAGCAGGACGACGTCCTCCGCACCGTCGGCCGTGTCCAGCCCGTCGGGCAGCACGCTGCGCACGACGTGGTCGGCGATGGCGCCCGGGTCGCCGCGCAGGGCGCGGGGCACCGAGGCCGCCGCCGCGTGCAGGCGGGCGAAGGCGCGGTCGGTGGCCTCGCCGGTGCGGTGCAGCAGCCCGTCGGTGTAGAGCAGAACCGTCTCTCCGGGCTCGGCGAGGATCTCCACGCTCGGCGCCTCCCAGCAGGCGAGCATGCCCAGCGGAGCCGAGACGGACGTCTCCACGAACTCGGTGCGGCGCTGTCCGACGAGCAGCGGCGGGCTGTGCCCGGCCCCGGCCAGCGTGATCTTGCGTGCGGCCGGTTCGCAGTAGCCGAACAGCGCGGTGGCCGAGCGGGCCGGTTCGGTCAGCCGCAGCAGCAGCTCCAGGTCGGACAGGACGGCGACCGGGTCCTCCCCTTCCATGACGGCGTACGCGCGCAGCGAGGCCCGCAGCCGTCCCATCGCGGCGACCGCGCTGGGGCCCGAGCCCGTGACGGATCCGACGGCGAGACCGAGGGCGGCGTCGGGCAGCGGCAGCGCGTCGTACCAGTCGCCACCGCCGTGCGGGCCGGTGCGGTGCCGGGCCGCGAGCTGGACGCCGGCCACCCGGGGCAGCCGCGCGGGCAGCAGTTCGTCCGACATCGTGGCCATGGACGTGCGGGTGCGTTCCAGTTCGAGGAGGCGGGCCAGGTGCTCGGCGGCGTACCGCGCGTAGAGGCCGACCAGATGGCGCTGCCGCTCGCCCGGTTCGGCGGGCTCGTCGTAGAGCCACACGGCGGCGCCGAGGCGGGCGGCGGTGTCGGCGGTCAGGGGGAGGGCGTAGCTGGCGGCGTAGCCGATGCGGGCCGCGACCTCGCGGTGGCGGGGGTCGAGTCCCTCTTCGGCGAAGAGGTCGGGGACGGCGATGCCGCACTCGCCGCCCGGCAGCCCGTCGAGGATGCGGCCGTAGGACAGGGCGCTGCGCGGCACTGTCTCGATGTGGCCGAGATCGGCGCGTGCGAGGCCCAGTCCGATGGTGGTGTCGGGGCCGAGTCCGTCGCCGGGTTCCAGGACGACGAGGCCGCGCCGGGCACCGACCAGGGCGGCGCCGGCCCGCAGCAGTTCATGGAGCGCCTCGTCGAGCGTGGCCGTGCGGACCAGGCGTTCGGTGAGCTCGTGCAGGGTCGTGAGGTCGGAGACCCAGCCGGCGAGACGGTCCTGGAGTACTGCGCCGGCGGGGGCCGGGGGGTTCGCGGGAGAGGCCGGGGACGAGCCCGGCGTCGCGGGCGCGACAGTGTGTGCGGGAGCGGGAACCGTTGAATCGATTCCGGCCACTTTCGGAGGGTGCGGAGCGTTCATGGCGTCCGGCCTTCCCACCGGAACGTACTGCTCAAAAGCATCGCAAACCCCCATGTCATTCTGCGTCGCTAGCAGTGTCTCCACATGTACACGCACTCGTGAGGAGATGTCCAGCATTGTCCTGCCGGGATTCCTGGTGTCCGTGAGGTGCGAGGGAACAACTCTCCTTCCCCTTGCGGAAATGCAAAGTTGGCTTAAAACTGCCTCAAGGGACGGCTTATTGCGGTCGACTGGGCTTGCTCGACGGAGCGTCACAACGGTCGTGATGGGTACGTACTCGGTGAAGGCCAGGGGTGGTTGAGAACCACCCGGAACCTGGTGACGGAACCGGGCGTCCTATCCACCGACGACCGTGCCCCATCCTCCCGTGGCGGAGGCGGAGAGAAATACGCGCGACGGCAAACGCCATACTTCGCCACCCCTACGCCACGCCCGTGCTTTCGACAGACGCAGTAAGGGCGGGACGGCCGCGGAGGCAGCCCGATGCTCGACCCATAGGGGTTCCCCTTGCTTCAAGCAGGGGTGTGATGCGCCAACAGGTACGCACAGTGAAGTGATCGACACATGATGTGATGTGGACCACGGTGTTGCCAGGCGTGCAACGGAAAGGAACGAGCGCTCATGCGCGAGATCCTCGGAAGGCGACGCAGGCTCTTGTCCCAGAGCAGCGACGGGAAGCCTGAGCCGATCGGCGCGGCCCTGACCTACGCGACGCAATGGCGGTGGCCCGTACTGCCGGGTGTGGCGGCGGACCCGCGGGCACACTCCCGCTGCAGCTGCCCCGACCCCGACTGCACGGTGCCCGGTGCGCACCCCTTCGACCCCGGCCTCCTCGCGGCCACCACCGACGGACGCATGGTGCGCTGGTGGTGGGGCAACCGGCCGACGGCTCCGATCGTCCTGGCCACCGGCGGTCACGCCCCGTGCGCGGTCTCGCTGCCGGCCCTGCCGGCCGCCCGCGCGCTGAAGGCGCTCGACCAGATGGGCATGCGGCTCGGCCCGGTCGTCGCCTCCCCCGCCCGCTGGGCGATCCTCGTCAAGCCGTACTCCATGGAGCAGCTCGGGGAACTGCTCTACGCCAAGGACTTCGTGCCCGGCTCGCTCCGTTTCCACGGCGAGGGCGGCTACCTGGCCCTGCCGCCCTCCGAGACGGGCCAGGGCGAGATCCGCTGGGAGCGTGCGCCGTTGCCCGGCTCGGCCTCACCCTGGGTGCCCGATGTCGAGGCCGTGGTGGACGCCGTGGTCGAAGCCCTCACTCGTACGGGTGTGAGCGCGCCCGAGTTCTAGGGCTGTCGGGCGCGCCGAGCCCGGCGCCCGCCCCGGCGCGTTAAGTTCCGGAACCATGCGGCGTCACGCCCGGGGCCGCTCCCGGGACCCCAGAAGAACCCGACTGTTCGCCCTCGCGGGTGTCATGGCGGCGTGTGCGATCGCACTGCCGCTGGCGGTGGCGTCCGCGGGGCCCGCGGGCTCGGAGGGGGCCGACGCTTCCCTGACTGGCTCCGCCGCGGCACGCCCTTCCCCGCGCGACGACGACAAGGCACCCGGGGTGCCCGCCGCCGCCCCCGGCCTGCCGGTGCTCGGCCAGGGTCTGTCGACCGCTGCGCGCTGCGGGCCCGAATTCTCCTCGCCCGACGGGATCGAGGCGCAGACGTGCGTGGTGACGCAGGGTGCGCAGACCTGGGCGCGCACGTACTACCGCAATGCGACGGGTGAGGCGCTGGACGCCGTACTGAGCCTGATGGGCCCCGGCGGCCGCGGTGTGCGGATGACGTGTGCCGTGGGGGCGGGGGACGAGCCGGGGACCTGCGAGACGCCCCGGGAGCCCGCACGCGGGTATCCGGCGGCGTACACGGCCGTCGTGGAGTTCGCCGAGCGGGGCGGCCGCGGGCCGATGCTGCTGCGATCCGGGAGCAACTAGCTTCCGCGAACGGCTGGTTGGGAAACGGCCGCGTTCCGTGCGCGGAAGCGGGGACGCAAAGACCCGGTTGCTGGCGACGGGGGATGCACCAGCAACCGGGCTACAGGAACGGTAACAAGAGATCGGCGGTTCGCAAATTCGAACTCGCCTTTCCGGTCACCGACTGGCTTGTCCCAGTGGGGAGTTGTGGCCCACGGGTCGTGAGAAACCGGCCGGCCGGTGGGCCGGCCGGCCGAACGCGGCCCGGCGTCAGCTGAGTGTGACCTGCCGGTTGGTGAGGCCGCCGCGAGCGCGGCGCTCGTCCGCGGTGAGGGGCGCGTCCGTCGCCAGGGCGGCCGCGAGACGCTCGGCGAACTCGGCCGCGGGCTTCTCCACGTCCTCGGCGGTGACCCCGCTGGGCAGGTCCCACACCGGCACCGTGAGCCCGTGGGCACGGAAGGAGCCCACCAGGCGGGTCCCTTCGCCGAGGCTGGAACGGCCCGCGGCGTGCAGCCGGGCGAGGGCGTCCAGCAGCCGCTCCTCGGCGTGCGGCATGACCCACCGCAGATGGTTCTTCTCCGGCGTCTCGCACCAGTACGCGGCGTCCACGCCCTGGAGCTTGACGGTCGGGATGGCCGCGGCGTTGGCCCGCTCCAGGGAGGCGGTCACGTCGGGCGTGGCGTTCTCCGGGTCCGGCACCCAGAACTCGAAGCCGCTGTGCACTTCTGGCTCGAACGCGCCCTCGGGGTCGAGC
Source organism: [Streptosporangium] indianense (assembly GCF_021474405.1). Classification (GTDB taxonomy): domain Bacteria; phylum Actinomycetota; class Actinomycetes; order Streptomycetales; family Streptomycetaceae; genus Streptomyces; species Streptomyces indiaensis. Next base: position 110,839 of record NZ_JAKEIO010000005.1, read on the forward strand.
AGATCCTGCAGCCGCGGGCTGTCGGCCGGGGCGCGGCGGCCCTGGACGGGCGTGCCGGGCTGGGCTTCCAGGGCGCGCTGGAGGGTGTCGGCGAGGTCGCGGCTGATGTCGCCGGAGGAGGTGTCGTTCTGCAGGCCGAGCAGGACCGAGCCGTCGTCACGGCGCAGAGCCGGCCAGGCCATGGGAAGGACCGTGGCCAGCGTGACCGCCGGGACGCCCTCGGGCAGGCCGTCCTTGAGTTTCAGCTCGACCGTGGCCGCCGGGACCAGCTCGCGCAGGGCCACCCAGTCGCACTCGCCGGGCAGGCCCTCGAAGGGGCGGTGCACCAGTTCGGTCGCGGCGTGCGAGGCGGCACGGCCGTGACAGGCCTTGTAGCGGCGGCCGCTGCCGCAGGGGCAGGGCTCACGAGCGCCGACGACCGGGACGTCTTCCTCGGCACCGACGGTGCGGGCCCCGCCCGTGGTCTGCGGGCGCTTGGCCTTCGTCTGAGGTCGCTTCTTGGCCACGATGGGTCTCCCGGTTACGGCTCGTCTCGTACGGTCGCGAGCCTAGCCGTTCGCGCTCCGGGGCACGGGCTCCTGTGGACGACACCCGGGCCGTGGACGACACCAGGACCGACGCGGCGCACACCCATCCCGTCCGTGCCACGGCCCGGTCGGAGTGCCGCGGGTCCCCGTCGGACTCGTCGTGGCTCAGTCCAGGTCGTCGAAGGCGTCCGCGAAATCGAGCCCGGGTATCCCGGAGACCGCGGGGGCGGCGACGCGCGTCGCGAAGTCGTCGCGGCGGTGGCCCGCGTCCGGGTCGTGCACGTCGTCGTGGACGATGACCCACACGGTGACCTCACCGCGGATGTCGTCGCGCACGCCCCAGTCGTCGGCGAGCGCGGTGATGATGTTCAGCCCGCGGCCGCCGTGCGCCGTGACCGAGGGGGTCGCGGGGGCGGGGCGGGTCGGGCCGCCGCCGTCCGTGACCTCCACGACGAGCCGGCCGGCGGGCTCCACGCGCCACGCGGCACGGACGTCGCCGTCACCGGAGAGGGCGTCGCCCAGGGGTCTGCCGTGCTTGCAGGCGTTGCTCAAGAGTTCGGAAAGGATCAGTACGGCGTCGTCGATGACCGATTCCGCGACTCCACCTCTGCGCAACTGTGTACGCATCCGGTGTCTCGCTTCCCCCACGCCCGCAGGGCCATGGGGTACGGCCATGCTCGACGACGTGGGCACCTCCTGTGCCACCACCAACGCCACCCCCGAGACCTCCTTCGCCCCACGCCACGGTGTGGATGCCCCATTGGCCTGTACCGGAAACCGGCCAATCCACGTCCGGTGACGCACTCACCACGACCGCATACGGATCGAACGCGCCGGAGCACTCCCCGTAACCGTATGGCTGGAAATCATCGGTGTGGCCGAGAGTGGAGGATCCCGTCTGTAGGGGCAGTGGGTCAAGAGGTGTGCGTGGGTCTGGTGCGACTTGAGAGGTTGATGACACCGGGCCGGGCGTCAGCGGCCGAGCTGGTCCAGCACCGCGCGTGGGCGGTTGGTGATGATGGCGTCGACCCCGAGCTCCACGCAGTGCTCCACGTCCCCCGGCTCGTTCACGGTCCACACGTGCACCTGGTGGCCGGCCTGCTTCAGGCGTGCGATGTACGTGGGGTGGTTGCGGACGATGCGGATGGAGGGGCCCGCGATCCGCACACCCGGGGGCAGCCGTCCGTCGCGCAGCCGGGGCGAGAGGAACTGGGCCAGGTAGACCGTCGGGAGCGTCGGCGAGGCGGCACGCACGCGGTGCAGCGAGCGGGCGGAGAAGCTCATGACCCTGACCTGCGACTCCGCCGGGGAGGCCGGGGCGTCGAGGCCGAACCGCTTCAGCAGGTCCAGCAGCCGGTCCTCGACCTGCCCGGCCCAGCGCGTGGGGTGCTTGGTCTCGATGGCCAGTTCCACGCGGCGCCCGGCGTCGGCGACGAGTTCCAGCAGCCGCTCCAGGGTGAGGACGGACGTCGCCTCGCGGTCCTCCGGACGGTGCTCCCAGTCGGGTTCCTCGTCGCGGCCCCTCCAGGCCTCGCCCGTCTTCCAGGAGCCGAAGTCCAGGGCGGCGAGGTCGGCGAGCTCCAGGGCGGAGACCGCGCCGCGGCCGTTGGACGTACGGTTGATCCGTCGGTCGTGGACACAGACCAGGTGGCCGTCGGCGGTGAGGCGCACATCGCATTCGAGGGCGTCCGCGCCGTCCTCGATCGCCTTGGTGTACGCGGCCAGGGTGTGTTCCGGAGCGTCCTCGGAGGCTCCGCGGTGGGCGACGACTTGAATCACATGCTGTCGTGCGTGGGTCACCGCGTCATGGTGCCATCGAGTGCGGGTACGCGTCCGGTCGGACGGACTCGCTGGAGAGGCAGGTCCGGACGGAGGCATTGGGATTGCATCCTTTTCGCCAGTAATGACCTATATAAAGAATGGCCTCGGACGCACAGCCACCGCTTATGGTGCTCTGACGGCCGGTGGGAAAAGCTGACGGCATACATAGGGACAAGCACAGCTGTATCGCGCCGGACCCGTCGGCCGGCGCGAAAAAGCGTGAACGCGTGCGACCCGGAAAACGGCCGTGGATCTAGGAGAGAAGCTGTGAGCACCGAGAACGAGGGCACCGCGGTACCCCCCGCCCCGTCCGCACCCCCCGTGCCGGTGGACGCTCCCGCTGCTCCGGCGCCCCAGGCACAGGCCCACCAGGGGCCGTACGGACAGGACGCCCAGGGGCAGGCCCCTCAGGGCCAGGGCGGCGCCGGCCATCCCGGGCCCTCCTCCTCCGCGCCCGACCCGTCCTGGCCC
>NZ_JAKEIO010000006.1 GCF_021474405.1 [Streptosporangium] indianense
CGTTCTTCTCCTTCATGACGTTCCTCATCGCCGTCCCGACCGGTGTGAAGTTCTTCAACTGGATCGGCACGATGTGGAAGGGCTCGCTGTCCTTCGAGACGCCGATGCTCTGGGCGACCGGCTTCCTGATCACCTTCACCTTCGGTGGTCTGACCGGTGTCATCCTGGCCTCGCCGCCGATGGACTTCCACGTCTCCGACTCGTACTTCGTGGTGGCCCACTTCCACTACGTCGTCTTCGGCACCGTGGTGTTCGCGATGTTCTCCGGCTTCCACTTCTGGTGGCCGAAGTGGACCGGCAAGATGCTGGACGAGCGTCTCGGCAAGATCACCTTCTGGACGCTGTTCATCGGCTTCCACGGCACGTTCCTGGTGCAGCACTGGCTGGGCGCCGAGGGCATGCCGCGTCGTTACGCCGACTACCTGGCGGCCGACGGCTTCACCGCGCTGAACACGATCTCGACGATCAGCTCGTTCCTGCTCGGCATGTCGATCCTGCCGTTCTTCTACAACGTGTGGAAGACGGCCAAGTACGGCAAGCCGGTCGGCGTCGACGACCCGTGGGGCTACGGCCGCTCCCTGGAGTGGGCGACCTCCTGCCCGCCGCCGCGGCACAACTTCATCACCATGCCGCGGATCCGCAGTGAATCCCCGGCGTTCGACCTGCACCACCCGGAGATCGCCGCTCTCGACCAGCTCGAGAACGTCGGTCACGGCGAGAAGGCCATCGCTGGTGGCAAGGAGGCCGGCAAGTGAAGATCCAGGGCAAGATGTTCATGTGGCTGAGCGTCTTCGTCCTCGCCATGGCTGTGGTCTATGGCGTGTGGTCGAAGGAGCCGGCCGGTACCACGGCCCTCTTCCTGGCCTTCGGCCTGTGCATCATGATCGGCTTCTACCTCGGCTTCACGGCCAAGCGGGTCGACGTCGGTGCGCAGGACGACAAGGAGGCGGACGTCGCGGACGACGCCGGCGAGGTCGGGTTCTTCAGCCCGCACAGCTGGCAGCCGTTCTCCCTGGCCATCGGCGGCGCCCTGGCCTTCCTGTCGGTCGCCATCGGCTGGTGGCTGATGTACTTCTCGCTGCCGATCATCCTGATCGGCATCTGGGGCTGGGTGTTCGAGTACTACCGCGGTGAGAACCGCACCCAGTAACCAGCGCCGAGCGCCGAAGGGGCCCGGACACTCCGAGAGGAGCGTCCGGGCCCCTTCCTCATGCCGTAATGCGTGTCACTCGTACGAGTCATTCGGCGTGCCGCCGTTGACGCCGGTTCCTAGCGTGAGCTCATGAGCCACACAGTGATCTCCCGCCCCCGCACCGTCGTCAGCTGCACGCTGCTGTTGATAGCCCTCAGCGCGGGCGTCACCGCCTGCGGCTCCGACGGCAACCCACTGGCCGCCCGCCCCTACGACGCGGCGGACCAGATCTCCTTCAACGCCCCCGACGGGGGCCACCAGAAGGCCGACCCGGACAAGCCCCTGGAAGTCGTCGAGGACTCCGACGGGCGCATCACGGACGTCACGGCCCACGACGCCTCAGGACGCTACGTGGCGGGCGAACTCGCCGCCGACGGCAGCCGCTGGCACAGCACCTCCCCGCTCGCCGCCAACGCCAGCTACACGGTCCGCGTGAGCACCGAGGACGAGGACGGGGCGCCCGGCCGCAAGGTCGTCACCTTCGACACCGGCAAGCCCACCACCCAAAAGCGCCTGGACGTGACCTTCGGCCCCAAGACGGGCACCTACGGCGTCGGCCAGCCCGTCACCGCCGAGCTGAGCCAGCCCGTCAAGGACAAGGCCCAGCGGGCCGTCGTGGAGCGTGCCCTCAAGGTCTCCTCCACACCCGCCACCGACGGCGCCTGGCACTGGGTGGACGACAAGAAGCTGCACTACCGCCCGAAGGACTACTGGCCCGCCCAGGCCACCGTCCAGGTCCGCAGCAATCTGCAGGGCATCAAGATCGGCGACCGGATGTGGGGCGGCAAGGCCAAGCCGCTGACCTTCACCACCGCGGACAAGCTCATAGCCGTCACGGACGCCGCCGCCCACCAGATGACCGTCTACAAGAACGACGAGGTCATCCGGCAGATACCCGTCACCACGGGCAAGCCCGGCTACGACACCCGCAACGGCGTCAAGGTCGTCCTCGCCAAGGAGGGCACCGTCCGCATGACCAGCGCCAGCATCGGCTCCTCGGACTTCTACGACCTGGTCGTGCACCACTCGGTCCGGGTCACCAACAGCGGCGAGTACGTCCACGCCGCCCCCTGGTCGGTCGGCTCCCAGGGCTACGCCAACGTCAGCCACGGCTGCACCGGCATGAGCACCGAGAACGCCGCCTGGTTCTACGACACCGTCCGCGAGGGCGACATCGTCAAGGTCGTCAACTCCGGCGGAGACATGATGGCCCCGTTCGGCAACGGCTACGGCGACTGGAACCTCGACTGGGCGAAGTGGCGCACCGGCAGCGCCCTCCTGGGCGGCACCCCGGACGGCCCGACCGAGGCCGACAGGGCCCGCCTGAGGCCCCAGAGCGTCTAGACGCCTCGGGGGCGCGGGGCCGTACCGGATATGCGGCTCCGCCGCGTGGGCGCGAACACACCCCCACGCGCCCGCAGTCGCCGAAAGACAAGGCGCGAAGCCCCTCAGGCGTTCAAAGCCGCCTTGTCCCGCAACAGAGAAGCCAGCGCGGAGGCGAACTCCACCGGCTCCACCGGCAGCGTCACCGCCGCCTCCGCCCGGCTCCACGTCGCCAGCCACGCGTCCTGAGGCCGGCCGATCAGCAGCAGCACCGGCGGGCACTCGAACACCTCGTCCTTGATCTGCCGGCAGACGCCCATGCCCCCCATCGGCACGGCCTCGCCGTCCAGCACGCAGACGTCGACCCCACCCCGGTCCAGCTCCGTCAGTACCGCGGCGGGGGTCGCGCACTCCACGAACTCCACCAGGGGGACGTCCGGGGCCGGCCTCCGGCCCGTGGCGAGCCGCACCTGCTCTCGGGTGTTGGAGTCGTCGCTGTAGACCAGCACCGTGGCGGTCGGCTGCATTGTTCCTCCGTGACGTCAACGTCGTAAGGACAGGCCCGTTGGGCCGGATGCTACTCCCTTGAACACCACGTCAACACCGGTACGACCGGTGAAGACACTCCGAACGGCACCCCCCGGAGTGAGGGCGGGATAAGCGACCGACATAATGTCGGTCGTGGCGACAGCAACGACAGTAGAAACCGGGCACGCGCACCCGTCGGTCAATCGGCCGAACCTCACCAGCGTCGGAACGATCATCTGGCTGAGTTCCGAGCTGATGTTCTTCGCGGCCCTCTTCGCGATGTACTTCACCCTGCGATCGGTGACGGGTCCCGATCACTGGAAGGAGATGGCTGCCCATCTCAACTTCCCGTTCTCGGCGACGAACACCACCATCCTGGTGCTCTCCTCGCTCACCTGCCAGCTCGGCGTCTTCGCCGCCGAGCGCGGTGACGTGAAGAAGCTGCGGATGTGGTTCATCGTCACCTTCGTGATGGGTGCGATCTTCATCGGCGGTCAGGTCTTCGAGTACACGGAGCTGGTCAAGGACGCGGGCCTGTCCCTGTCCTCCGACCCGTACGGCTCGGTGTTCTACCTGACCACCGGCTTCCACGGCCTGCACGTGACGGGCGGTCTCATCGCCTTCCTGCTGGTCCTGGGCCGGACCTACGCGGCCAGTAGGTTCACCCACGAGCAGGCGACGGCCGCGATCGTCGTGTCCTACTACTGGCACTTCGTCGATGTCGTCTGGATCGGACTCTTCGCCACGATCTACATGATCAAGTAGCAGGGCCCGCATCCGCGCGTGCTCGACGAAGCGCGCATCCCAGAAGCATCGACGCAGAAGATCCTGACACCGGGGTAATCCGTGAAAAAGCTCTCCGCACGACGACGCCACCCGTTGGCGGCGCTCGTCGTCCTACTCCTCGCGCTGGCATGCACCGGGGGGCTGTACGCCGTGTTCGCACCCGCGGACAAGGCGCAGGCCGACGAAACCGCCCAGTCCCTCACCATCGAGGAGGGCAAGAAGCTCTACTCGGTCGGCTGCGCCAGTTGCCACGGCACCGGCGGTCAGGGCACCTCCGACGGCCCCAGCCTGGTGGGCGTGGGCGCCGCGGCCGTCGACTTCCAGGTGGGCACCGGCCGGATGCCGGCCGCCACCTCCCAGGGCCCCCAGGTCCCGGCGAAGAAGAACATCTACTCGCAGGCCGAGATCGACCAGCTCGCGGCGTTCATCGCCTCGCTGGGTGCCGGTCCGTCCGTCCCGACGGAGGAGCAGTACGGCCCCGAGGGCGCCGACATCGCCAAGGGCGGTGAGCTGTTCCGCACCAACTGCGCGCAGTGCCACAACTTCACCGGCAAGGGCGGCGCGCTGACGCACGGCAAGTACGCGCCGACCCTCGAGGGCGTCTCCCCGAAGCACATCTACGAGGCCATGCAGACCGGCCCGCAGAACATGCCGTCCTTCCCCGACACCACGCTGTCGGAGAAGAACAAGAAGGACATCATCGCGTACCTCGACGCGGTCAACAGCGAAAAGACCGAGAGCCCCGGTGGCCTCGAACTGGGTGGCCTCGGGCCGGTCAGTGAGGGCCTGTTCGGCTGGATCTTCGGTCTCGGCGGTCTGATCGCCGTCGCCGTGTGGGTCGCCGCCCGGACCGCAAAGGCCAAGAAGTCATGAGTAGCCAAGACATTCCAGAAGAGAACCTGCCTGCCGCGCAGTCCGCAGGCCATGACGAGCACGGGCACGGCGTGGTGAGCGTCGCGGACGACAAGAACCCGTTCGCCGACCCGGGCCTGCCGCCCCACGAGCACCGGGTCCAGGACATCGACGAGCGGGCCGCCAAGCGGTCCGAGCGTGCGGTCGCCCTGCTGTTCACGGTGTCGATGCTGGCCACCGTCGCCTTCATCGCCTCCTTCGTGGCGATCCCGGTCGACAAGGCGGTCTTCATCTTCCCGCTGGGCCACATCAGCGCGCTGAACTTCGCGCTGGGCCTGTCGCTCGGCATCGCGCTGTTCTGCATCGGCGCGGGCGCCGTCCACTGGGCGCGCACCCTGATGTCCGACGTGGAGGTCGCCGACGAGCGGCACCCGATCGAGGCGCCGCCCGAGGTCCGCGAGAAGGTCTTCGCCGACTTCAAGCAGGGCGCCAAGGAGTCCGCGCTCGGCCGCCGCAAGCTGATCCGCAACACGATGCTCGGCGCGCTCACGCTGGTGCCGCTCTCCGGCGTCGTGCTGCTGCGTGACCTCGGTCCGCTGCCCGGCACCAAGCTCCGCCACACGCTGTGGTCCAAGGGCAAGCTGCTCGTCAACATGAACACCAACGAGCCGCTGCGTCCGTCCGATGTCGCGGTCGGTTCGCTGACCTTCGCCAAGCCCGAGGGCCTGGAGGAGCACGACCACGACTTCCAGAACGAGATCGCCAAGGCCGCCCTGATGATCGTCCGGATCCAGCCGGAGGACATCAAGGACAAGCGCGAGCTCGAGTGGTCGCACCAGGGCATCGTCGCGTACTCGAAGATCTGCACCCACGTCGGTTGCCCGATCTCCCTGTACGAGCAGCAGACGCACCACGTGCTCTGCCCCTGCCACCAGTCCACCTTCGACCTCTCCGACGGTGCCCGAGTGATCTTCGGTCCCGCCGGTCACGCCCTGCCGCAGCTCCGCATCGGCGTGAACGACGAGGGCTACCTCGAGGCGCTCGGCGACTTCGAAGAGCCCGTCGGCCCTGCTTTCTGGGAGCGCGGATGAGCACTGCACAGAATCGCCGCAAGGCGCCCGCGGGTGAGCGGGTCGCCGACTGGGCCGACGGCCGCCTCGGGATCTACTCCCTGGCCAAGGCCAACATGCGCAAGATCTTCCCGGACCACTGGTCCTTCATGCTGGGTGAGATCTGCCTCTACAGCTTCATCATCATCATCCTCACGGGTGTGTACCTGACGCTGTTCTTCCACCCGTCGATGAACGAGGTGGAGTACCACGGCAGTTACGTCCCGCTCCAGGGGCAGCTGATGTCGGAGGCGTTCGCCTCGACCCTGGACATCAGCTTCGACGTCCGCGGCGGTCTGCTCATCCGGCAGATCCACCACTGGGCGGCGATCATCTTCCTCGCCGGCATGTTCGTGCACATGATGCGCGTCTTCTTCACCGGCGCGTTCCGCAAGCCGCGCGAGATCAACTGGCTGTTCGGCTTCCTGCTGTTCGTCCTGGGCATGTTCACCGGCTTCACCGGCTACTCGCTCCCGGACGACCTGCTCTCCGGCACCGGTGTCCGCTTCACGCAGGGCGCGATCCTGTCCGTGCCGATCGTGGGCACGTACATCTCGATGTTCCTGTTCGGCGGGGAGTTCCCGGGGACCGACTTCGTCGCCCGGTTCTACTCGATCCACATCCTGCTGCTGCCGGGCATCATGCTCGGGCTCGTGGTCGGCCACCTGATCCTGGTCTTCTACCACAAGCACACCCAGTTCGCGGGTCCCGGCCGGACCAACAAGAACGTGGTCGGCATGCCGCTGCTGCCCGTCTACATGGCCAAGGCCGGAGGCTTCTTCTTCCTGGTCTTCGGTGCCATCGCGGCCCTGGCCGGCATCGCGACGATCAACCCGATCTGGGTCCTCGGCCCGTACCGGCCCGACCAGGTGTCCACCGGTGCCCAGCCCGACTGGTACATGGGCTTCGCCGAGGGTCTGATCCGAGCCATGCCGGGCTGGGAGATCAACATCTGGGGTCACACGCTGGTCCTGGGCGTGTTCATCCCGCTGGTGCTCTTCGGTGTCTTCCTCGCGATCATCGCCCTGTACCCGTTCATCGAGTCCTGGGTCACCGGGGACAAGCGCGAGCACCACATCCTGGACCGGCCGCGCAACGCCCCGACCCGCACGGGTGTCGGTGTCGCCTGGGTCACCGGCTACATCATCATGCTGATCGGCGGTGGCAACGACATCGTCGCCACGCACTTCCACCTGTCGATCAACTCGGTGACCTGGTTCGTCCGGATCGGGTTCTTCCTCGGCCCGGTCATCGCCTTCGTCATCACCAAGCGCATCTGCCTCGGCCTGCAGCGCCGGGACAAGGAGAAGGTGCTGCACGGCCGCGAGTCGGGCATCATCAAGCGCCTGCCGCACGGTGAGTTCATCGAGGTGCACGAGCCGCTCAGCCAGGAGCAGATGTACACGCTCACGGCGCACGAGCAGTACAAGCCGGCCGAGATCGGCCCGACGGTCGACGAGAACGGTGTCGAGCGCAAGGTGAAGGGTTCCGAGAAGCTGCGCGCCAAGCTCAGCGACGCCTACTACGGCGAGGGTTCCCAGATCCCGAAGCCCACCGCCGAGGAGTACCGGGAGATCACGAGCGGCCACGGCCACCACTGATCACTGCTTCGCCACGCCACAGAAGGGCCCCGTCCGACGATCGGACGGGGCCCTTCGCCCTGCCCCGGGCTGGATAGGGTGGACCCCGTTGAGACTCTCGTCCCGTAGTGCGGGACGCCTGACCCTGGAGCGGCTTATGAGCGCTGTGACCCCCGCTGGAGGCGACACCGCGGCGGGCCGCTCCTGGCCCCTGCTGCTGAACGGCCTGCTGGACGGCAGGCACCTGAGCGCGGACGACACCGCCTGGGCGATGGACCGGATCATGCGCGGCGAGGCGACCGAGGCGCAGATCGCCGGGTTCGTCGTGGCCCTGCGCGCCAAGGGCGAGACCGTCGAGGAGATCAACGGCCTGGTCCGCACGATGTACGCGCACGCCAACGTGATCGAGGTGCCCGGGGCGACGGTCGACATCGTCGGCACCGGCGGCGACGGCGCGAAGACGGTCAACATCTCCACGATGTCCTCGATCGTCGTCGCCGGCACCGGCGCGAAGGTCGTCAAGCACGGCAACCGGGCCGCGTCCTCGGCGTCCGGGGCCTCCGACGTGCTGGAGAAGCTCGGCGTCAACCTGGAGCTGCCGCTGCACCGGGTCGCGGAGGTCGCCGAGGAGGCCGGGATCACCTTCTGCTTCGCGGTGAAGTTCCACCCGGCGCTGCGGCACGCGGGCGCCGCCCGCGGCCAGTTGGGCATCCGCACGGTGTTCAACGCCCTCGGCCCGCTCACCAATCCGGCCCGGGTCCGCGCCCAGGCCGTCGGGGTGGCGGACCCCCGCATGGCGCCGATCGTCGCGGGCGTCTTCGCCGAGCGCGGCAACTCGTCCCTGGTCTTCCGGGGCGACGACGGCCTCGACGAACTGACCACCACGGCCACCTCCCGGGTGTGGATCGTCCGGGACGGCACGGTCACCGAGGAGGCCTTCGACCCGCGCGACGTGGGCCTCGAACTGGTCCCCGTGGAGGCGCTGCGCGGCGCCGACGCCTCCTACAACGCCGAGGTCGCCCGGCGTCTGCTGGACGGCGAGCCAGGCCCGGTCCGCGAGGCGGTCCTGCTGAACTCGGCCGCGGCCCTGGCGGCCCTGGAGCCCACCGCCGCGCCCCTGGCCGAGCAGATCGGCGCCGGGATGGCCAGGGCGGCCGAGTCGATCGACTCGGGGGCGGCCAAGCGCACGCTGGAGCGCTGGGTGGCCGCGAGCAACGCGTAGCGGATCCCGTTCGTGAAGGGACCGGCGTCCCGCGATCCGGACTCGGGTTGCGGGGCGCCGATCTTTTCGCGTACGTTCCTGAGCAGGTCATGAGTGACAGTCATGAGGCCCCGGCCGACTGTCCGGCAACCCTCCGTCCGTGGCGGGGTGCCCCGGGTGAGGACCGGGTCGTAGGCAGCGAGGTCTACGGCAAGCGCGTGACGAGGAGTCTTCCGTGAACCAGCGAATGCGATAGGGCCGCAGAGCCCCGCCTCCGCATCCCCCTTCTCCTTTCACCCCCGCTTGAGCCGTACGCGCTCGCGGGCGGATTCCACCTGCCTTCACGGGAGTTCCGTCATGTCTGTCTCCACCCTTGCCGCCGACCAGTCCGTTTGTGCCCCGCTGCCCGTTCTGGGACGAGACGTCACCGTGCCGCTCGTGACCGGCGGTGAGGTCACCTACGCCGCGCTCGACTACGCCGCCAGTGCCCCGGCGCTCCAGCGGGTCTGGGACGACGTCGCCGCGTACGCGCCGTACTACGGCAGCGTGCACCGCGGTGCCGGGTACCTGTCCCAGCTGTCGACCGACCTGTTCGAGAACGCCCGCCGGACCGTCGCCGGGTTCCTCGGCTGCCGCGCGGACGACCAGGTCGTGTTCACCCGGTCGACCACCGACTCCCTCAACCTCCTCGCCGCCGCGCTCCCCGCCGACTGCCAGGTCTTCGTCTACGAGACCGAGCACCACGCCTCCCTGCTGCCGTGGCGCAGCGCGCGGGTCACCTACCTCGACGCCCCGAGCAGCCCCCGGCAGGCCGTCGAGACCCTGGAGCGCGCCCTCGCCGACCGGGACCCCTGCGGGCCGGCCCTCGTCTGCGTCACCGGCGCCTCCAACGTCACCGGCGAGCTGTGGCCCGTGCGGGAGCTCGCCGCGGCTGCGCACGCCCACGGCGCGCGGATCGTGCTCGACGCCGCCCAGCTGGCCCCGCACCACCCCGTGTCCGTCGCGGACCTCGACGTCGACTGGGTCGCCTTCTCCGGGCACAAGCTGTACGCACCCTTCGGCTCCGGCGTCCTGGCCGGGCGGGCCGACTGGCTGCGCGCGGCCGAGCCGTACCTCGCGGGCGGCGGCGCCAGCCGCAAGGTCAGCCGGCGCGAGGACGGGGGAGTGGACGTGGAGTGGCACGACAACGCCGCGCGCCACGAGGCCGGCTCGCCCAACGTCATCGGCGCCTACGCCGTCGCCTCGGCCTGCAAGGCGCTGTCCGAGGCGGGCTTCGACACCCTCGTCGCCCGGGAGCAGCACCTGGTCCGCACCGTGCGCGAGGGTCTCGCCGACGTCCCCGAGGTGCGGTTCCTCTCCCTCTTCGGGGACGACGCGCCGCGCGTCGGTGTGCTCTCCTTCGTCGTCGAGGGGTGGAACAGCTCCCACTTCGCCGCCGCCCTGTCCGCCGAGTACGGCATCGGCGTACGGGACGGGCTGTTCTGCGCCCACCCGCTGCTGCGCACGCTGCTCGGCAGTGACCCGCAGGCGCAGGGCGAGTGCGGGGCGCCCGACGCCGCGCCCGGGGAGAAGTCGCTCAACGCCATCCGGGTCAGCTTCGGCGCGGGCACGCCCGACGAGCACGTGGAGCGGTTCGTGCGGGCGGTGAAGGAGCTCGTGGCGGACGGGGCGAAGTGGAACTACCGCACCGAGGACGGCCGCTGCGTGCCGGACACCTCCGCCTGAGGCGGTCCTCCCCGGGGGGCGGGGACTAGTTGTCCAGGCCGATCGAGAACGCCGCCTCCAGGTCGTGCTGCGAGTACGTGCGGAACGCCACGTGTGTGTCGGTCCCCTCCACCCCGGGGATCTTGCTGATCCGGCCGGGGATGACCTCCGCCAGGTCCTCGTGTTCGCGCACCCGAACCATGGCGATCAGGTCGTAGGTGCCGGTGACCGAGAAGACCTCGCTGACGCTGTCCAGCGCCGCGATCGACTCGGCGATCTCGGGGATCCGGTCCACGCTGGTCTTGATCAGGACGATCGCGGTGATCACGGCTGGTTCTCTCCCTCGGGAGCCGGAGCAGGGGCGGCCTTCACTCTAGTGGGGCCGGTGGGGCGGCCGTAGCGGACCGACGCGTAGCCGAAGCCCAGACCGAAGCCGATCAGGTGGGCCAGGTAGGCCACCCCCGGCCCGTCCGAGGCCCGCCCCGCCGCCAGCCACTGCAACGCCGCCCAGAACGGCAGCACGACCCACGCGGGGAAGCGCACCGGCAGGAAGAACAGGAACGGCAGGAGACTGGTCACCCGGGCACGGGGAAACAGGTACAGGAACGCACCGAGGACCGCCGAGATCGCCCCTGAGGCACCGACCAGGGACTGCTCGGAGTCCGCGTTGGCGACGGCGTAGCCCAGCAGGGCCAGATAGCCACAGCCGACGTAGAACAGGGTGAACTGCACCCGTCCCATCCGCTCCTCGGTCATCGCCCCGAAGACGTAGAGGAAGAGCATGTTGCCGAGCAGGTGCACCCAGCTGCCGTGGACGAAGAGGGCCGTCGCGGGGGTGAGGGCCGACCCGGCGGACCCGTCCAGCAGCTCTTCGGGGATCACGCCCCAGCGCCGGAAGTAGGCCCGCTGCACGGCGAGCAGCTCGTCGCCCGTGCCGTACGCCGGGTTCAGGCCCGAGGCGGGTCCGGCCAGGAAGGCCAGGCAGCACAGGGCGATCAGGGTGTACGTCACCGGTGCCGACGACCCCCTGACCGATCGGCCGGCCCGGACGAGCGACGCACTCCACTTGCTGATCATGAACACAGAGCATGACGTAACCGGACGCAACCGCACAGACCGCCTCGCCGCCGTGGACGCGCGGGCGGCGAGGAGCCGCCAGGCCGTAGGGTTACGAGCCACACGCACCGGGGATGCCGGTCGCGTCACGGACACTAGAAGGAAAGAGAACAGGTCACGATGACGGTTCCCCTGCCGACCGCCGAGACGCGGTGGCGCTGCACCCTCTGCGGCAACCTCACGAGGTTCGACGTGACCCGCTCGTCGAAGGTCGTCGAGTACGTCCACCTCGACCTGGCCGGAGAGCCGAAGGTCGAGGAGCGCGAGGTGGTCAGTGAGACCATCGAGTCGGTGCGCTGCCGCTGGTGTAACGCGGTGGACCAGGTGGAACTCGTGGACAGGCCGGGTGCCGGCTCCTGAGGGGAGCGGGCCCGCACAGGCATTGGGGTGTGACGGATGGTGGAGACCACAGGCGGGGGGCCGGGCGACGGCGCCGCCGAGGTGCTCGACCGTCCGCTGCCCGACGGCGTGCGCCGCAGAGTGGTGCAGATCGTCTCCGACGGCTTCGGCGCGCTGACGGTCGGCGAGCTGCCCGCGCAGCTCAGGCAGTACGCCCGGTTCGCTCCGAACCGCCGGACCAAGTTCGCCGGCAACGCGATGGCGGCCGCGCTGGAGACCGATCCGCTGTTCCGCCAGCGCATCGGGGAGAAGCTCAGAGAGACCCAGCCGGAGCTGACCGGCGCTCTCGACTCAGGCTCCCCGCCCCCGGCCGCGGACCCGCTCGATGTGGCGGCCGCGGCCTACGTACTGCGGCCGGCCGGCTGGGTGAAGCTGGTCGCCGCCGCCGGCGAGGAGGCCCAGCGGGCCGACGCCGAACGCGCCGACGAGGAGAGCCGCGCCGAACTGGAGCGGCTGCGTGCCGAGCTCGAACGGGCCCGTGACCACACCCGGGCCGAGACCGAGCGGCTGCGCGCCGAGCTGGAATCGGCCAAGAAGGAAACCGAGACGCTGCACCGCAAGCTGCGCGCCGCCCTCAGCGACGTCAAGCGCGGTGAGGCCGCCCTGCGCAAGGCGCACGGCGAGATCGACGCCGTCCGCGCCGAGGGGCACGCCCAGGTGTCCGCGGCCGAGAGCGAGACCCGGCGGCTCAAGTCCCGGCTGAGCGAGACCGAGGCCGCACTGGAGGCCGCGCGCCGGGCCGCCCGCGAGGGCCGCAGTGTCGAGGACATGCGGGTGCGGCTGCTGCTCGACACCCTCCTGGACGCCACCCAGGGGCTCCGCCGCGAACTGGCCCTGCCGCCGGTCTCGGTGCGGCCCGCCGAGACCGTGGATGCCGTCGAGCCGGGCCGGATGACCCCCAAGGACATCGCCGCCCGCGCCCTGTCCGAGAACGACCCGCAGGTCCTCGACCAGTTGCTGGCGCTGCCCCAGGCCCATCTCGTCGTCGACGGTTACAACGTCACCAAGACGGGTTATCCGCAGATGCCGCTGGAGAAGCAGCGCCTGAGGCTGCTCGGGCAGCTCTCCCAACTGGCCGCGCAGAGCGGCGCCGAGGTGACCTGCGTCTTCGACGGCGCCGAGCTCGCCGCGCCGGTCCTGCTGGCCCCGCCGCGCGGCGTGCGGGTGCTGTTCTCGAAGCCGGGTGTCACGGCCGACGAGCTCATCCGTCAACTGGTGCGCGCCGAACCGCCGGGGCGCCCCGTCATCGTGGCGTCCACCGACCGCGAGGTCGCCGACGGAGTGGCCCGGGCCGGTGCCCGCCCGGTGGCCTCCGCCATGCTGCTCAAGCGCCTTTCGCGGGCCTAGGGGACGTACGCCCGGTGAGTAACCTCCGGGTGTGATGCCCGGTTTGGTGGGACCTGTGAGCCACGGTGAGTCAAGTGCGTCTCACCGCCTGTGAGTCCAGGGGAAAAGTTGGCCTACCGTGATGCAATTTTTCATCTGAGGATTTGAACTGATCACAGGAAGGTCACTAGGGTCGGGCCGAACCTCCGCTCGGGTGATCACTCATCGGGAGAGACGGCGGAGGGGCCAGAAGGAGCTTTTCACCCGTGGCGTCCCACCGTCGTCCGAAGCAGCCGAGCCGCGCACGTGTGACCGTGCTGACCACCGCCGCCGCCGCTGCCGTCGCTTTCAGCTCGCAGGCCGCCAACGCGGCCCCCAGTGAGAAGCCGAGCAAGGACGAGGTCAAGACCAAGGTCGACAAGCTCTACGAGGAGGCCGAGAAGGCCACCGAGAAGTACAACGGCGCCAAGGAGAAGCAGGAGAAGCTCCAGAAGGAGATCTCCACCATCCAGGACAACGTCGCCCGCGGCCAGGAAGAGCTCAACGAGCTCCGCGACAGCCTGGGCCTCGCCGCCGCGTCGCAGTACCGCACCGGCTCCATCGACCCCTCGGTACAGCTGTTCCTCTCCGCGAACCCCGAGGACTACCTCGACAAGGCCTCCACGCTCGACCAGTTGAGCAGCCAGCAGGTCGAGGCGCTGAAGAAGGTCCAGGAGAAGCAGCGCGAACTCGCCCAGGAGCGCGCCGAGGCCTCCGAGAAGCTCAAGGACCTCGCCTCCACCCGGACCGAACTCGGCAAGAAGAAGAAGGAAGTCCAGGGCAAGCTCTCCTCCGCGCAGAAGCTGCTCAACAGCCTCACCGCCGCCGAGAAGGCCGAACTGGCCGCCGAGCAGAGCCGCGCCAGCCGGGCCAGCGAGCGTGACGCCCTCGACGTGAACGTCCCGCCCGGCTCGGGCCGCGCCGCGGCCGCCTTCGCCTTCGCCAAGAGCCAGCTCGGCAAGCCCTACGTCTACGGCGCCACCGGCATGAGCTCCTTCGACTGCTCCGGCCTCACTTCCCGGGCCTACGCCTCCGCCGGCATCCAGATCCCGCGCACGTCCGAGGCCCAGTCCACGATCGGCACCAAGATCTATTCGACCAGCCAGCTCAAGGTCGGGGACCTGGTCTTCTTCTTCAACGACCTGCACCACGTCGGGCTCTACGCCGGCAACGGGCAGATCATCCACGCCCCGCGCACCGGCACGGTCGTCCGCTACGAGTCGATGGACACCATCGGCGGCCCGTTCATGTTCGGCGTCCGGGTCTGACGACCCCCTCCCGGACCCTGCCGGGCCGGGACACCGTGTCCGCCGTTCGGGCGAATCACCACAGCTCCGAGTGAGCCCGCGCCCCGCCATTGACCTGCGTCAGAGGCGGGGCGCACCGCTGCACACCCACGGATGGTCGTTGGCGGCCCCCGGCCGCGGGGCTACTGTCTGCCGCGTTCCAAGTCCGCCAGCGGAAGGAGAGCGGCTTCCCGTGGGGTTCCATCGCCGCCTTGCACCGTCCGGGTTCGACCGGGGCGCCGGTGCCGCCGTCAGCATCCTGTCCGCCGCAGCCGCCGCCCTGGGCGCGGCATCGGCCGGCGCCGCACCGCACGACGACACCCGGGCCACGGTGGACCGGCTCTTCGAGCAGGCCGAGAAGGCGACCGAGGCGTACAACGCGGCCGACGAGCGCGCCGACGTGCTGCGCGACGCGGTCGGCACCGCCCGGGACCGCGTCGCCCGCCAGCAGCAGCGGGTCAACACCATGCGGGAGTCGCTCGGTTCGCTGGCCGGTGCCCAGTACCGCTCGGGCGGCATCGACCCGTCCCTGGCCCTGCTGCTCTCCGACGACCCGGCCGATTACCTCGACCACGCGTCCCGGCTCGACCGACTCACCGCCCGCCAGGCCGGTGAGCTCAGGAAACTCCAGGACGCCATGCGCGAACTCGCCCAGGACCGCGAGGACACCGCCGGCAAGCTCCGCGAACTGCAGAAGAGCCGCAAGGCCGTCGCCGCCCACAAGAAGACCGTCGAGCGGAAACTCGCCGCGGCCCGGCGCCTGCTCGACTCCCTGCCGGCCGCCGAACGCGACGCCTACGACCGTGCCTCCCGCTCCGGCCGTCCGGGCATGCCCGACCTCTTCGGCGCCACCGCGGCCTCGGGACGAGGGTCCGTCGCCGTCGCCGCCGCCCGCAGCGCCCTCGGCAAGCCCTACGTCTGGGGCGCCAACGGGCCCTCCGGCTTCGACTGTTCGGGTCTGATGCAGTGGTCGTACGCGCAGGCGGGGGTCTCCCTGCCGCGCACCTCGCAGGCCCAGCGGTACGCCGGCCGGCAGATCCCGCTGTCCGAGGCGCGCCCCGGCGACCTGGTCCTCTACCGGGGCGACGCCAGCCACGTCGGGATGTACATGGGCAACGGTCAGGTCATCCACGCCCCCTACCCCGGCGCACCCGTGCGCTACGACCCGGTCGGGATGATGCCGGTCTCCTCGGTCACCAGGGTCTGACCGGCACGGTCCGGCGCCCGTACGATCGAGAACGTGGCAGGTCGAAGGTCCAGTGCCGGGGCAGGCGCCGTTCTCCCGTCAAGGAGCGGCGTCAGGTGCGTGCTCTCGGCGTGCCGGCCGGAAGGCCTCGTACTGGACGTACTTGGGCTTTCGGCCGGCGCGGCGAGAGGGTGTGCCGGGCGTCGCGACGGGGCGAACGGTGCCTGCCGCGGCACTGGGTCCGCGCTGGTGGCGCTCGTCGTGCTGCTCGTCGCCCTGACGGGGTGCGGCGGGCGGCCCGCGGCCGACAGCGCCAGGGCCGACGTCCAGCGCCTCCTCGACCGGCGGGCCGCCGCGGTCCTCGACCGTGACGGGCGGGCCTTCGAACGGACGGGCAGCGCAGCGGACTTCGCCAGGCTGCGCTCGGTACCTGTGGCCGCGTGGTCCTACCGGGTGACCGCGCTGCACCGCACCGGAGACACGGCCACCGCCGACGCCGAACTGCGCTATCGCGTCGCCGGGTACGACCGGGCGCCGGTGACAACAGGACGCACCCTGCGGTTGCGCCGGGACGCGGACGGGCGGTGGGCCGTGACCGCCGACCGGCCCGCGAAGAAGTCCGCCCAGCAGCTGTGGGACCAGGGGATGGTGCAACTCGTCCGCGGGCACCACAGTCTCGTGCTCGGCGCCGGGCAGTCCGGGCAGTCGCTGCGGGACTTCGCGGACCTGGCCGACCGGGCGGTGCCGGCCGTCTCGGACGCGTGGGGCACGGACTGGAGCCGACGGGTCGTCGTGCTGGTGCCGAAGTCGGTGGAGGGGATGGCCGGGCTGCTCGGCTCGCCCGCCTCCTCCTACCGCGGGATCGCGGCGGTCACCACCGGTGAGACGGGCCCACGGGATCGGGCGCCGGCGGACCGGATCATCGTCAACCCGGACGCGTTCGCGCTCCTCGGCGGTCTGGGCGAGCAGGTCGTCGTCACCCACGAGACCACCCATGTCGCCACCCGGGCCCGCACCACCGCCGCCACACCCCTGTGGTTGTCCGAGGGGTACGCCGACTGGGTCGGCTACCGCGCCGCGGGCCGCACCCCCGCCGAGGCCGCGCCCGAGCTCGCCCGGGCCGTGCGCGAGGGCCGGGTCCCCACCGCGCTGCCGGACGACGAGGACTTCGGCTTCACCGGCGACGCGAGCCGCCTGGCCCGCTCCTACGAGAGCGGCTGGACGGCCTGCCGGCTGATCGCCGATCGCTGGGGCGAGGCCCGGCTCGGCGCGTTCTACCGGGCCGTCGGGGAGCACCGCGAGCGGGCCGGGGCGGTGGAGGACGCGATGCGGAAGGAACTGGGGACGACGCCGGGGGCCTTCACACAGGAGTGGCAGACGTATCTGCGAGACCAACTGAGCTGACCTGCTGTTCGTGTTCGGCTTGCCGGCCGGATCGGCCCGGGGAGTGCTACCGGTCGGGCAGCCCGCGCCCTCACACCGCTCGCGCCCTCACCCCGCTCCCTCCAGCAGCTCGACGGCCTCCCGCAGCCAGGTCCGTTCCGCCTCGCCCGTCGCCCGGGCCACGCGCAGCATGCCCTGGCGGAACAGGTCGTCCGTCTGCTCGGCGCGGACCGGCTCGCCGGAGTCGTAGAAGAAGCTCGTCGGTGTCTCGAGGAAGTCCAAGCGGCGGCGCAGCACCGCGGCCTGCTCGGACCGGTCGGGCAGGTGGCGCAGGAACGCCAGGACCGTGTTGAAGCGGACGTGGTCGGTGATCTCCGTCTGCTTGGGGTCGCGCAGCCGGGCCAGCAGTTCCTCCCTGCCCTTGGTGGTGAGGGCGAGGATCCGGCGCGGGGCAGCGCTCGCGCCGGGCTCGGTGTGCTGGTCGAGCAGTCCCGCCGTGGTCAGCCGGGTGATCGCCGGGTAGAGCGCGCCGTCGCTCACCGGCCGGACGTGCCCGGTCAGCGCCTTGATGCGCTCCTTCAACTCGTACCCGTGCAGCGGCTCCTCGGCCAGGAAGCCCAGGATCGACAGCTCCAGCATGGTCCTCCTTGCGGGCGGGCGACACCGCATGTTACCTCTTAACGAGCTACCTCGAATCGAGATACCTCGGGTGGCGCGAACCGAGGTTCGTCAGGCCGCAGGGGGACCGCCACCGTGAACGTCCATCGCAGACAGCTCGTTCTGCTCGCCCGCCCCGTCTACTTCTCGCTCCTCGCCTCGGTCGCCGCCGGGATCATCAACACCGTGTGGGTCGCCCGGCTGGGCGGTCCGGCCGTGGCCGCCGTGGCCGTCGCGACCACCACGGAGAACGTGCTGCTCGGCATCGCCCTGGTCTTCGGCTCCGGCACCACCGTGCTCGTCGCCCACGCCCGGGGCGCCCACGACCCCGCAGGCGTGCGGGCCGCCGTCCGGGGCGGATGGGTGCTGTGGGCGCTGGTGACACCCCTGGTGGTGGCGGGCGGCTTGCTCGCCCGTGAACCGCTGGCGCGGCTGGTGCTGGGTGGCACGGACAGCGCCGCGCTCCCGCTCACCGTCGCCTACTTCACGCTCTCCCTGCCGGGCATGGCCGTCTTCTTCGCCCAGCAGCTCGTCGACGGCCTCCTCAAGGGCGCCGGCGACACCCGCACCCCGATGCGGCTCGCGCTGCTGTCCAACGGCCTGGTCCTGGCCCTGGACCCGCTCCTCATCCACCTCCACGGCGTCCGGGGCGCCGCGGCCGCCACGGTGCTGGCCCGGTGCGTGGCACTCGGCGCGGGACTCCTTGTGCTGCGGCGCGACCCCCTGCTGCGCGCGGCGCGCCGGGCCGCACCCGGGGAGGCACTGGCCGTCTCGCTGCGCCGGACGCTGACGACCGGACTGCCGATGTCCGCCGATTTCACCGTGCGGCAGACGGGCGCCCTGGTCCTGGTCGCGATCGTGGCGCGGCTCGGCGTGACGGCGGTGGCCGCGTACGCGATCGCCTACAAGGCCCTGTACGTGGCGACCATGGCCTTCTACGCCGTTCGTCAGGCCGCCGCCATCCACACCGCCCACCTGCGCGGGGCGGGGCGGGACGCGCGGCGGGGGATCGGGCGGCAGGCCGTGCTCCTCTCCGCGGCGCTCGGCCTCACCGCGGCCGTGCTGCTGGCCGCCTGCGCCCCCTGGATCATGGCCGCCTTCGGCGCCGGCACCGCGGTCGCGCACGAGGGCGTGCTGTTCTTGCGCTGCGTCGGGCCCTACCTCGTACTCATGGCGGGCCTCATCGCGCTCGGCGGGGTCTTCGAGGGCAGCGGAGGCGCCTCGGTGCTCCTGCGCGTCACCGCCCTCGGAACGGCGGTCCAGCTGGCACTCGCGTACGCACTGACAGGGCTCGGGCTGCCCGGGGTGTGCCTGGCGCTGGCGCTCGCGACGGCGATGCAGTGCGTCCTGGCGGGGATGCTGTTCCGGCGGGCCCCGGCTCAGGAGGAGACGGGGGTCTCGTCGGCGCGGGTCGGCTGAGGGGGCACCGGGGCCGGCGGTGCGACGGACGGTACGGTCGCCCGCCACAGGGCCCGGGCCGCGATCAGGGCGGCGGTCACCAGCAGGCCGTTGCGCAGGAACAGCAGGGCGATGCCGAGGCCGTTGCTCGCCACCACCTCGGCGAAGTAGAACGGGAACTCCAGCACCGTCACGAAGCACGCGACCAGCACCAGCACGACCGGCAGCCGCATCCGGCTGCCGGGGTGGTACAGGCACACCGCCGCGAGCCCCACCAGCCACACCATGTACTGCGGGCTGATCACCCGGCTGGTGGTGGTGAACATCAGCACCGCCACGAAGGCCGCGTCGGCCGGCGTGTGCTCCTCGAAGCGCCGCGCCAGGAGCCGCCACAGCACCAGCCAGCCGAAGGCCGCGCCCGTCAGGAACAGCGCGCCGGTGCTCACCTCGCTCACAT
The DNA here is from genome assembly GCF_021474405.1 of [Streptosporangium] indianense. Taxonomy (GTDB): domain Bacteria; phylum Actinomycetota; class Actinomycetes; order Streptomycetales; family Streptomycetaceae; genus Streptomyces; species Streptomyces indiaensis. The sequence continues at coordinate 19,523 of NZ_JAKEIO010000006.1, forward strand.
ACGGCCCGAGGAACTCGATCGAGCCGTAGTTCAGCTTGACCTCGCCCTGCCAGCCGAAGTGCCGGGCGACATGGAAGACCAGCGCGCCCAGCGACTCCACCTCGGTGCCCCGGTCGCGCTGGAAGGTCAGGAAGGCGAACGCGCCGGGCATGGCCAGGGCGAACGCGCCCGTCACGGCGATGCCGGTCACCAGGGCCGACACCCAGGCGCTGCGGCGGCGGGCGGCCAGCAGCAGCATCGCCGGCCAGACCTTCAGCAGCGCGGCGAAGGCGGCCAGGGCCCCCATGGTCCTCGGGCGCCGGGCGCCCGCGAGCAGCGCGGCCATGGCCACCGCCGTGACCATCACGTCGTAGCGGGCGTACACGGTCGGCCCGAGCAGCGGCACGCCGATCACCCACACCCAGGCACCGCGCAGCGACCGGCCCGGACGGCGTCCCGCGAAGGCCATGAGGGCCAGTACGGCCAGGTCGGTGACGCAGACCAGCACGAAGAACGCCGTCGCGTAGTCCAGGAAGGGCAGCAGGCCGGGGGAGAGGATCGCCAGGGCGGCGGCGGGCGGGTACTGCCAGGTGACGTCGGCCAGGGGGAAGGTCCCGGTGCTCAGGACGTGGTACCAGCCCTGGTAGATCACCTGGACGTCGCTCGTGACGTCCGGGCCCGGGAAGACGTACACCTTCAGGACGAACAGCAGCAGCAACAGCCTCGTGAGACACCAGACCACCGGCAGCCATGCCAGGGACCGCCTCGTGCCCGTCGTCTTCACGTGATTCCTGCCCGTTCGCGATGCCGTGTTGATGGGGCCATGATGGGCCCGTCAGCTGTGAGCGTGCCACACCTGCCGCCGGGGACGGCGGCGAGGGCGGTTGGATAGGGTCGGCGGCGTGCGCAAGACCCTGATCGTGACGAACGACTTTCCGCCCCGCCCGGGGGGCATCCAGGCGTTCCTGCACAATATGGCGCTGCGGCTGGACCCGCAGCAGTTGGTCGTCTACGCCTCGACCTGGAAGCGGAGCAGGGAGGGCGTCGAGGCCACCCGTGCCTTCGACGCCGAGCAGCCCTTCACCGTCGTACGGGACCGTACGACCATGCTGCTGCCGACGCCGGGCGCCACCCGGCGGGCCGTCGGGCTGCTGCGGGAGCACGGCTGCACCTCGGTGTGGTTCGGTGCCGCCGCCCCGCTCGGCCTGATGGCACCGGCCCTGCGCACGGCGGGCGCCGAGCGGCTGGTCGCCACCACGCACGGCCACGAGGCCGGCTGGGCGCAGCTGCCCGCCGCCCGGCAGCTGCTGCGCCGGATCGGCGACGCCACGGACACGATCACCTACCTCGGCGAGTACACCCGTTCGCGCATCGCCTCCGCCCTGACGCCCGAGGCGGCCGCCCGGATGGCGCAGTTGCCGCCCGGCGTGGACGAGAAGACCTTCCACCCCGGCTCGGGCGGTGACGAGGTCCGGGCCCGGCTCGGCCTGACGGACCGCCCGGTGGTGGTGTGCGTCTCCCGGCTGGTGCGGCGCAAGGGGCAGGACACGCTGATCCGGGCCATGCCCCGCATCCTGGCGGCCGAGCCCGACACCGTCCTGCTGATCGTCGGCGGCGGCCCCTACGAGCAGGACCTGCGACGGCTCGCGCACGAGACCGGCGTCGCCTCCGCGGTCCGCTTCACCGGGGCCGTGCCCTGGTCCGAGCTGCCCGCCCACTACGGTGCCGGCGACGTCTTCGCGATGCCGTGCCGCACCCGCCGCGGCGGCCTCGACGTCGAGGGCCTCGGCATCGTCTACCTGGAGGCCTCCGCGACGGGCCTCCCGGTCGTGGCCGGCGACTCGGGCGGAGCCCCGGACGCGGTCCTGGACGGCGAAACGGGCTGGGTGGTGCGAGGCGGTTCCCCGCAGGAGGCCGCCGACCGCATCACCACCCTCCTCGCCGACCCGGAGCTGCGCCGCAGGATGGGCGAGCGGGGCAGGGAATGGGTCGAGGAGAAGTGGCGCTGGGACCTGCTCGCGGAGCACCTAAAAGACTTGCTGTAGAGCAATCGCCCCCTAAGGGGCGCGGGGAACTGCGCGACAAGCCACAGACAGGCCGCACCCGCCCACAAGGATCAAGCCGCACCCCACTAGGCGGAACGCAAAAATCCGCCGATGCTGCGCGCATGACAGTAAAACTGATGCAGCGTCAGCTGACAAGACGTCACATCCTCGGCATGGCAGCCCTGCAGACCGCAGCCACCCTCGGCTTCACCCGCATCGGCCTCCAAAGCGCCCGAGCCGCCCAGCCCGACGCAGTCGACTCCGCCCCCGCCATCGTCGTCGGCTCCGGTTACGGCGGAGCGGTCGCCGCCCTCCGCCTCGCCCAGGCCGGCATCCGCACCCTCGTCCTGGAGATGGGCCGCCTCTGGAACACCGCGGGGCCCGACGGCAAGGTCTTCTGCACCACCAGCGCACCCGACCACCGCTCCATGTGGTTCCGCACCCGCACCGAGGCGCCCCTCGGCACGTTCCTCTGGCTGGACGTCGTCAACCGGGACATCGGCCGCTACCCGGGCGTCCTGGACCGCGTGCACTTCGACCAGATGTCCGTCTACGTCGGCCGGGGCGTCGGCGGCGGCTCCCTGGTCAACGGGAGCATGGCGGTCACCCCGTCCCGGTCGTACTTCGCGGAGCAGTTCCCCACCGTCGACGCCGACGAGATGTACGGCACGTACTTCCCGCGCGCCCGCGCCGCCCTCGGCGTCAACAGCGTCGACCCGGCCTGGTTCGAGTCGACGGAGTGGTACCGCTTCACCCGCGTCTCCCGCAAGCACGCCGAGAAGGCCGGTCTGCGGACCACCTTCGTGCCGAGCGTCTACGACTTCGGCCACATGCAGCGCGAGGCGGCCGGCACCGCCCCGAAGTCGGCGCTCGGCGGCGAGGTCATCTACGGCAACAACCAGGGCAAGCGCAGCCTCGACAAGACGTACCTCGCCGCCGCGCTCGGCACAGGCAACGTCACCCTCCACACCCTGGAGAAGGTGCGCGCGATCAGCCGCGCCCCGGACGGCACCTACGTCCTGACCGCCGAACGCATCGACGAGACCGGCAAGGTCGTCGCGACCAAGGAGTACGGCTGTACGTACCTCTTCCTCGGCGGCGGCAGCATCGGCACCACCGAACTGCTGCTGCGCGCCCGGGAGACGGGCACCCTGCCCGACCTCGACGCCCGGGTCGGCGCCGGCTGGGGCACCAACGGCAACGTGATGCTCGGCCGGGCCAACCACCTGTGGGACACGGTCGGGGCCAACCAGTCGACCATGCCGGTCATGGGCATCGACGACTGGGCCAACACCGCCAACCCGGTGTTCGCCGAGATCGCCCCGCTGCCGACGGGCCTGGAACACTGGGTGAGCCTCTACCTGGCGATCACCAGGAACCCGGAGCGGGCGTCCTTCTCCTACGACACCGGCTCGGACCGGCTGCGGCTCGGCTGGACGGCCGCGCACTCCGCGGTCTCCGTCGCCATGGCCAAGAGGCTCTTCGACCGCATCAACGCGGCCAACGCGACGATCTACCGCTACGACCTGTTCGGTTCGAGGAGCAAGGTCTTCGCCGACGACTTCACGTACCACCCGCTGGGCGGCTGCGTGCTGGGCAGGGCGACGGACGACTACGGGCGGGTCCGCGGATATCCCCGGCTGTACGTCACCGACGGCTCGCTCGTGCCCGGGTCGCTCGGGGTGAACCCCTTCGTGACCATCACCGCGCTCGCCGAACGCACGATGGCGCGGGTCCTCGCCGAGGACACCGCGCCCTAGGGCGACCGGGAGGTCACTTCGCGTAGATCGCCTCGATCTCGTGCGCGTAGTCCTTCGCCACCACGTTCCGCTTCAGCTTCAGCGACGGCGTCAGGTGGCCCGACTCCTCCGTGAACTGGGAGGACAGAATGCGGAACTTCCGCACCGATTCCGCCTTCGACACCGCGGCGTTGCCGTCGTCGATCGCCGCCTGGACCGCGGCCAGCAGGTCCGGGTCCTCGCTCAGCGACGCCGCGGTGGCACCCGCCGGCTTGCCGTGGTCGGCGCACCAACGGCCCAGGAACTCCTCGTCGATGGTGACCAGCGCGCCCACGAACGGCCGCCCGTCGCCCACCACCATGCACTCCGCGACCAGCGCGTGCGCCCGGATGCGGTCCTCGATCACGGCCGGGGCGACGTTCTTGCCGCCCGCGGTGACGATGATCTCCTTCTTGCGCCCGGTGATCCGCAGGTAGCCGTCCTCGTCGAGGGTGCCGACGTCACCGGTGTGGAACCAGCCGTCGGCCAGCGCCTCGGCGGTCGCGGCGGGGTTGTTCCAGTACTCCTTGAACAGGTGCTCGCCGTGCAGCAGCACTTCGCCGTCGTCGGCGATCCGCACCACCGAGCCGGGCAGCGGCTGGCCGACCGTGCCGATCTTCTGCCGGTCCCACGGGTTGAACGCCGTCGCCGCGCAGGACTCGGTCAGGCCGTAGCCCTCCAGGACCGTGAAGCCGATGCCGCGGAAGAAGTGGCCGAGGCGCTCGCCCAGCGGCGCGCCGCCGGAGATGGCGTACTCGCCCCGGCCGCCCAGGACGGCGCGGAGCTTGCTGAAGACGAGCTTGTCGAACGTCTTGTGCTTGATCCGCAGGCCGAACGACGGGCCCGCGGGCGTGTCCAGCGCCTTGCTGTATGCGATGGCGGTGTCGGCGGCCTTGTCGAAGATCTTGCCCTTGCCGTCGGCCTGGGCCTTGGCGCGGGCCGAGTTGTAGACCTTCTCGAAGACCCGCGGCACACCGAGGATCAGCGTCGGACGGAACGCGGCCAGCTCGTCGGTGAGGTCCTTGATGTCCGGGACCGTGCCGAGCTTGATCGGCGCCATCATGGGCGCGATCTGCACCAGCCGGCCGAAGACGTGCGCGAGCGGCAGGAAGAGCAGCACCGAACACTCGCCGGTGCGGAACAGCGGACGCAGCCGCTCCACGATGTTGCCGCACTCCGCGAAGAAGCTGCGGTGGGTGAGCACACAGCCCTTGGGGCGGCCGGTGGTGCCGGAGGTGTAGACGATGGTGGCGGGGTCGTCGGCCTTGGCGAACGAGCCGCGCTCCTCGACCGTCTCGTCGGTGACGTCCTGGCCGAGCCTGCCCAGTTCGTCGATGCCGCCGCCGTCGATCTGCCACACGTGCTTCAGCGCCGGCAGCCGGTCGCGCACCGACTCGACGGCGGCCGTGTGGGCGTCCGACTCCACGACACAGGCCGTCGCGCCCGAGTCGCCGAGGATCCACAGCACCTGCTCCGCCGAACTGGTCTCGTACACCGGCACGGTCACCGCGCCCGCGCTCCAGATGGCGAAGTCCATCAGCGTCCACTCGTACCGGGTGCGGGACATCAGACCCACCCGGTCGCCCGGCTGCACCCCGGCGGCGATCAGGCCCTTCGCCGCCGTGTGGACCTCGGCGAGGAACGTGGTGGCGGTGACGTCCTGCCAGCTGCCGCCGACCTTGCGGGCGATCACGGCGACGTCCGGGTGCTGCGCGGCGTTTCTGCGGACGATGTCGGTCAGATTTCCGTCGGCAGGGACCTCGTACAAAGCCGGAAGGCTGAACTCGCGCAAGACTGCTGCTCCTCATAGGGCGCCGGCGCCACGACGGTGTGTGCTGCGACGGTGCGGTCCAAGGCTCGGGGAAGTGCTCGCGCATTCACTTGTTGAAATGCGCAGCACGACTGGACTGGCCGGACGTTACCCGCCGGTATGGCTTCTACGACAGGGGGTCCCGTCGAGATGTTCGCTGCGTCACACAGTTGGGTGTTCCTTTGCGCACAGTAGTCCACCCGCTAACTGACTTGCCAGTAACCGCAGGTAGGGCCGCCACTGTTCACAAGGGCAGCGCTCGACCTACGCTTGATCGTCATGGCACCCACACCAGCCGGAAACCACCGGACGCGCGTCCACGTGGTCAGCGACGTCCACGGCAACGCGCGTGACCTGGCCAGGGCCGGGGAGGGCGCCGACGCCCTGATCTGCCTGGGCGACCTCGTCCTCTTCCTCGACTACGCCGACCACTCGCGCGGCATCTTCCCCGACCTGTTCGGTGTCGAGAACGCCGACCGCATCGTCGCGCTGCGCACCGCCCGCCGCTTCGAGGAGGCCCGGGCGTTCGGGGCCGGGCTGTGGGCCGGCCTCCAGGGGGACCGCGCCACGGTGATCGAGAAAGCGGTGCGCAAACAGTACGCCGAGTTGTTCGCCGCGTTCCCCACCCCTACGTACGCCACCTACGGCAACGTCGACATGCCGGCCCTGTGGCGCGAGTACGCGGGCCCCGGCACAACCGTCCTCGACGGCGAGCGCGTCGAGATCGGCGGTTGGGTCTTCGGCTTCGTCGGCGGCGGCCTGCGCACCCCGATGCGGACGCCGTACGAGATCAGCGACGAGGAGTACGCGGCGAAGATCGAGGCCGTGGGCGAGGTCGACGTGCTCTGCACGCACATCCCGCCCGAGGTCCCCGAACTGGTCTACGACACCGTCGCCCGCCGCTTCGAACGCGGCAGCCGGGCCCTGCTGGACGCCATCCGCCGCACCCGGCCCCGCTACTCCCTCTTCGGGCACGTCCACCAGCCGCTGGTGGCCAGGATGCGGATCGGGGCCACCGAGTGCGTGAACGTGGGGCACTTCGCGGGGACCGGGCGGCCCTGGGCGCTCCAGTGGTGAGGACGTCCCAGGTCGGGTGAGATCCGTCAGGCCCGTGCGCGGTAGCCTTCACGCTGCACACTCGTGCGCACGACCTCATAACGGCCCGCATCTGGAGGAGCCACGGCGATGGCGGAACACACCAGCTCGAGCATCACCATCGAGGCGGCCCCGGCCGACGTCATGGCGGTCATCGCCGACTTCGCGCGCTACCCGGACTGGACGGGCGAGGTGAAGGAGGCCGAGGTCCTCAAGACCGACGCCCAGGGCCGCGCCGAGCAGGTCCGCCTCGTCATGGACGCGGGCGCGATCAAGGACGACCAGATCCTCGGATACACCTGGACCGGCGAGAACGAGGTGTCCTGGACGCTGGTGAAGTCCCAGATGCTGCGGTCCCTCGACGGCTCGTACATCCTCAAGCCCGCCGGGGCGGGGGGTACGGAGGTCACGTACGCGCTGACCGTGGACGTCAAGATCCCGATGCTCGGGATGATCAAGCGGAAGGCCGAGAAGGTCATCATCGACCGGGCGCTGGCGGGGCTGAAGAAGCGGGTGGAATCGGCCTGACGGTGGCCGTGGGGGTTCCTGCGCAGTAGCCGGTGCACGAGCGTTGTGGCTGGTCGCGCCCACACGGCGGAGCCGCATGGTCACCACAGCCCCGCGCCCCTGAGGGCGTCTCCGTTACCGTTCCTTCCCATGCGCACCATCCTGATCACCGGCCCCGGCGGCAGCGGCCGTACCACCCTTGCGGCCGCGACCGCCCTGGCCGTGGCGGCCGAGGGCAGCCGCACCCTCGTCCTCGGCGCCGACCGCACCGACACCCTCGGTGCCGCCCTGGGGGTGCCGACCGGGCCGAAGCCGGTCGAGGCAGCACCCCGTCTCACCGCCTGGCGCCCCGACCCCGCCGGTGACTTCCGCAGGGACCTCGCCGCCCTCCAGGACCGTGCATCCTCCGCTCTGGACCTCCTCGGCGCCTCCCGTCTCGACCCCGAGGAGCTCACCCCGCTGCCCGGTGCCGGGGAACTCGCCCTGCTGCGCGCCCTGCGCGACGCCGCGCTGTCGGAGACGTACGACACCCTCGTCGTCGACCTCCCCCCGGCCCCCGAGGCCCTCGCCCTCCTCGCCCTGCCCGAGGAACTGGGCCGCTACCTGCGCCGCCTGCTCCCGCCGGAACGCCAGGCGGCCCGCGCCCTGCGCCCCGTCCTCGGCCGCCTCGCCGGCGTCCCCATGCCCGCCGAGTGGCTGTACGAGACGGCAGCCCGCTGGGACGTGGAACTGGGTGCCGTCCAGGCGGTCATCGCCGACCGCGGCACCGTGGTGCGCCTGGTCGCCGAGCCCGGCCCGGCCGGAGGCGACGCGCTGCGCACCGCCCGTCTCGGCCTCGCCCTGCGCGGGCTGCGCACCGACGTGGTGATCGCCAACCGCGTCCTGCCCGAGGCGTCCCCCGACACCTGGCTCGCCGGTCCGGTCGCCCAGCAGCGCAAGACCCTGGAGGAGTGGCGCGAGTCCCACGACGTCCGCACCGTCGCCCACCTCGGACGCGACCCGCGCGGCACCGACGACCTCACCGCCCTCGCCGTGCCGGGCGCCGGGCAGCCCGCCCCCGCCGCCGACTGGACCGTGACCGACCGGCTCGACACGGACGGCGTGCTCGTCTGGGAGATCCCTTTGCCCGGCGCCATACGCGAGGAACTCGACCTCGTCCGGCGCGGGGACGAACTCGTCGTCACGGCGGGCGCCTTCCGCCGGGTCGTCCCGCTGCCCTCCGCGCTGCGCCGCTGCACGGTCGACGGGGCCGCCCTGCGCGAGGGCGCACTGCGGATCCGGTTCGCGCCCGACCCGAAGCTGTGGCCGCAGGACCGCTGAGCAGGGGGGCGGAAAAGAGGGGAACACGGCCGGTCCGGGCCCGTGAACCCGGTACGGCCGTTCGGGTAACGTCGTAGGGACGAACCGTAGTCAGGAGCCCGTCATGAGCGAAGATCTCCCCCCGTCCGGCGCCGCCCGCGACGAGGCCGCGGACGACGTGCGGGTGACCGACGCCGACGCCTGGGCGACCGCCTGCGCCGAGGACCTCCAGGCGGAGAAGGAACGCCGCCGCGCCACGTACGGCACGCCCCCCGGCTCCGCCGCGGAGGAGTTGAAGAAACTCGTGGACGCCGTCGCCGAGAAGCTGTCCGGTGGCCAGTCCCCGCTGCTCGGCGCGGTCGCGGGCCCCGCGGCTCAGCAGGTCGTGCGACAGGTCGTGCAGCAGGCCAAGGACGCCGTGGAACCGGTCATCGAGCGCAATCCGGACGTCTTCGACCATCTGGCCGCCGCCGGGAACGAGCTGCTCGCCGCCTACCGCTCCGCAGTCCAGGCCCAGGAACGGCGCTGGACCGGCCGCGACGACCGGAACGACCCCCGCGACGGTGAACGCCGGGACGGCGGCGACGACGCCGGCCCCGGGGAGCGCATCGACCTGGACTGAGCCCCGACCCGGCCGGGCGACGGCCCCGGAGCGGCCGCCCGGGGTGCCCACCGTGCGGACGACAGCGAACCCGGCGGCACGCCTCGGGTACCGTTGGCCGTAGCGGGGCTCGACCGAAACTGAGGGATTCATGGGACTCACCATCGGCGTCGACATCGGCGGCACGAAGATCGCGGCCGGCGTGGTCGATGAGGACGGCAACATCCTCTCGACCCACAAGGTGCCGACCCCGGGCACGGCTGAGGGCATCGTGGACGCCATCGCTTCGGCGGTGGACGGCGCACGCGTCGGACACGACATCGTCGGCGTGGGCATCGGTGCCGCCGGCTACGTGAACCGGCAGCGCTCCGAGGTCTACTTCGCGCCCAACATCCACTGGCGCAACGAGCCGCTCAAGGAGAAGGTCGAGGCCCGCGTGGGCCTCCCGGTGGTCGTGGAGAACGACGCGAACGCCGCGGCGTGGGGCGAGTACAAGTTCGGTGCCGGCAAGGGCCACCGCAACGTCATCTGCATCACCCTCGGCACCGGCCTCGGCGGCGGCATCATCATCGGCAACAAGCTGCGCCGAGGGCACTTCGGCGTCGCCGCCGAGTTCGGCCACATCCGCATGGTGCCGGACGGCCTGCTGTGCGGCTGCGGCTCGCAGGGCTGCTGGGAGCAGTACGCCTCCGGCCGCGCCCTCGTCCGGTACGCCAAGCAGCGCGCCAACGCCACCCCCGAGAACGCCGAGATCCTGCTCGGCCTCGGCAACGGCACGCCCGACGGCATCGAGGGCAAGCACATCTCCATGGCCGCCCGCCAGGGCGACCGGGTGGCCGTCGACTCCTACCGCGAACTGGCCCGGTGGGTCGGCGCGGGCCTCGCCGACCTCGCCTCCCTCTTCGACCCGTCCGCCTTCATCGTCGGCGGCGGCCTCTCCGACGAGGGCGAACTGGTCCTGGGCCCGATCCGCAAGTCCTACAAGCGCTGGCTGGTGGGCGGCAACTGGCGCCCGGTGGCCGAGGTCCGCGCGGCGGAACTCGGCAACAAGGCCGGCCTCGTGGGCGCGGCGGACCTGGCGAGGGAACCCGACCCGATCATGTAGACGACCTGTTCCTGCGGACGCCCTCAGGGGACGCGCTTCGGGGCACGGGGAACTGCGCGACAAGCCACGAACAACCGGCACTCGCGCGATCCCCGCGCCCCGCCCCTTTGGGCGTAAATTGATCACATGTCGCTGCTCCCCAACTCGCGTACAGAACCCGACGGTTCCGCAGTCATCAGGGTCCTCAGCTACAACATCCGCTCCCTGCGCGACGACACCGACGCCCTGGCCCGCGTCATCAAGGCGTGCGCGCCCGACCTCGTCCTCATCCAGGAAGCCCCCCGCTTCTTCCGCTGGCGCAAGAAACTCGCCCGCCTGGCCCTCGCGTCCGACCTGGTCGTCGTCACCGGCGGCGCGACCACCACGGGACCGGCGATTCTCAGCTCCCTCAGGGTGGGCGTCGAACGCACGGAGGACGTCCTCCTGCCCCCCACTCCCGGCCTGCACCGCCGCGGCTTCGCCACCGCTGTCGTCCGCATCGCCGGCACCCGCCTCGGCGTCCTCAGCTGCCATCTCTCCCTGCAGAAGGAGGAGCGTCTCGAACAGTCCGGCATGCTGCTGGACCGGCTCGCCGGCATGGGTGTGGAGCACATGGTCGCCGGCGGTGACCTCAACGAACGCCCCGACGGTCCGGCCTTCCGCCGGCTTACGGCCGGCCTGACCGACTGCCGGGCCGCGGCCCCCTGGGGTGGCGAGAACACCTGGACCCCCGCCGACCCCTACCAGCGCATCGACGCGATCTTCGCGACCAAGGGCATCGAAGTGCTGGGCTGCGGTGTGCCGTCCGATCATCCGGGGGTGTCCGACGCAGACCTGAGGGCGGCCACGGACCACCTTCCGGTCCTGGCCGCCCTCAGAGTCCCGGCGTCCTAGACGACCGCGCCCCGCCCGGGGTCGTCGTTCTCCTCGTCGTCCGTCCGCATACGCATCACCAGCGTCGCGAACCCGCCGAGGAACCCGCCGATCCCCAGCGTGGCCAGCCACCAGGTCATGTCCCAGCCGAGCAGCACGGCCAGCAGGAGCAGCACCGGCCCGCCGAGCACACCGAGCCAGGCGAACTTGGCGGTGGGGTCGGCGGTGGGCAGCGGGGGCGGCTCCGGGGGCACGAAGTGACCTTCGTCGTCCTCGTCGAAGTCGTCCTCGGCGGGCTCGGGCGTGGTGTAGTCACGCGGGCCGATGCCGGGGGCGAAGGAGACCGAACCGCCCAGGGGCTTCACCGGCTCGTCCCCCGACCCGGCCTCCTCGGCCTGCTCCGGCTCGGCCGGCTTCACCGCGTCCCCCGACTTCACGGCCGTGTCGCCCCGGTCGCCGTCCAGCACGGCCTCGTTGGGCCCGCTCGCCGGCAGGGCCAGGTCCTCGATGGACTTGAACGGCTTGGCACCCGGCGGGTCCGGCGGCTCCTCGCCGTACCCGGCGACGATCGCCGCCCAGGCGGCCTCCTCGTCGAAGGGGACGCCCTTCTCGTCCGGCTCCCGGCCCTCGCGGTCGGAGTCGTGCTCAGCCACCTGCGGTCGTCCCTTCCTTGCCGAGCCCGGGCTCCTTGCCGAGGCCGGACGCGATGCGGCGGATGAACGCGAGGCTCTCCTCGTGGATCAGGTCCGCGTCATGGTCCAACGTGGCGACGTGGTAGCTCTGTTCCAGGATGACCTCCTTCACGTCCGTCGACGAGATGCGGCTGAGGATCCGGGCGCTGTCGGCGGGCGGCACGACGTGGTCCTGCGGGCTGTGCAGCAGCACCACCGGCTGGGTGACCTGCGGCAGCTCACCGTCGACCATGCGGAAGAACTGCCGCAGCGAGTGCGCCGCGTGCAGCGGCACCCGGTCGTAGCCGAGCTCCTTGCCGTCCGGCTTGGCGATGTCACTGGCGATGCCCTTCGTCGCCGGGACGAGGTGGCGCACGACCGGCAGGGCGTGCGCGGCCAGGCCGTGCACCTTGTTCGCGGGGTTGACCACCACGACACCGCGCACGGCGTCGCCGTGCTTCGCGGCCAGCCGCAGGGCCAGCGCGCCGCCCATGGACAGACCGGCCACGAAGACCGTCTCGCGGCGCTCGCACAGCAGGCGCAGCTCGCGGTCCACCTCCGCGTACCAGTCCTGCCAGCCGGTGATCCGCAGGTCCTCCCAGCGCGTGCCGTGCCCGGGCAGTAGCGGCAGGGAGACGGTCAGGCCGTGGTCGGCGAGGTGCTCCGCCCAGGGGCGCAGCGACTGCGGGGATCCGGTGAAGCCGTGGCAGAGGAGGACGGCGACCTCTCCGCCCTCGTGGTGAAACGGCTCGGCTCCGGCGAGGACCGGCACGTTCGGCCTCCTGGTCGGTGAGAAGGGACTGGCACGATCACGGAATGTCACGGAACGTCGTGGAAGGGGTCGCACGTCGTCCGCGGGACCTTCACCGTACGCGACCGCACTGACACCGACCAGGGCCGTCGGCGCCTTTGACGGCGCTCCGGGTTAAGGTCTGTTCGACACATACAGGAGGCACTCGGTTGTTGTACGGCGCGATGAAGGTCGCTGTTGGGGGACCGCTGAAGGTCGCCTTCAGGCCCTGGGTGGAAGGCCTGGAGAACGTTCCCGACCAGGGCCCCGCGATCCTGGCGAGCAACCACCTGTCCTTCTCGGACTCGTTCTTCCTGCCCGCGGTCCTGGACCGCAAGGTCACGTTCATCGCGAAGGCCGAGTACTTCACCACGCCCGGTGTGAAGGGACGGCTCACGGCCGCCTTCTTCAAGGGCGTCGGGCAGCTCCCCGTGGACCGCTCCGGTGCGCGCGGCGCGGGTGAGGCCGCCATCAGGAGCGGCGTAGAGGTGCTGGAGCGCGGTGAGCTGTTCGGGATCTACCCGGAGGGCACGCGCTCGCCCGACGGACGGCTCTACCGGGGCAAGCCCGGCGGCCTGGCGCGTGTCGCGCTCGCGACCGGTGCGCCCGTCATCCCCGTCGCCATGATCGACACGGAGAAGATCCAGCCGCCCGGGAAGGTCATGCCGAAGCTGATGCGGCCCGGCATCCGGATCGGCAAGCCGCTGGACTTCAGCCGCTACCAGGGCATGGAGCACGACCGGTTCGTGCTGCGCGCGGTGACCGACGAGGTCATGTACGAGATCATGAAGCTGTCCGGCCAGGAGTACGTCGACATGTACGCGACGGCCATGAAGCGGCAGCTGACGGAAGCGGCCAAGGCGGAGAAGGAAGCCGAGAAGGCGGCGAAGGCCGCCCTCGCCCGCGCGGAGAAGGAACAGGCCGAGAAGGAAAAGGCCCTCCGGCACGAGGTCGAGAAGAATCAGACGGAGAAGTCAGAGGCCGAGAAGCCCGAGGCCGAAAAGCCCGAGGCCGAGAACAAGCAGGCCGAGAACAAGCAGGCCGTGCAGCAGGACACCGAGCAGCAAGAGCAGGCGGAACAGCAGACGGAGCGGCGGCGGACCGAGCCCTAGCCGGGACTCGGGTCGGGGGGCGGGGGAGATGGCCAAGCGCGAGCGGGTCATGAGAATGTCGGTCGAGCAGCCGCTGTGGCGTGCGCTCAGCGCCTACCGGGTGCTCACGATGCTGTACGCGGTCGGCCTGTTCGCCACCGCCTTCGAGGAGTTCGCCCGCCCCTGGATCGCCGTCGCCTACTTCGCCGTGCTGTGCGGCTGGACCCTGGCCACCCTGCCGCGGGTGGCGAACGCGGCCCGCTGCACCCGGCGTTTCCTCGCCGCCGACCTGACGATCGCCCTCACCGGCATCCTGCTCACCCCGGTCGCCGACGCCCACGAGCGGGTCCAGTCGGGCGGCCCGACCCTGCCGTCGATCTGGACCGCCGGCGCCGTCCTCGCCTTCGCCATCAAGGGCGGCTGGCGCTGGGCGGCCCTGGCCTCCGGACTCGTGGCCGTCGCCAACCTGGTCGAGCGCGGCAGCCCGGCCCGCGACACCGTCCACAACGTCATCCTGGTCTGCATCGCCTCCGTCGCCATCGGCTACGTCGTGGAGGTGGCCCGCGCCTCCGAGCGCACCCTCGCCCGTGCCCTGGAGATCGAGGCCGCCACCCGGGAGCGGGAGCGCCTCGCCCGCGACATCCACGACAGCGTGCTCCAGGTGCTGGCGATGGTGCAGCGTCGCGGGGCCGTGATCGGCGGAGAGGCGGCCGAGCTGGGCCGGATGGCCGGCGAGCAGGAGGTCGCGCTGCGCACCCTGGTCTCCGGCGGCCTCGTCCCCGTCTCCCGGGTCTCGGAGGACGCCGCCGAGGGTGCGGTCGTCCGGGCCGTCGACGAGGAGGAACCGGAGCCGGGCGGCCCCGTCGACCTGCGCGCCCTGCTCGCGCCGTACGCCGGTGCCCTGGTCAGCCTCGCCGAGCCCGGCGCGCCCGTGCCGCTGCCGCCGGTCGCGGCCCGGGAGGTGGCCGCCGCCGTCGGGGCCGCCCTCGACAACGTCCGCCGGCACGCCGGTCAGGACGCGCGGGCGTGGATCCTGGTCGAGGACGAGCCCGACGAGGTGATCGTCACCGTACGGGACGACGGACCCGGCATCCCGGAGGGGCGGCTGGACCAGGCCGAGGGCGAGGGGCGGCTGGGCGTCGCCCTGTCGATCCGCGGCCGGCTGCGCGACCTCGGCGGCAGCGCGGAGCTGATCTCGGTGCCGGGCCAGGGCACAGAGGTCGAGCTGAAGGTACCGAAGGACGTGACGAGCACACGGGGGAAGGCGGAGCAGCGATGACGGAGACCAGCGCAGACCGGCAGGACCCGATCAAGGTCATGGTCGTCGACGACCACCCCATGTGGCGCGACGCGGTCGCCCGCGACCTGGCCGAGTCGGGTTTCGAGGTGGTCGCCACCGCGGGCGACGGCGACCAGGCCGTACGCCGCGCCAAGGCCGCCGCCCCCGACGTCCTCGTGCTCGACCTGAACCTGCCCGCCAAGCCCGGCGTGCAGGTCTGCAAGGAGGTCGTCGCCGCGAACCCCGCCCTGCGGGTGCTCGTGCTGTCCGCGAGCGGCGAGCACGCCGACGTCCTGGAAGCCGTGAAGTCCGGGGCGACCGGCTACCTGCTGAAGTCCGCCTCCACCGGCGAACTGCAGGACGCGGTCCGCCGCACGGCCGTCGGCGACCCGGTCTTCACCCCCGGCCTCGCCGGACTGGTCCTCGGCGAGTACCGCCGTCTGGCCTCCGAACCCGGCCCGGCCCCCGACACCGACGAACCCAAGGCGCCCCGGCTCACCGACCGCGAGACCGAGGTGCTCCGTCTGGTCGCCAAGGGCCTCAGCTACAAGCAGATCGCCGAACGCCTGGTCATCTCCCACCGCACGGTGCAGAACCACGTCCAGAACACCCTCGGCAAGCTCCAGCTGCACAACCGGGTGGAACTCGTCAGGTACGCCATAGAGCGTGGCCTCGACGACGAGTGAGGCGCACGTCACACTGACCCTTCGTCAGGTACCTGTGGCGAAGGGACTGTTCCATGCGCGTCGGAGTGCTGACCGGTGGCGGCGACTGCCCCGGCCTCAACGCCGTCATCCGGGCCGTCGTCCGCAAGGGCGTGCAGGAGTACGGCTACGACTTCACCGGCTTCCGGGACGGCTGGAGGGGAGTCATGGAAGGCGACACCGTCCGGCTCGACATCCCCGCCGTACGCGGCATCCTGCCCCGCGGCGGCACGATCCTCGGCTCCTCTCGGACCAATCCGCTGAAGGCGGAGAACGGCATCCGCCGGATCAAGGAGACCCTGGCCGGGCTGGAGGTGGAGGCGCTCATCGCCATCGGCGGCGAGGACACCCTGGGCGTGGCCGCCCGCCTGTCCGACGAGCACGGCGTGCCCTGCGTGGGCGTGCCCAAGACCATCGACAACGACCTGTCCGCCACCGACTACACCTTCGGCTTCGACACCGCCGTCGGCATCGCCACCGAGGCCATCGACCGGCTGCACACCACCGCCGAGTCCCACATGCGGGTCCTGGTCGTCGAGGTGATGGGCCGGCACGCCGGCTGGATCGCCCTCCACTCGGGCCTGGCCGGCGGCGCCAACGTCATCCTCATCCCCGAGCAGCGCTTCGACGTCGAGCAGGTGTGCGCCTGGGTGACCTCGCGTTTCCGGGCGTCGTACGCGCCGATCGTCGTGGTCGCCGAGGGGGCGATGCCCAAGGACGGCGACATGGTCCTCAAGGACCAGTCCCTGGACTCCTTCGGGCACGTCCGGCTGTCCGGGGTCGGGGAGTGGCTCGCCAAGGAGATCGAGAAGCGCACGGGCAACGAGGCCCGCACGACCGTCCTGGGGCACGTCCAGCGCGGCGGCACCCCCAGCGCCTTCGACCGCTGGCTCGCCACCCGCTTCGGTCTGC
The DNA here is from genome assembly GCF_021474405.1 of [Streptosporangium] indianense. Lineage (GTDB taxonomy): Bacteria > Actinomycetota > Actinomycetes > Streptomycetales > Streptomycetaceae > Streptomyces > Streptomyces indiaensis. Next base: position 36,041 of record NZ_JAKEIO010000006.1, read on the forward strand.
ACGCCATCGACTGCGTCCACGACCGGGACTTCGGCCGCATGGTCGCCCTGCGCGGCACGGACATCGTCCGGGTCCCCATCGCCGACGCCACCGCCCGCCTGAAGACGGTCGACCCCGCGCTGTACGAGGAGGTCGGGGTGTTCTTCGGCTGAGGTCTCCGGCCGACCGCCGGGCATCCGGTGCCGGCCGGGGCCTTGCGGCCCCGGCCGTCCCGCGACTACACCGACGGCGCGTTCGTCCCCCGCAGCTGCCCCACCAGCTCCCGCACGATCGCGGACCCGTTCAGCGTCAGCACCGACTCCGGGTGGAACTGGACCCCGGCGAAGCGCGGGCCGCGCAGCGCGTGCACCTCGCCGTTCGCGGCGCGCGCGACCTCGACCCCGTGCGCCGCCAGCTCGCCCGCCGCCTCGTCGTCGCAGCGCGCCGCGAAGCTGTTGTAGAACCCGACGGTCTCCCGCCGCCCGAACAGCTCGATCTCCGTCTGCGCCCCCTGGTACGGCACGTCCTTGCGGACGATGTCCAGGCCCAGCTCGGCCGCGATCAGCTCGTGCCCCAGACAGACGCCCAGCACGCCCTGCCGTTCGCCCCTGATCACGTCGGCGGTGAGGGAACGCAGGAACCGCATCTTCGGATCCGCCAGGTCGGACGGGTCTCCCGGCCCGGGGCCCAGCACCACCGGACCCTCGTGCCCGCGCACCGCCTCCCGCAGCCCCGGCTCGTCGTACCGCCGTACGCTCACCGCCAGTCCGCCGGCCCGCAGCAGGTGCGCGAGCATCGCCGTGAAGGTGTCCTCGCCGTCGACGACCAGGGCGTGTCCCGCAGGTTGCGGAGTGCGCTCCTGCATCCGCAGCCAGAAGGGCGCGAGCGAGGCCCGGCGTCCGTCCAGGGCCGCCCGCACCCGCGGGTCGTCGGCGAGGCGCGGCGGGGTCCGCTCCGCACGCGGCCGGGACGGCCCCACCCCCAGCGCCGCCAGCACCCCCGCCGCCTTGGCGTGGGTCTCGGCCACCTCGCCCGCCGGGTCGGAGCCGCGCACCAGGGTCGCGCCGACCGGCACCCGAAGCCGCCCGTCCGCGTCGACGTCGGCGGTGCGGATCAGGATGGGGGAGTCCAGGGTCTGGAGCCCGCCCGCGTCCCGGCCGATCAGGGCCAGGGCCCCCGCGTAGTACCCGCGCCCCCCGCTCTCGTGCCGTTCGATCACCCGGCAGGCGTTCTGCACCGGTGAGCCGGTGACGGTCGCCGCGAACATGGTCTCCTTCAGCACCTCCCGCACGTCCAGCGTGGACCTGCCGCGCAGCTCGTACTCGGTGTGCGCGAGGTGCGCCATCTCCTTCAGCCGGGGGCCGACGACCACTCCGCCCATGTCGCCGACGGTGCACATCATCTTGAGTTCCTCGTCGACGACCATCGACAGCTCCTCGATCTCCTTGCCGTCGGCGAGGAACTCCAGCAGGTGCCCGGGCGTCGGTCCCCCGGCGGGGTAGCGGTAGGTGCCGCTGATCGGGTTCATGACGACCGTGCCGCCGGACATCCGCACGTGCACCTCGGGGCTGGCCCCGACCAGCGTGCGGTCCCCGGTGTGTACGACGAACGTCCAGTACGCCCCGCGCTCGCCCTCCAGCAGCCGCCGGAACAGCGCCAGCGCGTCGGCCCGGCCGAAGCCGGGGATCTCCCCCTGGTACGTCCGGCGGATCACGAAGTTGGCGCCCGCGCCCTGCCCGATCTCCTCCCGCAGCACACGCCCGACGATCCGCGCGTACTCCTCGTCGGCGACGTCGAAGCCGCCGCCCTCGACGCGCACGTCGTGCGCCGGGAGCTGCTCCAGGGCGTCAGCCAGCGGGACGCCGTACGACTCCTGGGGTGTGAGTGCCAGCAGGGGCGTGCCGTCGTCGCGGACGTCGAAGCCGCGCTCGCGGATCTGCCGGAAGGGCACCAGCGCCAGGCTGTGGTCGGGGAGGTCGGCCAGCCGGTCGTAGGAGGCGACCGGGCCGATCAGGACCTCGACCTGATCGTGGTCGTGACCCGGGGTGCGGCGGCGCAGCAGGGCGAACGGACGGGAGTCGTCCGGCAAGCCGAGCAGGTTCATGGTCCGTGCTCCATCTCGGTGAGTCTCGGTGAGAGAGAGGAACGGACCCCGGGAAACACCGAAGGCCGCCCCTCGGGCGGCCTTCGCGAAGTCTTGAGTACGCGCAGTCAGCGGGCCGCCGGATGAGCGGTCCACCACCAGGTCTGGGTCGAATGCGCGAACATGCGACGCACCCTACCCCATGCCCGAGGGGTGTCCGGGGTGTCTCACTGGCTGGGCACGGGTCAGGAGGCCCGACACGACCCCGTAATGTTGGTGGCGTGACCGTGAACGCTAAGACCAGCGCGAGTGCTGGCAACACCTGGCGAGACCTGCCCGCGGCGCAGCAGCCCGAGTACCCCGACCCCGAGGCTCTGCGCGCAGTCGTTGCGGACCTCGAGTCGTATCCGCCGCTCGTCTTCGCGGGCGAGTGCGATCAGCTGCGCGCCCGGATGGCGGCCGTCGCCAAGGGAGAGGCGTTCCTCCTCCAGGGCGGCGACTGCGCCGAGGCCTTCGACGCGGTGTCCGCCGACCACATCCGCAACAAGCTCAAGACGCTGCTGCAGATGGGCGCCGTGCTGACGTACGCCGCGTCCGTGCCGGTGGTCAAGGTCGGCCGCATCGCCGGCCAGTACTCCAAGCCGCGCTCCAAGCCGACCGAGACCCGCGACGGCGTTACGCTGCCGACCTACCGCGGCGACTCCGTCAACGGCTTCGACTTCACCGAAGAAGCCCGCGTCCCGGACCCCGAGCGGCTGAAGCGGATGTACCACGCGTCCGCCTCCACGCTGAACCTGGTGCGCGCCTTCACCACCGGCGGTTACGCCGACCTGCGTCAGGTGCACGCCTGGAACCAGGACTTCGTGAAGTCGTCCCCGTCGGGGCAGCGCTACGAGCAGCTGGCCCGCGAGATCGACAACGCGCTGAACTTCATGCACGCCTGCGGGACCGACCCGGAGGAGTTCAAGACGGTCGAGTTCTACGCCTCCCACGAGGCGCTGCTGCTCGACTACGAGTCCGCGCTGACCAGGGTCGACTCGCGCACCGGGCAGCTGTACGACGTCTCCGCGCACATGGTGTGGATCGGTGAGCGCACCCGGCAGCTGGACCACGCGCACATCGAGTTCGCCTCGAAGATCCGCAACCCGATCGGCATCAAGCTGGGTCCGACGACGACGGCCGAGGACGCGCTGCAGTACATCGAGCGCCTCGACCCCGAGCGTGAGCCGGGCCGGCTGACCTTCATCGTCCGCATGGGCGCCGACAAGGTCCGCGACAAGCTCCCCGAGCTGGTGGAGAAGGTCACCGCCTCGGGCGCGACCGTGGCCTGGGTGACGGACCCGATGCACGGCAACACCTTCGAGGCGGCCTCCGGGCACAAGACCCGCCGCTTCGACGACGTGCTCGATGAGGTCAAGGGCTTCTTCGAGGTCCACAAGGCCCTCGGCACCCACCCGGGCGGCATCCACGTGGAGCTGACCGGCGACGACGTCACGGAGTGCGTGGGCGGCGGTGACGAGATCTTCGTCGACGACCTGCACCAGCGCTACGAGACGGCCTGCGACCCGCGGCTCAACCGCAGCCAGTCGCTCGACCTGGCGTTCCTCGTGGCGGAGATGTACAGGGACCAGTAACGGGTCCGCCTGTTACCGGGGCGCGGACTGGGGCGCGGATCACACGATCCGCGCCCCACTCCACTTTTGTGCTCCGGACCCGACGGGTAAGGTTAGGTTAGCCTCACCGATCAACGGGGACGGCGCCAGCGAACGACCCCGTCGGGAGGTGAACCGCGTGTACGTGTGCAGTTGCTTCGGCATCACCGAGCAGCAGGTCAAGCAGCACGCGGACGGCGGCGCCTGCACGCCTCGCCAGATCGCCTCCGCCTGCAAGGCGGGTACCGACTGCGGCTCCTGTGTGCGCCGCATCCAGGCGATCCTCGGCAGGGGCTCCTGCCCGCGCCGCGATCTGGCCGACCGCGGCGAGCCGGTCCTCGCCGAACTGGACGACGCCGCCTGATGCGGGCCCGGTCCTAGCTCGGCTGCTCGATCTGCTGCGCGATGTACAGCGCCTCACCGAGCTTGTCGATCAGCTCCAGCTGCGTGTCCAGGTAGTCGATGTGGTGTTCCTCGTCCTCGAGGATGGACTCGAAGAGGTTCGCGGAGGTGACGTCGCCCTTGCTGCGCATCACCTCGATGCCGCGCCTGAGCCGGTCGATCGCCTCGACCTCGACCTGCCGGTCCGCCTGGAACATCTCGGTGACCGTCTGGCCCACCCGTACGTGGAACAGCCGCTGGTAGTTGGGCAGACCGTCCAGCATCAGGATGCGCTCGGTGATCTTGTCCGCGTGCTTCATCTCGTCGATGGACTCTTCACGCGTGTACTTGGCGAGTTTGGTCCAGCCGTTGTTGTCCTGGATCCGGTAGTGCAGCCAGTACTGGTTGATCGCCGTCAGCTCGCCGGTCAACTGCTCGTTGAGGAATTCGAGGACCTCGGGGTCGCCCTGCATCGCAGAGGCTCCTTCCGCGCGGGGGGAACTGGCAGGTTGCGCCGCATGATTCCACTGGCGGAGAAGATCGTCCAGTAAGTGTTCACTTAGTAAGTAAGGGCATGCTTAGTCCAATTTGTCCCGCGCCGGGGCGGCCTCGGTCAGGGGCACCACCCGGGGTCTGTCAGGATGGAGTCATGGGTCAGCCGCTGGAACACGAATCGGGAGAAGGGCGCGATCCAGCAGGAGCGACGCAGCCGGAGCTCCCCCCGGGACAGCGGTTGCAACGCGGCTGGCCGGTCACGCACTACGGGCCCGTGCCCAAGTTCCGGCCCGAGCGCTGGGAGTTCCGCGTCTTCGGCGCCACCGCCGACGGCGGCAAGCACTGCTGGAGCCACGAGGAGTTCACGGCCCTCCCGCACACCACCGTCGTGGCCGATCTGCACTGCGTCACGAAGTTCAGCATGCTGGGCGCCGAGTGGGGCGGCATCCCCGCGCGCACGCTCCTGGACCTCGCCCCGCCCGCGGACGATGTCACCCATGTGATGGTGTGGGCCGAGTACGGATTCAGCTCCAACCTCCGGCTGTCCGACTTCGCCGACGAGCGCGTCCTGTTCGCCACCCACAAGGACGGCGAACTGCTCACCGCCGAGCACGGCTTCCCGCTGCGCCTGATCGTGCCCCACCTCTACGCCTGGAAGGGCCCCAAGTGGGTCCGCGGCGTGGAGTACATGACCGCCGACCGGCGCGGCTTCTGGGAGGAGCGCGGCTACCACAACATCGGCGACCCCTGGCGGGAACAGCGCTACTCCTACCAGGAGGAGCCCGGGGACGGCCCCGGGCTCTGAGGCGTCAGCCGTCCCGCAGCTTCTTCAGCCGCTCCACGTCGGCCGCGTGCCCCTGCTTGCCGCCCGGCGTCTCGATGATCAGCGGCACGCCCTCGGTCGCGGGGTGCGTCATCAGCGCCCGGAACGGATCCTCGCCGATGTGGCCGACACCGATGTTCTCGTGCCGGTCCTTGTGCGCGCCCACCACGTCCTTGGAGTCGTTGGCGTGGATCAGCTTCAGCCGGCCCTCACCGACGGTGTCCACCAGCAGATCCAGCGTCCGGTGCATGCCGCCCGGGCCGGTCAGGTCGTGCCCGGCGGCGTAGATGTGGCAGGTGTCCAGGCACACCCCGAGCATCGGATGGGCGTCCAGCGCCTCGAAGTACGGGCCGAAGTCCCACGTCCGCGAGCACAGGGAGGCACCCTGGCCGGCCGTCGACTCCAGCAGCAGGAGCGGGTCGTCTTCATGGGTCAGCTCGTCCAGCAGCGGCAGCAGGTGCTCCCGTACCTGCTGGAGCGCCACCGACCGCTCCCGGCCGCCGGTCGCGCTGCCGGTGTGCACGACCACGCCCAGCGCCCCGATCTCCCGCCCGCGCCGCAGGGAGTGCCGCAGCGACTGAACCGACCGCTCCACGGTCGCCTCGGTGTGCGAACCGAAGTTGATCAGATAGGGGGCGTGCACGTACGCCGAGATCGACCCGTCCGCGCACGCCGTGCGGAACGCCTCGTCCTGCTTCGGGTTACCGGTCGGTGTGGCCCAGCCGCGCGGGTTGGCGACGAAGACCTGGACGGCCTCCGCCTCCAGATCACGGGCGTACGACAGACCGACGGAGTGGAGCCCACCGGCCACGGGGACGTGGCCGCCCACCGGGTTGCGGGAGGGGCCGGACAGCTGACTGTTCACCCGTTCAGGGTGTCATGCGTCCCGCCCTGCCCCTGCCACGGGCCTCCGCCCGCCGGCCTCACCTGATCTCGATGGTGATCGTGGAGCCCTTGGGTGCGGTCTGACCGCCCTCGACGGACTGGCTCTTGACCTCGTCGCCGAAGATGCCGAGCAGGCCGCGGTCCTCGTCGACCTCGAACCCGGCGTCCTCCAGCGCCTGCCTGGCGTCGTCGACGTTGTCACCGACCACGTCCGGGACCTCGATCATCTCGGGACCCTTCGACAGCGTCAGCGTCACCGTGTCGCCCTCCGCCGCGGTGCCGGACGCGGGTGTCTGCCGGACCACCTGGCCCTTGTCGTACTCGGAGGAGTTGACCTGCTCGGTGGCGATCTTCACCTTGAGGCCCGCCTCCGTCAGCTCGGACCGCGCGTCCGCCTCGTCGGAGCCGGTGACGTCGGGGATGTCGATGGGGGCGCCCTTGCTGACGACCAGCTCGACGGCCGTGCCCGCGCGCACCTTCGTGCCGTCGGCCGGGCGGGCGGAGACCACCGAGCCGCGCGGCACGTCCTCGCTGAACTGCCGGGTCACCATGCCCGGCTCCAGCCCGTCGCCCTTCAGCAGGTCCCGCGCCTCGCCCAGCTTCCGGCCCGCCAGGGCGGGCACCCGCACGGTCTCGGGGCCGTCGGAGACGGTGATGCCCACCGCGTCGTTGCCCCGGATGCGCGCACCGGCCTTCGGGTCGCTGCTGATGATCCGGCCGCGCTCGACGGTGTCGCTGTAGGCGTGCTCCACCTTGCCGAGTTCGAGGCCGGCGTCCCGCAGCCGATCCTCGGCCTGGTCCTGGGTCTTCGCCAGCAGCGGCGGGACCTCGGTGAACTGGCCGGAGTTGATGTACCAGACGCCGACGCCCAGGCCGAGCACGAGCAGCACGGCGACGACGATCGTCGCCGGACCGCGCCGGGACCCCGGGCGGCGCCGGGCCGGCGGGGAAGCGAAGCGGCTGGTGCGGTCGAGGGATTCCCCGGCCGCCGCGTCGTCCTCGACGGCCGGCAGCGGGCGCGGCGTGGTCAGGGCGCGGGGGATCACGGTCGTGCGGTCGTCGCCGTTGTCGTGGTCCACCGCGAGCGCCTGGGGCGGCACCGCGTCCAGCTGGTCGTCGTCCAGCCGGCCGCGTCCGTCCCGGACCTGCGCGAGCAGCGCCACCGCGTCGTGCGGGCGCACCGTCGGGGTGCGGGCCGTCGCCGAGGCCACCATCGCGTCCAGCTCGTAGGCCATGCCGGGCACGGCCACCGACGGCGGGGGCACGTCCTCGTGCAGGTGCTTGTAGAGGATCACGGCGGGGGAGTCCCCGTCGTGCGGCTTGTCGCCGGTCAGCATCTCGTACAGCATCACGCCGCACGCGTACACGTCGACGCGGGGGTCGGCGGTGCCGTCCTCTATCTGCTCCGGGGCGAGGTACGAGACCGTGCCGAGCACGGTGCCGGTGGTGTTCGTCACCGTGTCGACGGCCCGGACCAGGCCGAAGTCGGCGACCTTGACCCGGCCGTCGTCCCCGATCAGCACGTTCTCGGGCTTCATGTCGCGGTGCACGAAACCGGCGCGGTGCGCGGCGCCCAGGGCGGCCAGCACCGGCTCCAGGATGTCCAGGGCGGCCCGCGGCTGCAGGGCACCGCGCTCGCGCAGCACGTCCCGCAGGGTGCAGCCCGCGACGTACTCCATCGCCAGGTACACGTACGAGCCGTCGGTGCCCTGGTCGAAGACCTGCACCACGTTCGGATGGGCCAGCCGGGCCACGGACTTCGCCTCGCGGATGAACCGCTCGACGAACGAGGCGTCGACCGCGAGCGAGGGGTGCATCACCTTCAGCGCGAGGACCCGGTCGAGCCGGGTGTCCACGGCCCGGTAGACCGTGGCCATCCCGCCGACCGCGATCCGCGCGTCGATGCGATACCGGCCGTCGAGCACCTGCCCGACCAAGGGGTCCTGAAGGGTCGTGTCCACGCAGGGGAGTCTACGAGCCATGGCCGACAGCCCCGTCCCCCCGGCGGATTCCGGGGCAGGACTGCAGCCGACCTGTGACGTGCCCCCGGCCGTGTGACGTGTCCCGCGGGCCCTACCGGAAGGCGGGCCGCTCCGGGTCCAGCACGGCCATGCCCTCCGCCGGCGACGACGCCTCGGCGAAGTGCCGCCGGGGGATCCGCCCCGCCCGGTACGCCAGCCGCCCCGCCTCCACCGCGTGCCGCATGGCGTCGGCCATCAGCACGGGTTCCTGCGCCCGTGTCACCGCCGAGGCGAGCATCACACCCGCGCAGCCCAGCTCCATGGCCAGCGCCGCGTCCGAGGCCGTCCCGGCGCCCGCGTCCAGGATCACCGGCACGCGCGCGTGCTCCACGATCAGCTGGAAGTTGTGCGGGTTGCGGATGCCGAGCCCGGAGCCGATCGGGGAGCCGAGCGGCATGATCGCCGCGCAGCCCACGTCCTCCAGCTTCCGCGCCAGCACGGGGTCGTCGTTGGTGTACGGCAGCACCGTGAACCCGTCGTCGACCAGGGTCTCGGCCGCCTCCAGCGTCTCGATCGGGTCCGGCAGCAGCGTGCGCTCGTCGGCGATGACCTCCAGCTTGACCAGGTCGGTGCCGAGGGCCTCGCGCGCCAGACGGGCCGTGAGGACGGCCTCGCCGGCGGTGAAGCAGCCCGCCGTGTTGGGCAGGACCCGGATGCCGAGCCTGTCCAGGACGGACAGCACCGAGCCGTGCACCGAGGCGTTCACCCGGCGCATCGCGACCGTCGTCAGCTCCGTACCGGACGCGGCCAGCGACCGCTCCAGCACGTCGAGGCTGGGCGCCCCGCCGGTGCCCATGATCAGACGGGATGTGAAGGACGTACCACCGAGGATGAACGGATCGTCGGCCATGGTCAGCCTCCCTGGACGGCGGTGAGGACTTCCACGCGGTCTCCCTCGGAGAGGGGCGTGACGGGCCATTGGGCGCGGGGGACGACGGTCTCGTTGAGGGCGGCGGCCACACCCGAGGGCGAGGCGGTGAGCGACCTCACGACGGTGTCGAGGGCCGTGCCGGGCCCGACGTCCCGGGGCTCGCCGTTGACGGAGATGTTCATGCGGGCTGCTCCGTGAGTGCCGTGGCGGGACTGAAGCGCTTCGGGGTGAAGGGCCGGGCCTCCTCGGGGAGTTCGCCCGTAACCAGGACGTGGGCCAGGGCGTCGCCGGTCACGGGTGTGAGCAGGACGCCGTTGCGGTAGTGGCCGGTGGCCAGCAGCAGGCCGTCCAGACCGGTCGGGCCGAGCAGGGGCGCGTTGTCGGGGGAGCCGGGCCGAAGACCGGCCCGGGTCTCGGTGAGCGGCAGCTCGGTGATGCCCGGGACCAGCTCGTGCGCGTCCCGCAGCAGCTCGTACACACCACCCGCGGTCACGGTGGTGTCCCAGCCCAGCTCCTCGCTGGTCGCCCCGACGACCAGCTCGCCGCTCGCCCGCGGCACCAGGTAGACGTGGCTGCCGCGCACGACGGCGCGCACGGTCCGGCTCAGGAACGGCCCGTGCCGCCGCGGCATGGTCAGCCGCAGGACCTGCCCCTTCACCGGCCGCACGGGGGGCAGCACGTCCTCCGGGACGCCCGCGAGCCGCCCGCTCAGGCTGCCCCCGGCGAGCACCACCTGCCCGGCGGCCGCCTCGGTCCCGTCGGCCAGGACGGCGCCCGCGGCCCGGTCCCGGACGACGGCGAGCCGCTCCGCCCACGTGCGGTGGAAGACCACGCCGGTCCGCTCGCACGCGGCGACCAGCGCCCCGGCCAGCCGCCGGGGGTCGATCTGATGATCGCCGTCGACCCGCAGCCCCCCGCGCACCCCCGGCGCGAGCATCGGCTCCAGGCGCCGGCACTCGCGCCCCGACAGCCACTGCGACTCCAGCCCCGACTGCTGCTGCAGGGCGTGCAGTTCGCGCAGGTGGGCCCGGTCGTCAGCGTCCAGCGCCACGGCGAGCGTGCCGCAGCGGCGGTAGCCGAGGTCACGGCCGGTCAGCTCGGTGAGCTCGGCGGCGAAGTCCGGGTAGCGGCGGGCGGAGGCGAGGTTCAGGCCGAGCAGGGTCTGCTCGCCGTAGTGCAGTTCCGTGACGGCGGCCAGCATCCCGGCGGCCACCTCTGCGGCTCCGCCGCCCGGCTCGGGGTCCACGACGGCCGTGGCGAGCCCGCGTTGCGCGGCCCGCCAGGCCGTGACCAGGCCGATGATCCCGCCCCCGATGACCAGGACGTCTGACGACGCGGACGTGGATGTGGACGTAGGCGACATGGGCGTCCAGCCCCTCCCTTCGCCGGCATGACCCGGATCAGGTTCGTACGGTCGGAGGCCGCCAGCCTCCCTCTCAGCCCGGTGCGTCCGGGCTCCCGCGAGTGCTTTACGTTGGCCACCCTAGCCCGATGCCCTGTCCCGCAGTAAGGGAGCCTCGTCCCATGGCCCGATCCCTCGACGGTCTCGTCCTCGCGCCGGTCGCCGACCAGGCCCCGGGCCAGGTGGGCACCCGCACCCGGTTCACGTACCACGAGCGGCGGGGCGAGATCTGGGCCGAGTACACCGGCGGCGACGTCGTACGCGGGCACCTCGTGGGTACCCGGGAAGGTGACCGGCTGGACTTCCGGTACGTTCAGCTCAAGCAGGACGGCACCACGTCCTCCGGGCACTGCGTCTCCTCGGTCGTGGAGCTGCCCGACGGGCGGGTGCGGCTGGAGGAGACCTGGGAGTGGGAGTCCCGGCGGGGCAACGGCACGAGCGTTGTGGAGCAGGTCACGGCGCATGAGCACTGACTGACAAAACGTCAGGTGTCTATGGTGATCAGGTGAGCGAGCAGACGCAGGAACCAGGTTCGTCCGCGCCGCGGCGCGTCGTCGTGGCGGGTGCGGGCATGGCCGGGGTGCAGACCGCCGTCGCGCTGCGCGAGCAGGGCTTCACCGGTGACGTGATCCTCATCGGCGCCGAGCCCCACCAGCCCTACGACCGGCCCCCGTTGTCCAAGGCCGTCCTGCTCGGCAAGTCCGAGGGCTCCGCCTTCGACGTCGACTTCGAAGCCCTCGGCATCGAACTGCGGCTCGGCTGCGAGGTGCTGGGCCTGCGCCCCGCCGACCACGAGCTGGACACCGAGGACGGGCCCGTGCCGTACGACGTCCTGGTCGTCGCGACCGGCGCGGAACCCGTCCGGCTGCCCGGCACCGAGGGCGTGCCGGGCGTGCATCTGCTGCGCACCCTGGACGACGCCGAGCGGCTGCGGCCCGTACTGGCCCGCCAGCACGACATCGTGGTCGTCGGCGCGGGCTGGATCGGCGCGGAGTTCGCCACGGCCGCCCGCGAGGCGGGCTGCGCGGTGACCGTCGTGGAGGCCGCGGAACGCCCGCTCGCCGGGGCGCTGCCGGCGGAGGTCGCCGCCCCGATGTCCGGCTGGTACGCCGACGCGGGGGCGGACCTGCGCACGCACGCGCGCGTGCAGCGCGTCGAACCCGGTGTCGTCGTCCTCGACGACGGCTCGCGGCTGCCCGCGGGCGCGGTCGTCGTCGGCATCGGCGCCCGCCCCGCCACGGCCTGGCTCACCGGCTCCGGTATCGGGCTGGGCACCCACGGCGAGATCGTCGCCGACGAGCACCTGCGCACGACCGTGCCGGACGTGTACGCGGTCGGCGACTGCGCCTCCTTCCCCTCCGGGCGCTACGGCGAGCGCCTGCTGATCCACCACTGGGACAACGCGCTCCAGGGGCCGCGCACGGTCGCCGTGAACATCGTCGGCGGGGCCACCGGGGAGCCGCCGGCGGTGTACGACCCGGTGCCGTACTTCTGGTCCGAGCAGTTCGGGCGGTTCGTCCAGTACGCCGGGCATCACGCGGCCGCGGACACGACCCTGTGGCGGGGCGACCCCTCCGGTCCGGCCTGGACGGTGTGCTGGCTGCGGGGTGAGCGGCTGGTCGCGCTGCTGGCGGTGGGCCGGCCCCGGGACCTCGCGCAGGGCCGCCGTCTGATCGAGTCGGGCACGGTGATGAATCCGGTGCTGCTGGCGGATCCGGCCCGGCCCATGAAGGCGGCGACGGCGTAGCGGGCCGCGCCCGGGTGGACCGCCCGGCTTCCGACTGTCAGTGGCAAATGGCAGGCTGGTTTCCGTGACCGAGATTGACGCAAAGATCGATGCTCTCGTCCCCGCCTGGCTCACCCTCCCCGACATCGCCGAACAGTTCGGCGTCGAGGTGACGCGTGTGCGGCAGCTGGTCAAGGACGGCCAGCTCATCGCCGTACGCCGAGGTGAGAACCGCGCGCTGCACGTCCCCGCCGCCTTCATCGACGGGGACAAGGTCGTCAAGGGCCTGTCCGGGACCCTGACACTGCTGCGGGACGACGGCTTCACGGACGAAGAGATGCTGGAGTGGCTCTTCACGCCGGACCCCAGCCTGCCCGGCACCCCCGCGCAGGCGCTCAGCGAGAATCGCGGCACGGAGGTGAAGCGCCGCGCCCAGGCGCTCGCGGTCTGACCCGGCCGCGACCGGACAACCGTCCGGCACCGCGCCCGCGGAGCCGGACCTGAACAACCGCCCGACCTGGGGCCGTGGCCCGGCGGTCACGGCCCGGGGGTGGCTCGTGCCCGCGCGGGCCGCGCATCGCCCGGCGGTGGCTTGCGGCCGGGCTGCGGACTCCCCGGTGGGGCCGTTGCGCACCGGTGCCGGGCCCGGGGCAGGCGTAAGGTGCCCGAGGCGTTCGCGCGGACCGGGGCACTCCCGCGCCGCACGCCGCCCACGCGGACACCCGTACGCCACGACGTCCGGCGCGGACACCCGTACGCCACGACACCCAGGGGGACACGCATGACCGGCACCGCCGCCACCGCACGGGCCCAGCTCGCCGACGCCCGGGTCTACCTCTGCACCGACGCGCGCAAGCGGCAGGGCGACCTGCCTCAGTTCCTCGACGCCGTGCTGGCCGGCGGGGTCGACATCGTGCAGCTGCGGGACAAGGGCATGGAGGCCGGTGAGGAACTGGAGCACCTGGCCGTGCTCGCCGAGGCCTGTGCCCGGCACGGCAAGCTCCTCGCGGTCAACGACCGGGCGGATGTCGCCCACGCCGCCGGCTCCGACGTGCTGCACCTCGGCCAGGGCGACCTCCCCGTCCCCGCGGCCCGTGCCCTCCTCGGCGACGACATCCTGATCGGCCGCTCCACCCACGCCGAGTCCGAGGCCGCCGCGGCCGCCGTCCAGCAGGGCGTGGACTACTTCTGCACCGGCCCGTGCTGGCCGACGCCGACCAAGCCGGGCCGTCACGCGCCCGGCCTGGACCTCGTCCGGTACACGGCCGGCCTCGGCACCGACCGCCCCTGGTTCGCCATCGGCGGCATCGACCTGTCAAACCTCGACCAGGTCCTTCGGGCCGGCGCCCGGCGCGTCGTCGTCGTACGGGCGATCACCGAGGCCGACGACCCGGGGGCCGCGGCGGCCGAGTTCGCCAAGCGGCTGCGGGAGGCGTAGTTACGGCGGTTTGTCCAAGGGATGGACAACAAGCGGACAATCCGGGCAAATGTCGGCCTGCGGTTGGGGGACCGACGGCCCCTGGCTAACCTGCCGGTATGGCCCTCGGCACCGCATCCATCAGGTCGGACCACGCGCGCACCGTCCGCGACATGCTCGCAGCCGGCAAGACGACGTACTCGTTCGAGTTCTACGCCCCCAAGACCCCGAAGGGCGAGCGGAACCTGTGGAACGCGCTGCGCCGGGTCGAGGCGGTGGCGCCCGACTTCGTCTCCGTGACCTACGGCGCGGGCGGTTCCACCCGCGCGGGCACGGTCAAGGCGACCGAGGCGATCGCCTCCGACACCACCCTCACCCCGATCGCCCACCTCACCGCGGTCGACCACTCGGTGGCCGACCTGCGCAACATCATCGGCCAGTACGCCGACGCCGGGATCCGCAACATGCTCGCCCTGCGCGGTGACCCGCCCGGCGACCCGATGGGCGAGTGGGTGCCGCATCCGCGGGGCCTCGCCTACGCCGCCGAGCTCGTCGAACTGATCAAGGCCTCCGGCGACTTCTGCGTGGGCGTCGCCGCCTTCCCGGCGATGCACCCGCGCTCCTGCGACTGGGACACCGACGTCCGCCACTTCGTCGACAAGTGCCGGGCGGGCGCGGACTACGCCATCACGCAGATGTTCTTCCAGCCCGAGGACTACCTCCGGCTGCGCGACCGGGTCTCGGCGGCCGGCTGCGAGACCCCGATCATTCCCGAGGTCATGCCGATCGCGAGCGTGAAGACCCTGGAACGGATCGGGTCCCTCACCAACGCCGCGTTCCCGCCTGCCCTGAAAGAGCGGATCCTCACAGCAAAAGACGATCCGGCCGCTGTACGCTCCATTGGGATCGAATTCGCCACGGAGTTCTGTGCGCGGCTGCTCGACGAGGGCGTGCCCGGCTTGCACTTCATCACGCTGAACAACTCCACCGCGACACTGGAGATCTACGAGAACCTGGGCCTGCACCACCAAGCGCAGGCCTAGACCGTTCGCGCCGGTATACGACACACTGCGTAGCGGCCACTGGGAGAGGGGCGTACATGGGCTGGACGGTCCTCTACATCGCGTTCGGCATCGTCGCGCTGTGGCTGCTGGGTGAGGTGCTGCTGCAGTACAAGGCGCGGCTGCGCTGGCGCCTGCTGGCCTTCGCCGGGTTCCTCGGTGTCGTCGTCGGTGTCCTGATCCCGTCGGTCGTCGTGATCGGACTGGGTGCGGCCGCCTTCGCGGTCGGGCAGACGTACGTCACCCTGTCGTTCCGCAGCGGCTTCGCGGCCGGCTGGGCGATGAACGCGCCCGCTCTGGGTGGCAGCAAGCGCCGCCGCGGTGAGCGCGGCCGCCAGGAGCCGACCCTGGAGGTGTCCGGCCTCGAGGCCGAGGACGGCTACGACGACGGGGGGGCCGCCTACCGCCGCGACCCCGCCCCCCACGGCCCGGGCGACGACTACGACGGGGACGACGTCTTCACCCCCGCCCGCGCCGCCCAGCCCACGTCCGCCGAGACCACCGCCGTCTACGAGCCCCAGCCCATGCCCGAGGACAGCGGCTCCTACGGCGTCTACGACACCGGGTACCAGACCGCGGGACAGCAGCCCCACGACCAGTACGCCGCCCAGACCGCCGACCAGTACGCCTACGACTACTCCGGCTACGGCCAGCAACAGGGCTACGACGGCCAGCAGCAGTACGCCGCCTACTCGGACCCGTACATCGGCTCCTCGAACTACGGTCAGGGCGCGTACGACGGCACCTACGGCGACCAGCAGTACTACGGTCAGCAGACGTACGGCCAGGACCAGTACGTCGGCACCTACGGCGGCGAGTCCCCGCCCGGCGGGGTGTGGGTCCCGCAGCAGCGCAACACCGACGAGTACGGGCAGGAACTGCCGCCCGAGCAGCCCTACCCCTACCAGGGGGGCGGGCAGCAGCCGCAGGGGAACGGCTTCGACGAGCAGTACCGTTTCTGAACATCTCGCCCCGCCGCGGCGGGGTGCTCACTGTGAGCCGCGGAACTCCGGCCCCTCCACGATCAGCCCCGCCACCAGTGCGCCCGACATCCCCGCGTGCGGCAGTCCGCCGCCGGGGTGAGCCCAGCCGCCCACGGCGTACAGGCCCGGCACCCGTGTGCTGTTGGCCGGGTGCAGCAGCCGTCCGCCGCCCGCCGCCAGGGCCGGCACCGGGACCGCTCCATCCTCCGCGCCCGTCGCGTCCGCGATGTCGTCCGGCGTGCTCACCTCGCGCCAGAGGAGCCGGTCGCGCAGACCGGGTACGGCACGTTCGGCGACGGTGATCATGTGGTCGGCGAGGTCGTCGTGGGACCGGCCCGGACGCGCGGGCACCACCGTCGTGAGGGTGACCGCCTCGTGGTCCGCCGGAGCGGTGCGCGGGTCGTCCGGCCGCAGGACCGTCACCGTGGGGCGGGAGGCCCCGGCCGCCGTGCCGAACAGGGCCTCCAACTCCGCCTCGCGGTCCGGGGCGTGCACCACCGTGCGGTGCGCCGTGCCCTCGGGGCGGGCGCCGCGCAGGGCCAGCAGGACCGTCAGCCGGGAGGCCGCGGCCGGCTGCGGCGGCACCTCGCCGTCCCCCCGTACGACGGTGCCCGCCGTCAGCCGGGCCAGTGCTCCGGGCGCGAGTCCGGCGACCACGAAGTCCGCCTCCGCCACTGACCCGTCGGCGCACTCCACCCCCGACGCCCGGCCGTCCTTCTCCAGCACACCGGTGACGTCGGCACCGAAGTGAAACTCGACCTTCCGGGCCAGACACCGCTCATGGACGGCCCGCGCCAGCTCCCGCAGCCCGCCGCGCACGTACCAGGTGCCGAAGGCGTGCTCCATGTACGGCAGCACGGCCGCGCTCGCCGGGGTGACCCGGGGGTCCAGGCCGTAACCGAGGGCGTGACTCTCCAGAAGAGCCGTGAGCCGGGGATCGCGCAGTTCCCACGCGCCGATCTCGGCGAGGGTTCCGGCCCGGCGGGTGCGCAGCAGCCGCTTGTGGGGCACCGACGGGTAGGGCTCGCGCTCGGCCAGCACCTGCCAGTTCGGCCACAGCGGCTCCTCCAGCAGCGGCCGGCGGGTCCGGTCCCAGGCCTCGCGGGCCCGGACCAGGAAGTCGCCCCAGCGCTGCCCCGCGCCCGCGCCGAGCCCCTCGTCCAGGGCGGCGACGACACCCGCGCGGGAGGCGTTCGGCAGCGACACCTCGGTGCCGTCCGCGAACACGTGCCGGGCGGACGGGTCGACCTGGACCAGCTCGACGCAGGACTCCAGCGGCTCCTTGCCGGTCTTCACGAAGAGGTCGCGGTAGACGGCGGGCAGCGGCAGCAGGGCGGGGCCCGTGTCGAAGGAGAACCCGTCGCGCTCGAAGCGGCGCAGGGCTCCGCCGTAGGTGTCCGTCCGCTCGTACACCGCCACCCGGTGGCCCGCGACGGCCAGCCGGGCGGCAGCCGCCAGCGCGCCCATCCCGGCGCCGATCACCGCAATCCGTGCCATGCCGGCGACTTTATCGGCCCCCATCGACAGCCCCGGCCCCCGGTCTGCCGAGTACGGGCGCGGACGTCGTCGTGACCAGGCGGCGACGGGCGCCGTGGGCCTGCGTGCGCAGCCCTGAGTACGCGTACCTAGCCGGGGAGTTGAGTACGCGCGCGGATGGGGGCCGACCTGCACGGACGAGAGAGTGGAGGCACGGAGAGGGGCACGGCTCCGGCACCGGCGACACGGGGCGCCGGAACGGAGCCGGCCCGCGATCCGCTCCTTCCGCCGACGGTGTCGGCGGGAGCGAGACACGGGGGAGAACCGGGCAACCGGGAAAAACCGGGGGACGACCGCACGGGGGTCCTGCGGGGGGACGCACGGGGGAGCAGGAGAAGGAGAACGGGGGAGTGGGAAAGGCGCCGGTTCGGGGTGGCCCGCGGGGGACGCGGCCACACCGGACCGGCGCTTTCACCTGTGCGGAGCGGGGCCGCTCAGCGGCAGCCCCACCGGGGGCAGGGCCGCTCAGCGGCAGCCGCTGACCCGCCCCTGGAGGAGCCGGGACAGCGCCGCGTGGACGTCGTCCAGGGAGCGCTCCGCCTGGAAGGACTTCCAGTCCAGAGCGGCCACCAGCACCATGCCGACCAGCGCGGACGCCGTCAGCGAGATGTCGATCTCCTCGCTGAACTCCCCGGCCGCCACACCGTCGCGCAGGACGTCCTCCACGACCGCGACGGCCTGCTGCCGGACCACCATCAACGTGGACTGCCAGGTCCGGTTGGTGCGCCACAGCTCGGCCACGTACAGCTGCGTGAAGGCCGGGTAGCGGTCGATGAAGACCAGCCCGGCGCGGATCATCGCGTCCAGGGCGTCCACCTTGTTGCCGCCCTCGGCCGCGGTCCGCTCGGCCGCCTCGCGCAGGGAGGCGGTCAGCAGACCCACTCCGTGCCGCAGCAGTTCCTCGAAGAGGACGGACTTGCTCGCGAAGTTGTAATAGACCGTGCCCTTCGCGACCCCGGCACGCTCGGCGATCTCGTCCACGGTCGTGGCGGAGAACCCCTGCTCGGCGATGAGCGTGACGGCCGCCTCGTAGAGCTTCTGCCGGGTGGCCTCGCGGCGCGTGCTGCCGCCCGACGCGGCACTGCTGCTTTCCATGGCCCCGATTGTCACAGGAACCCTTCCGGTGGAAGCGACGGTGGGGCTCACAGGCTCAGCTCCGGGTGCAGCCGGTCCAGTGTCCACACCTGGCGCCGGCGGGCCGCCACGGCGGTCAGCGCGAGGGCGCCGGCGGTGAAGGCCGTCAGCACCACGCACGCCTGCCCCACCGGTTCGAGTCCACCGCCGGTGATGAGCCGCCTCAGGGCCTCGACGACGTAACTCATCGGAAGGAACGGGTGGAGCGCGTTGAAGAACCCGGGACTGGTCTGGACGGGGTACGTACCGCCCGCCGAGGTCAGCTGGAGCATCAGCAGCGCGAGGACGAGGATCCGGCCTGCCGCCCCGAAGCGTGCGTTCAGCCACTGCACGATCGCCGCGAAGCACGCCGTCACCAGGAACAGGAAGCCCACCGTCCCGGCTGCCCGGGCCATCTGCAGGCCGACCGCCCAGTGCAGCACCGACATCAGCGCCACCGTCTGAAGCACCCCGATCGCCACCACCGGCAGCCAGCCCGCCAGCGCGATCCGCCACGCCGGCGCGCCCGCGGCGAGCGCCCGCCGGTTCATCGGCGCGATCAGCATGTAGGCCACCATCGCACCCACCCACAGGGAGAGCGGGATGAAGTACGGGGCGAAGCCGGTGCCGTAGTTGGGCGCCTTGTGCAGGTCCTGGGAGGCGAGCCGCACGGGGTCGGCCATGACCTCGGTGCGCCGGTCGCGGTCCTGCTCGTCGTAGTCGGGGATCTTCTCCGCCCCGTCGTGCAGTCCGCCGGCGAGTTTCCCGGAGCCGTCGACGAGCTTGTAGATCCCGCCGTTGAGGTCGTCCGCGCCCGTCTTCAGCTTGCCCAGGCCCTTGTCCAGGCCGACGGCACCGGTCTTGGCCGTGCCGATCCCCTTGTGCAGCTTCTTGGCGCCGGCGGCGACCTCGGCCGCACCGTCGTTCAGCGCGTTGATCTTCTTGACGGCGTCGTTGAGGTCCTCGGAGAGGTGCGGTGCGCGGTTCGCCAGCGCCTGGGACTGCTTCTGGAGGGTGGCGAGGTTCTTGTCGAGCTTGTCGAGGTCGCCGTCCTGGTCCGCGATCAGCGTGTTGAGGTCGTCCGCGATGGTGGTCACGTCGGCGGCCGCGTCCTTGGCCGTCTTCAGATCGGAGCAGGCCGTGTCCGGCAGGACCGGATCGTCGCAGCGCCGGGCGTAGACGTCGTTCAGCTTGCCGGAGGCCGCGCGGGCGTCCTTGGCGGCGGTCGGGGCCGTCTCCACCAGGGTGTCCAGGTGCTTGCGGATCACCCCGGACGAGTCGGCGACCAGCTGGGCGGTGTCGCCGATGGTCTTCTCGTTGCCCTTGAGGAACGGGCCGACCTTGCCGGCGGTGCCGTTGACGCGGTCGGCGAGCTTCTGCGTGCCCTCGGCGACCCGCTTCGAACCGTCCTCCAGGTCGCCCGCGCCGGTGTGGAGCTTCTTCAGGCCGGTGGCGAGCTTGCCGCTGCCGCCCTTGGCGTTCTTCAGGCCGTCGGCGAGGCTCTTGGAGCCCTTCTCGGCCTTGTCGATGCCGCCGTTGAGCCGGTCGGCCCCCTTCGCCGCCTTCACGGTCTTGCCGTGGATGTCGGAGAACGACACGAAGATCTTGTCCAGGAAGGACCGGGACGTCTTCGTGGACGCCGCCCGCCGCACCTCGCTGAAGACCGTCCGGGAGATCTGTCCGACGATGTAGTTGTTCGCGTCGTTCGTGCGCACCTGGAGGGCGCCGGTCTCGGGGGTCTTCCCCGAGCTGGAGGCGATCCGCTCGCTGAAGTCCGCGGGCAGGGTGAGCGACAGGTAGTAGCTGCCGTCCTCGACGCCCCTGCGGGCGTCGGCGGCGCTCACCTCCCGCCAGTCGAAGGTCTTGCTGTCGCGCAGGCCCTTGGTGATGTCGTCGCCCGCCGTGATCTTCCTGCCGTCTGCGGTCGCCCCCTTGTCGTCGTTCACGAGCGCGACCGGGATCCGGTCCAGACGGCCGTAGGGGTCCCAGAACGACCACAGGTACAGCGCGCCGTACAGCAGCGGCAGCACCAGCAGCGCGACCAGCGCGGCGCGCGGCAGCTTCCCCCGCCCGAAGCGGCGCAGTTCAAGAGCGGCGAGTTTCGGCGACCGCATCGGCCTTCTCCTCTCCCTGACCGGCCTCGTCGGCCTCGTCCGCCAGGTCTGCCTGCTCGGGCTCGTCCGCCCGGTCTGCGTCTGTCCGGTCCGCCTGCTCGGGCTCGTCCGCCCGGCGGGCCTCTTCGGGTTCGGCTTCCTGGGGTGCCGTGTCCGCCCGGCCGGACCCGTCGACCTCGGCTTCCCGCTCTTCGGCGCTCTGTGCGGTGGAGATCCTCACCGCGCCCTCGGGGGCCTCGGCGCACACCGCCACGACCGTCGTCCCGGCGTCGGCCAGGGACCTGAGCAGCGCGTGGACCTCCTCCCGTTCACCGTCCGACAGCTTGAGGTCGGCGTCGTCGACGCCGAGCAGGCGCGGCTCGCCGACCAGGGCGAGGGCGATCGACAGCCGCAGCGCCTCCAGGCGCTCCAGGTCCCGTACCGCCGTGCGCGGCCCCTTCGGCAGGGCCTCCAGGTCGAGCCCGGCGGCTTCGAGCGCGGCGTCCACGCGCCGCCGGGCCTCGGCCGCCCGCTCGCCGCGGGGGCGCAGCAGCGCGCGCAGCGAGGCGCCGAACCGCCGCTGGAGCAGTGCCCGCTCGCGCAGGTGCTCGCCCACGGTCAGCGCCGGGTCGAGGTCGGTGACCCCCGGGACGTGCGCCAGCGCGCTGATGCCGCGCACGGCCGCCATGTGCTTGGGCAGCCTCGCGTCCCCCACGACGGCCGCGCCCTCCGAGACCTTCATCCGGCCCGTCAGCGCGAGCAGCAGGCACGTCCGGCCTGTCCCTGACGGGCCCACCACCGCGACGAGCGCCCCCGGCTCGGCGTCGACGGAGATCCCGCGGACCGCCCACCCCCGTGGCCCCTTGATCCCGAGGCCGTCGGCGGCGATCCGCACCCCTCCTGCCTGTTCCCCCACGCGCTTCCCCTGAATTTGAACTGACTGGTCAGTGCAAAAACTACTCCGAACCCACGAGCGAAGCAAAACGGCAGGTCAGAACGGATTGTCAGTGCCATACCTCACGATGGGTCACATACGGCACTCCGTGACGTGACGTGCCGTCAACTGACGACAGGAGGTTCGTCATGGCCAGCTACCACGCAGCAGCCGCCCGCCGGCGCCGCGCCACCGGCCCTGCCCCCTCACTGACCGGCCCGGCGAGCGACGTGCACCCCGTGCTCCGCCGGGCCACCGCCCCGCCCGCCGCCCTCGACCTGCTCGCCCAGGCGCGCGCGAGCCTCGACGAGGCCACCACCCTGGACACTCCGAACGAGCGCTACGCGACGGCCCACCTCGCCGCCCTGCGCACCGCCGCCGCGGTGCTCGCCGCCCGGGGGCGCCCGGAGACCTCGCCACGGGCCCGGGCCAAGATCCGGAGCGCCTGGGAAGTGCTCCCCGAGATCGCCCCCGAACTGACCGAGTGGAGCGCGATGTTCGCAGCCGGTGCCCGGCGCCGTGCCCGGGCCGAGGCCGGCATCCAGGGCGCGGCCACCGGCCGGGACGCCGACGACCTCATACGCGACGTGGCGATGTTCCTGCGCCTCGTCGAGCGGATGCTGGTCCTGCAGCCGGTCCTCCCGCAGCCCCGCCCGGACCAGGACCAGCCGGAGGACCCCGGCGCGGGAAGCGGCATGCCGGACGCAGGCTGACCGCGGCCCGGGCCCGCCCGACCCGCGTGACGTCCCGGGACCGGGGCATCCGGACGCCGCCACCGAGGCAATAGGGTGGGGGACGCCTGAAGTCTTCCCTCCCCGTGGCCGGGGCCGGGGGAGACGCCCCGTTCGCGCCGCCGTGCAAGAGGCGGTGCCGCGCCGAGGAGTCAACTGACGTGTCGGACCCGATGCGCCCCCGCGCCTCACTCCGTACCGCCGTGGTCTGGGAGGTCCTCCAGGACGCCCTGGACCGCCGGGTCAAGGCCACGGGCCGGGAGTCGCTGGACGTCCTCGACACCGGAGGCGGCAGCGGCAACTTCGCCGTGCCCGTCGCCCGCCTCGGCCACCGGGTCACCGTCGTCGACCCCAGCCCCAACGCCCTGTTCGCCCTGGAGCGCCGCGCCGCCGAGGCCGGTGTCGCCGACCGCGTCAAGGGCGTCCAGGGCGACGCCCACGGCCTCTTCGACGTGGCCGAGCGCGGTGGCTACGACGCGGTGCTCTGCCACGGCGTCCTGGAGTACGTGGACGACCCGGCCGAGGGTGTCCGCAACGTGGTCGCGGCCCTGCGCCCCGAGGGCGTCCTCAGCCTGCTCGCCGCCGGGCTGGGCGGTGCCGTCCTGGCCCGTGCCCTCGCAGGGCACTTCAAGGAGGCCCTCCAGGCGCTCGACGACCCGAACGGACGATGGGGCACGGGTGACCCCGTACCGCGCCGTTTCACCGCCGAGCAGCTCACCGATCTGGTCGAGGGCGCGGGCCTGCACGTCGGTGCCGTGCACGGCGTGCGGGTCTTCGCCGACCTCGTGCCCGGCGTCCTCGTGGACACCGAGCCCGGAGCCCTGGAAGCGCTGCTGAAGCTGGAGGAGGCCGCGGCCGAGCTCCCCGCGTTCCACTCCGTCGCCACCCAGCTGCACGTGCTGGGCGAGACCGGCGGGGCCCCTGGGACCAGTGAGACCGATGGGGCCGGCGAGGCCGATGAGGCCGCCGGGGCGTGAGCCCGCCCGTGAGGCACCACCGCTGATCAGCGCCTTGGCTGCGCATGGAGTACGCCACAGGCCCCCCGAATGGGGGCGGCGCGCCGTATGATCGAGGGAGACCGTTCCGGCATGACGGATCGGCCGCCGGGGAATGAAGCCTCAGCGAGCCGGGACGCCCATGGCGGGTTCCGGTTGGTCAATTGGCGCAGAGGGGCGGGTTTCACGGGGGCGATTCCCTGCCTATCCTGAAGGGACCCCCCGGGTCGCCCCGGCGACTGCACGATGAGGAGGACTCCGTGCCGCTCTCGGAGCACGAGCAGCGCATGCTCGAGCAAATGGAGCGAGCGCTGTACGCCGAAGATCCCAAGTTCGCGACAGCGCTTGAGGGAAGCGGGCTGCGTACGTACACCCGGCGACGGGTCTACCAGGCGGTCGCGGGCTTCCTCGTAGGTATCGCGCTCCTCATGGCCGGAATGGTCGCCAAGCAGGTCTGGCTCAGCGTCGTGGGCTTCCTCGTCATGCTGGGCTGTGCGGTGCTCGCCGTGACCGGCTGGCGCAAGGCCCCCAAGCCGGGTGAGCAGGCGGCCGGTGCCGCCGGCCCCCACGCCCGTCGACAGAGCCGGCAGCGCCGCTCCGTCATGGACCGCATCGAGCAGCGCTGGCAGAAGCGCCGCGACGAGCAGGGCGGGCATTAGCCACCCCTCGCGCAGCCCCGCCATGCCGATTGAACACGCAGGTCCCCGATGAACACGCAGGTCAGGGGGTGACCACCGACGCGGTGGTCACCCCCTGACGTTTGCCCTTCCGTGGTTCGGCACCGCCCGGTCCCTGACCCTGCCCGGTCCCCGGCCCTGCCGCGGCCTCAGCCCTGCTGGCCCGACGTCTTCCCCCAGGTCGGATGCAGTGCCGCAGCGCGCTCCGGGACCCTCGCCCACCAGGCCGACAGCGCCCACACCACACGCGCGGTCGAGCGGGGAGCGAGGAGCGCGCGGAGCCTGGCCGGACGGCCGGCTGCCGCGCCGAGGCCCGCCGTGGCCCGACGGACGTCCTCCGTGAGGCCGGCCACCGGCCGGGGGTGCGGGGCGTACAGGACCTGCTCCACCGCGTTCGCCACCCGGTGCACCGAGGCCGTGGCCGTCGCGTCGAGATCGCCGAGGCGGACCATGCGGGCCGCCGCCTTGCGCGGTGTCTGCGAGTCGTCCGGCGCGATGCCGAAGTCCCACGCGGTGTCGGTCAGCTCCTGCCAGACGGCCAAGGTGTGCGGCGCCGTGTCCGCCTCGCCCCGGCCGTGTGCCCCGAGCCGGGCCGCGCGGGTCCGCAGCCGCCACAGCATCGGGGCCAGCGGAAGCGCCAGGACGGCGAGGCCGGCCAGGGCCCACACCAGGTACGCGTACCACCGGGGCCCGTCGTCGTCCGTGGGCAGCGCCGCCTGCGGCGACTCACTCGCGCAGCCGCCGTCCAGCTTCTTCTGCTCCGGCGTGCAGGTCTCGCTCGCCGAGGGCGCCGCGGACGGCGCGGTGGACGCCGACTGGGAGGGACGGGCGTCGTCCGGGAGCGAACTGCCCGGGTTGTCGGGGCGGGTGTACGCCGGTGTGGAGCCGCGGTTCGGAGTCGGCTCGAAGCGGGTCCACCCCACGCCCTCGAAGTACAGCTCGGGCCAGGCGTGCGCGTCCCGCAGTCCCACCGACACCGAGCCGTCCGCCTGCGGGGATCCGGGGGCGAAGCCCACCGCCACCCGGGCCGGTATGCCCAGTGAGCGGGCCATCGCGGCCATCGTGAAGGAGAAGTGCACGCAGAAGCCCTGCTTGTCCTTCAGGAAGCGGGCGATCGCCTGCGAGCCGCTGCCCACCTGGACCTGCGTGTCGTACTGGAAGCCGCCGGACACGGCGAACCAGTCCTGGAGCCTGACCGCCTGGTCGTACGGGTTGGCCGCGCCCGCGGTGACCTTGCGGGCGGTGCGGGAGACCACCGACGGCAGCGAGTCGGGGAGCTTGGTGAACTCGCGCTCGATGTCGGCCGGCGCCGGTGCAGCCGCGGCGAGCTGCTTCGCCGTCGGACGCACGTCCAGGCTCGTGACCTGGTACGTCAGGCCCCGCGTGTTCTGCCCGTGATCGCCGACCAGCGTCATGCCCTGCGGCTCGTAGCGCCAGTTGCCGCTGATGCGCACACCGCTCGGCGGGTACGGCATGGGCAGCCAGTCCTGGGCGTACCAGCCGGCCGCCGTGATCGCGGTGTCGAATTCCGTGCGCTTGACGTCCGGGCTGAGGCCGACCGGGTCCGGGAAGGTGCTGTCGGGGACGGCGGTGATGGACCGCCGGGACGGCTTCCACGTGGTGCCGTCGAAGTCGTCCAGGGACACGATCCGCAGATACAGGTCCGAGACGTCCGGCGCCTTGGTCCGCACGGACAGCACCTGCTGGTCCTCGTCCGCGTTGAGGCTGTCCCGCAGGGAGACCAGCGGGTTCACCGCGGAGATCGTGCCCCCGCCGCCGGATCCGCCGCCCGCGCCCGCCCCCACCGAGTCCAGCAGGCCGCCGTTCATCGTGGGCAGGGCGAGCGGCACCACCAGGGCGATGCCCAGCGCCACCACGCCGATGCGCCGGCCGGTGCGGACCGGGGCGACCACGCCGCTCGACTCCCCGCCCGCCGTGCGCTGGGCGCCGCTGAAGACCCGCCCCCACTGCGAGAGCCGGTCCCGCCCCTCGGCCAGCAGCAGCATCAGATAACCGGCCGCCGCCACCAGGAACCACAGCCAGTCCGAGCCCCCGTCCGACAGCCCCGCCGCCACCGAGTACAGGGCGAGCAGGGGCAGTCCGGCCGGAGCGGCGCTGCGGAAGGTCACCGCGAGGGTGTCCACCAGCAGCCCGATGACCAGGACCCCGGCCAGCAGCATCAGCCGGATGCCGTCGGACTCCAGGGGGGCCGGGATGGCGTACCGGGCGATGTCGTCGCCGCCCTGCCGGAGCAGCAGCGCGAACCGGTCGAAGGCCTGCGGCCCGGGAATCACCCCGGCCAGGGCCTGCTCACGGGCGAACACGAAGGTCAGCAGGGCCACGGTCACCACGGCCTGTGCCGCCACCGTCAGCGGCCGGGCCAGCGGCACCCGGCGGGCGGCGGCTCCCACGCCCGACTGCAGCGCCAGCAGGAAAGCCGCCTGCACGATCCAGGTGGCCGGTCTGACCAGGGGCAGCAGGGCGCACGCGGCCATCAGCGTGGCCGCCCAGGCGCCCAGGGTCAGTCGTCCCCGCCCGCTCATCACGGTCCCTCCCCGCCGCTCGCGGCGGCCACACCCCTGCGCTCCTTGTCGGCCAGCCGCCACAGCTCGTCCATGGCGGCCCCCCGCGGCACGCGCAGGGCCGTCCAGCCCGCCTCGCGCAGCATCCGCAGCCGCTCTCCGCTCCTGTCCGACGGGCCGGCCACACCGCTCGGTTCCCGCATCCAGGTGTCGCTGTCCAGCACGAAGGCGACCGCCCCCGGGCTGCGCTGCCGCATCCGGCCCAGCACGGCGGCCTGGTCCTCGTCCAGGTCGCCGAGGAAGGCCACCAGCAGCCCCTCGTTCCCACCGCGCAGCACGTCGTAGGCGCGGGACAGGCCCGCGCCGTCGGAGTGGTCGATCACCGCGAGGGTGTCCATCATCAGCCCGGCCGCGTCCGCCGACTCCTGGCTCGCGCCCGCGAAGCCGTCGGCGCCCTCGCCGGGCACCACGTCGCCGGTGTCGGTCAGCAGCCGCACCGAGTAGCCCCGTTCGATCATGTGCACCAGCACCGAGGCGGCGCCCGACACGGCCCACTCGAAGGGCGAGTCGGGCCCCGCGCCCTGGTAGGCGATGCCGCGGGTGTCCAGCAGCACCGTGCACCGGGCGCGCTGCGGCTGCTCCTCGCGGCGCACCATCAGCTCGCCGTAGCGGGCGGTGGAGCGCCAGTGCACCCGCCGCAGGTCGTCGCCGTGGCGGTAGCCGCGCGGGATGACGTCGTCGTCGCCGGCCAGCGCGAGCGATCGCTGCCGCCCGTCGCCGTATCCCTTCGCCTCGCCGCTGAGCCGCACCGGCGCCAGCGACTCCACGCGTGGGATGACCGTGAGGGTGTCGTACGTCGAGAAGGCCCGGGTCAGCTCGCACATGCCGAACGGGTCGGTCAGGCGCAGCTGCAGCGGGCCAAGCGGGTAGCGTCCGCGCAGGTCGGAGCGCACCCGGTAGGACACCTCGCGCCGTCCGCCCGCCTCCACCCGGTCGAGCACGAAGCGGGGCCGGGGACCGAGCACGTAGGGCACCCGGTCCTGGAGCATCAGCAGGCCCGTGGGCAGCCGCGAGACGTTGTCCATGCGCAGATGGACCCGGGCCTCGCTGCCGGCGGGCACGCGCGCGGGGGAGAGCCGGCGGCTGCCCGCGACCCGGTAGCGCGTGCGGTACAGCACGGCGGCGCACACCAGCGGCAGCACCGCAAGCAGCAGACCCACGCGCAGCAGGTCGCTCTGGCCGAGCACGTAGGAGCAGATCGCGGCCGCGACGCCGGCGGCCAGGAAGGAGCGTCCGCGGGTGGTCAGACCGGCCAGGGCGGTGCGGATGCCGCCCTTGTCACCCCGGTCGGCCTCCGCCTGCCCCGCCCCCGCGGTGGTCATCACAGCCTCCGCGGCGGCTGCTGGGGATACGCCGGCGCCGTGCGGCCCAGGCCGCCGAAGCCGCTCTGCTGCTGCGGGCCGGACGGCACCGGGGTGCGCTGCAGGATCTCCTCGACGACCTGCTCGGCGGTGCGCCGGTTGAGCTGGGCCTGGGCGGTGGGCAGCAGACGGTGGGCCAGGACGGCGACGGCGAGGGCCTGCACGTCGTCGGGCAGCGCGTACTCCCGGCCGCTCAAGGCCGCGGACGCCTTCGCCGCGCGCAGCAGGTGCAGCGTCGCGCGCGGCGAGGCGCCGAGTCTGAGGTCGGGGTGGGTGCGCGTGGCGCCGACCAGGTCGACGGCGTAGCGCCGGACCGGCTCGGCGACGTGCACCGCGCGCACCGCCTCGATGAGCTTGAGGATCTCGTGCGCGTGGGCCACGGGCTGGAGGTCCTCCAGCGGCGAGACGCCGCCGTGCACGTCCAGCATCTTCAGCTCGGCCTCCGCGCTCGGATAGCCGACCGAGACCCGGGCCATGAAGCGGTCGCGCTGGGCCTCCGGGAGCGGGTAGGTGCCCTCCATCTCGACCGGGTTCTGCGTCGCCACCACCATGAAGGGGCTGGGCAGCTCGTAGGTGTTGCCGTCACTGGTGACCTGGCGCTCCTCCATCGACTCCAGGAGCGCGGACTGCGTCTTGGGCGAGGCGCGGTTGATCTCGTCGCCGATCACCACCTGCGCGAAGATCGCGCCCGGCTTGAACTCGAAGTCACGGCGCTGCTGGTCCCAGATGGACACACCGGTGATGTCCGACGGCAGCAGGTCGGGCGTGAACTGGATGCGCCGCACCGAGCAGTCGATGGACCGCGCCAGCGCCTTGGCCAGCATCGTCTTGCCGACACCCGGAACGTCCTCGATCAGCAGATGTCCCTCGGCGAGCAGGACGGTCAGCGAGAGCCGTACGACCTCGGGCTTGCCCTCGATCACGCCTTCCACCGACTCCCGCACGCGCTCCACGACGGCGGTCAGGTCATCTCCCACCCGCGAGAAATCTCGGGCGGGGGGACCCCCATGGCTCGCTCGATCGTCATAGGTCGTCACCCGGCGCTCCTCGGCCTTTCCCGTGCTGGGAAGCACGGAATACCCCATTTTCCCGGGCCGACGCCGCATGACGCGGGCCGGCCCACCCCGAACCACGGACACCACGCGTGAAAAGTTCCGCGTGACGCCACTCCCGCATTCTTGCTGCCGTTACCGATTCGTGTCACTCGACTGTGGACAACTGGCCGCGATATGTCGGTGTTACGGCCATTCGAACGTGTGACTGACAGGATTCAGACAGCCGCGGCGGGTGGCGGGCCGGGGTGGGCGCATCCCGCCGCGCAGGTCAGGAGGCCGGGTCGACCTCGCGCAGCAGGCCGGTCTTCACGTCGAACACGAATCCGCGCACGTCGTCGGTGTGCGGCACGAACGGCGAGGTGCGCACGCGCTGCATCGACTGCCGCACGTCCTGGTCCACGTCACGGAAGGACTCCACGGCCCAAGCCGGGCGCTGGCCGACCTCGGCCTCCAGTTCGTTGCGGAAGTCCTCGGTGAGGCTCTCCAGGCCGCAGCCGGTGTGGTGGATGAGCACCACGCTGCGGGTGCCCAGCTTGCGCTGGCTGATGGTGAGGGAGCGGATCACGTCGTCGGTGACCACGCCGCCGGCGTTGCGGATGGTGTGGCAGTCGCCCAGTTCGAGGCCGAGCGCCGCGTGCAGGTCGAGACGGGCGTCCATGCAGGCCACGACCGCGACGTGCAGCACCGGCCGGGCGTCCATGCCCGGGTCGGTGAAGGCTTCGGCGTACCGGGCGTTGGCCTCGACGAGGCGGTCGGTGACCGTGCCGTCGCCCATTATGGCGCTCTCCGAACCTGTGGGAACCGATGCAGAAGTCGTCATAGCTATGACGTTACTGGTCACACCCCGTCGCGGCCTCCTGTGGAAGTGAACAAAGAATGCCGTCGAGCGCGGTCTGTGAGGTACCCCACACCGGGCGTGTCCGGGGCTCCGCGCGAACGGCGGCGACGCGCAGGCCGGTTGATTGACCGGGCGACACGGTGGACTAAAGTGACGCGAAGCGGGAGGCGAGACTCTCCCCGCTGGACTGAATTTCTTCGGAGACCCCGGCCACGACCGGAGATCTCCCCGCGTGCGCGGCGCGTACGTACGGCTCGGCCTCCTCCCGCTCCCGGTCGGCTGACGCTTCCGGCGCCGGCAGGCCTCCCCTTCACGAGCGGGCGGGGACCCGGCGGTGCGGACGGCCACGCCGGATCTGAGAGGGCCCCTTGAGCGAGAGTCGACACGTCCCGGTGATGCTCCAGCGGTGCCTGGACCTGCTGGCACCCGCGCTCGAGGGCCCGGACGCCGTAGTCGTCGACTGCACCCTCGGCCTCGGCGGTCACAGCGAGGCGCTCCTGGCGAGGTTCCCCGGCACCCGGCTCGTCGCCCTCGACCGCGACAAGGAGGCCCTGCGCCTGTCCGGCGAGCGCCTCGCGCCCTACGGCGAGCGCGCCACCCTCGTCCACGCCGTCTACGACGAACTCCCCGAGGTGCTGCACCGGCTCGGCATCGCGCGCGTGCAGGGCATCCTGTTCGACCTGGGCGTCTCCTCCATGCAACTCGACGAGGCCGACCGGGGTTTCGCCTACGCCCAGGACGCCCCTCTCGACATGCGGATGGACCAGACGACCGGCGTCAGCGCCGCCGAGGTCCTCAACACCTACCCGCCGGGCGAACTCGTGCGCATCCTGCGGGCCTACGGCGAGGAGAAGCAGGCCAAGCGGATCGTCGGCGCGATCGTGCGCGAGCGGGAGAAGGAGCCGTTCAGCAACAGCGCACGGCTCGTCGAACTGATCCGGGACGCGCTTCCGCAGGCCGCCAAGCGCACCGGCGGCAACCCGGCCAAGCGCACCTTCCAGGCCCTGCGCATCGAGGTCAACGGCGAACTCTCCGTCCTGGAGCGGGCGATCCCCGCCGCTGTGAAGGCGCTCGACGTGGGCGGGCGGATCGCCGTGCTGTCGTACCAATCGCTGGAGGACCGGCTGGTCAAGCAGGTCTTCGCGGCGGGCGCCGCCACCACGGCGCCGCCCGGGCTGCCCGTCGTCCCCGAGCGCTACCAGCCGCGGCTCAAGCTGCTGACCCGTGGTGCCGAACTCCCCACCGAAGAGGAGATCGCCGAGAACCGGCGAGCGGCACCGGCCCGGCTGCGTGGGGCCGAGCGCATCAGGGAGGACGTCGAGTGAGGCGTGTGCAGGCCGGACCGAGGGAGCGTGCGTGAGCGGCAAACCCGAACTGAAGGGGAGGGCGGCCCGACTCGCGCGGCTCCTCCCGACCGGCCCCGGGCAGGCGGCCCGCACGCCCTTCGTCCTCCTGGTCGTCCTCCTCCTCGGCGGCGGCCTCCTCGCGCTCCTGGTGCTGAACTCGGCGCTCAGCGAGGGCGCGTTCAAACTCGACGACCTCCAGCGCGGGACCAAGAACCTCACCGACGAGGAGCAGGCCCTCCAGCGGGACATCGACGCCTACTCCGCCCCCGACGCCCTGCAGCGCCGCGCCCGCGAGCTCGGCATGGTGCCCGGCGGCGACCCCGCCTTCCTCGACCCCGACGGCACCGTCAAGGGCGTCCCCAGTGCCGCTCCCGGTGTCCGGCGGCCCGCAGCGCACACCCCTCTGGTCCTCGCCCCCGAGGCCTTGACCGACGGCCTCGCCCCCGAGGCCCTGACCGACGGCCTCGCCCCGACCCCCGGCAGGTGACGGAAGTGTCCGACAGGCAACCGCCGCGTCGCCGTGTGCCCGGCCCCGCCAGGCCCGCCCGGCCGGACGCCCGGCGCCGTCCCGCCCCCGGCGCCCGTCCGGCCCGGCGCCCGGGGCAGGCCCGCCCGGCGGCGCCCAAGCCGCTGCGGCTCGGCAGCCCCCGCCCCCGTCTGCGGCTGGTCGGACTCGCGCTGACCCTGGTGCTGACCGCCTTCGTCGTGCGGCTGTTCCAGGTGCAGGCCGTCGACGCGAGCACCTACGCCGCCAAGGCCGAGCAGAACCGGTACGTCGGGCAGGTGCTGGCCGCCGACCGGGGCGAGATCACCGACCGCTCCGGGGTGGCCCTCGCGACCAGCGAGGACGCCTACGACATCACCGCCGACCCCACCATGTTCGCCCCGAAGATGCTGAAGATCGGGGACGGACCCGAGCAGGCAGCCGCGCTCCTCGCGCCGATCCTCGGCCAGGAGCAGGAGGACCTGGTCGAAAAGCTGCGGCCGAAGAACACGGCCCTGCGCTACGTCAAACTGGCCTCCCGCCAGACCCCGCAGGTCTGGAAGCAGATCAAGGACCTCAAGTCGGCGCTCGCCAAGAAGGCGGAGACGGACAAGTCCACGCCCAACGTGCTCTCGGGCGTCTTCTCCGTGGCCACCAGCAAGCGCGTGTACCCGGCCGGCGACCTCGCCGCCGGGATACTGGGCTGGGTCAACGGCGAGGGCAAGCCCGGCGGCGGCATCGAGCTGCAGCTGGACAAGCAGCTCGCCGGCAAGGACGGCAAGATCCGTTACGCCCAGTCCGGCGGCCGTCTGGTGCCCACCGCGGGCTCCACCGAGACACCCGCCGTCCCCGGCAGCGACGTCGAGCTCACCATCGACCGCGACATCCAGTGGGCCGCCCAGAACGCCATCAGCGAGCAGGTGAAGGAGTCGGCCGCCGACCGCGGCTACGTCATCGTCCAGGACACCCGCACCGGGCAGGTCCTGGCCATGGCGAACTCGCCCGGCTTCGACCCGAACGACCTGTCCGACGCCGACCCGGCCGCCCTCGGCAACGCCGCCCTCCAGGACGCCTTCGAGCCGGGCTCCACCGCCAAGGTCATGTCGATGGCCGCCGTGCTCCAGCAGAACGTCGCCACCCCCGGCACCCACGTGGTCGTACCCAACCGGCTGCACCGCGGCGACCGGCTGTTCAAGGACGACATCGACCACCCGACCTGGTACCTCACGCTCAACGGCGTGCTCGCCAAGTCCAGCAACATCGGCACCATCCTCGCCACCGGACAGCTCGGCAAGACCCAGGCCCAGGCCAACAAGGTCCTCTACGACTACCTGCGCAAGTTCGGCCTCGGCGGCTACACCGGGCTCGGCTTCCCCGGCGAGACCAAGGGCATCCTGGCCCCGCCCGACAAGTGGTCGACCTCGCAGCAGTACACGATCCCTTTCGGCCAGGGCGTCTCCATCAACGCCATGCAGGCGGCCTCCGTGTACTCGACCATCGCCAACGGCGGCGTGCGGATCGAACCCACCCTCGTGCGCGGCACCAAGGGCCCCGACGGCCGGTTCACACCCGCCCCGAAGCCCGAGAAGACCCGGGTCGTCAGCGACCGGACGGCGAAGACCCTCGCCCGGATGCTGGAGTCCGTCGTGGACGACGAGGAGGGCACCGGCACCAAGGCGCGCATCCCCGGCTACCGCGTCGCGGGCAAGACCGGTACCGCCAACCGCGTGGATCCGGCCACCGGCAAGTACCACGGCTACACGTCGTCGTTCGCCGGATTCGCGCCCGCCGACAAGCCCCGCGTCACCGTCTACTGCGCCATCCAGAACGCCACCCGGGGCAGCTACTTCGGCGGGCAGATCTGCGGCCCCGTCTACAAGAAGGTCATGGAGTTCGCCCTGAAGTCCCTCCAGGTCCCCCCGACCGGCGCCAAGGCCGCGAAACTGCCCGTCTCCTTCCAGCAGTGACCAGGGCCGACCGCCCTGATCAGCACTCAGCCCCACCGACCCACCAGGACCGCCTCCGTGACTACGATCACCCCCGAGCCCGGCAACCAGAGCAGCACCCGCCCCTCGCTTCGCCCGGAGGCGGGTGCGCCCGGTACGCTCACCGCCGTGCCACACGCTGATCAGTCCCAAATCACCCAGAAGGGCCATCCCGTGACATACCCCGGGCCGCCCAGGCCGGTGCACGTCTCCGCCACACCCCTCGCGGAACTCGCCGATCAGCTGGGCGCTTCCCTGCCGGAGAGCGCCGCCGAGGTCACGGGCATCACCCATGACTCGCGCGCCGTACGCCCCGGCGACCTGTACGCCGCCCTCCCGGGGGCCCGGCTGCACGGTGCCGACTTCGTCAACCAGGCCGCGGGTCTCGGTGCCGCCGCCGTGCTGACCGACCCGACCGGCGCCGAGCGCGCCGCCGCGTCCGGGCTGCCGGTCCTGGTCGTCGACGACCCGCGCGCGCAGATGGGCGAGCTGGCCGCCACGATCTACGGCCACCCCGGCCGTGACCTGCTCCAGATCGGCATCACCGGCACCTCCGGCAAGACCACCACCGCCTACCTCGTCGAGGGCGGCCTGAGGACGGTGCGGTCCACCGGCCTGATCGGCACGGTCGAGATGCGCATCGGCGACGAGCGCATCAAGTCCGAGCGCACCACCCCCGAAGCCACCGACCTCCAGGCCCTGTTCGCCGTCATGCGCGAACGCGGTGTGGACGCGGTCGCCATGGAGGTCTCCAGCCACGCCCTGGTCCTCGGCCGGGTCGACGGCTGCGTCTTCGACATCGGCGTCTTCACCAACCTCAGCCCGGAGCACATGGAGTTCCACTCCGGCATGGAGGACTACTTCCAGGCGAAGGCGCAGCTCTTCACCCCGAAACGGGGCAAACTCGGCGTGGTCAACGTCGACGACGAGTACGGGCGCAGGCTGGCCAAGGAGGCCACCGTCCCGGTCGTCACCTACTCCGCCGAGGGCCACCCCGACGCCGACTGGCGCGCCGAGGACGTCCGGGTCGGCCGGCTGGACTCGACGTTCACCGTCATCGGCCCCAAGGGTGAGCGGATCGCCGCCAAGTCGCCGCTGCCCGGCCCGTTCAACGTGGCCAACACCCTCGCCGCGATCGTCGCCCTCGCCGTCGCCGGGCTCGACCCGCAGGCCGCCGCCGACGGCGTCGCCGCCGTGCCGGGCGTGCCGGGCCGTCTGGAGCGCGTGGACGCCGGGCAGCCCTACCTCGCGGTCGTCGACTACGCCCACAAGACGGACGCGGTCGAGTCCGTGCTGCGCGCCCTGCGCAAGGTCACCGAGGGCAGGCTGCACATCGTCCTCGGCTGCGGCGGCGACCGGGACCGGACCAAGCGCGAGCCCATGGGCGCCGCCGCGGCGCGGCTGGCCGACACCGCCGTGCTGACCTCCGACAACCCCCGCGGTGAGGACCCCCTCGCGATCCTCGCCACGATGCTCCGGGGCGCGGCGTCCGTGCCCGCGCACGAGCGCGGCGAGGTGCAGGTCTTCGAGGACCGGGCCGCCGCGATCGCCGCCGCCGTCGCCCGTGCCGAGCCCGGCGACACCGTGCTGGTCGCGGGCAAGGGCCACGAGCAGGGCCAGGACATCGCCGGTGTGGTCCGTCCCTTCGACGACCGCCAGGTGCTGCGCGAAGCCATCCGGAAGACCCAGGGATGAAAATCCAGAAGACCCAGGGGATGAACTTGTGATCGCCCTCTCCCTCGCCGAGATCGCAGAAGTCGTCGGCGGGCAGACGCACGACATACCGGATCCGTCCGTCCAGGTCACCGGCCCGGTGGTCCGGGACTCCCGAGAGGCGGGGCCGGGCAGTCTGTTCGTGGCCTTCGCCGGCGAACGCGTGGACGGCCACGACTTCGCGGCCGGGGTCGTCGAGGCCGGAGCGGTGGCCGTGCTCGGCACCCGGCCCGTCGGCGTCCCCGCGATCGTCGTGGACGACGTCCAGACCGCCCTCGGCGCCCTCGCCCGGCACGTCGTGGCCCGCCTCGGCGCCACGCTCGTCGCCCTCACCGGCTCGGCGGGCAAGACCAGCACCAAGGACCTCATCGCGCAGGTGCTGCAGCGCAAGGCACCGACGGTGTTCACGCCCGGCTCGCTCAACAACGAGATCGGGCTGCCGCTGACCGCGCTCAGCGCCACCGAGGAGACGCGGTTCCTCGTCCTGGAGATGGGCGCCCGCGGCATCGGGCACATCCGCTACCTCACCGGCCTGACGCCCCCGAAGGTCGGTCTCGTCCTCAACGTCGGCAGCGCCCACATCGGCGAGTTCGGCGGCCGCGAGCAGATCGCCCAGGCCAAGGGCGAACTCGTCGAGGCCCTGCCGTCCGAGGCCGACGGCGGCACCGCGATCCTCAACGCGGACGACCCCTACGTACGGGCCATGGCCTCCCGTACGAAGGCGAAGGTGCTCTTTTTCGGAGAGTCCGGCGAAGCGGACGTTCGCGCCGAGAACGTGCGACTCACGGACACCGGACAGCCCTCGTTCAGGCTTCACACACCCTCCGGTGCAAGCGATGTGACCATGCGCCTGTACGGTGAGCACCACGTGTCGAACGCGCTCGCCGCGGCCGCCGTCGCCCACGAGTTGGGCATGTCCGCTGACGAGATCGCCGTCGCGCTCTCCGAGGCGGGCTCCCTCTCCCGCTGGCGGATGGAGGTCACCGAGCGCCCGGACGGCGTGACGGTCGTCAACGACGCCTACAACGCGAACCCCGAGTCGATGAAGGCCGCGCTGCGCGCGCTCGTGGCCATCGGAAAGGGGCGTCGCACGTGGGCGGTGCTCGGCAAGATGGCCGAGCTCGGGGACGAGGCTCTCGCCGAGCACGACGCGGTCGGACGGCTCGCCGTCCGGCTCAACGTCAGCAAGCTCGTCGCGGTCGGTGGCAGGGAAGCCGCCTGGCTGCAACTGGGCGCATATAACGAGGGTTCGTGGGGTGAGGAGTCGGTGCACGTGTCCGACGCACAGGCGGCGGTCGACCTGTTGCGCAGCGAGCTGCGCCCGGGGGACGTCGTGCTCGTGAAGGCGTCCCGTTCGGTCGGCCTGGAGAGCGTGGCGCAGGCGCTCATCGAGACCGGTGCCGAGGGTGAGGTTTCCGCCCGATGATGAAGCAGATCCTGTTCGCAGGAGTCATTGGCCTCTTCCTGACCCTGGTCGGCACCCCGCTGCTGATCAAGCTGCTCGCCCGCAAGGGCTACGGCCAGTACATCCGCGACGACGGCCCGCGCGAGCACGCCAGCAAGCGCGGTACGCCGACCATGGGCGGTATCGCCTTCATCCTGGCCACGGTCGCCGCGTACTTCCTGGCCAAGGTGATCACGGGCTATCTGGACCCGGACGTCGACGCGGCCCCGACCTTCTCGGGCCTGCTGGTGCTCGGCCTGATGGTCGGCATGGGCCTGGTCGGCTTCCTCGACGACTACATCAAGATCGTCAAACGGCGTTCCCTCGGCCTGCGCGCCAAGGCGAAGATGGCCGGCCAGCTGATCGTCGGCGTCAGCTTCGCGGTGCTGTCGCTGCAGTTCGCGGACAACCGCGGCAACACCCCGGCCTCCACCAAGCTGTCGTTCATCACGGACTTCGGCTGGACGATCGGCCCCGTGCTGTTCGTGGTCTGGGCGCTGTTCATGATCCTCGCCATGTCGAACGGCGTGAACCTGACCGACGGTCTGGACGGTCTGGCCACCGGCGCCTCGGTGCTCGTCTTCGGCGCCTACACCTTCATCGGTGTCTGGCAGTTCCAGGAGTCCTGCGCCAATGCGCAGACACTGACCAACCCGGGCGCCTGCTACGAGGTGCGCGACCCCCTCGACCTCGCGGTGGTCGCCTCCGCGCTGATGGGCGCCTGCCTCGGCTTCCTGTGGTGGAACACCTCGCCGGCCAAGATCTTCATGGGCGACACCGGTTCGCTCGCCCTCGGCGGTGTGCTCGCCGGCCTCGCGATCTGCTCGCGCACCGAACTGCTGATGGCCATCCTCGGCGGCCTCTTCGTCCTGATCACCATGTCCGTGGTGATCCAGGTCGGCTCGTTCCGCCTCACCGGGAAGCGCGTCTTCCGGATGGCACCGCTCCAGCACCACTTCGAACTCAAGGGCTGGTCCGAAGTGCTCGTCGTGGTCCGCTTCTGGATCATCCAGGGCATTTGTGTCATCGTCGGACTCGGCCTCTTCTACGCAGGATGGGCAGCGGACAAGTGACCACCTCGGAGCCCTTCGACTTCCAGGGCACGCACGTCACCGTGGCGGGACTCGGCGTCTCCGGCGTCCCGGCCGCCAAGGTGCTGCACGGCCTGGGCGCGATCGTCACGGTCGTCAACGACGGTGCCGACGAGCGTGCGCGGGCGCAGGCGGCCGACCTGGAGGCGCTCGGCGTCTCCGTGCGCCTCGGTGACGGCGAGACGCTGCCGGAGGACACCGAGCTGATCGTCACCGCGCCCGGCTGGCAGCCGGACAAGCCGCTGTTCGCGGCGGCGGAGCGGGCGGGCGTTCCGGTCTGGGGCGACGTCGAACTGGCCTGGCGCCTGCGCGGCCCCGACGCCGCCGACTGGCTCGCCGTCACCGGCACCAACGGCAAGACCACCACCGTCCAGATGCTGGCGTCGATCCTGAAGGCGGCGGGCCTGCGCACGGCCGCCGTCGGCAACATCGGCGTCTCCCTGCTGGACGCGGTGCTCGGCGAGGAACAGTACGACGTGCTCGCCGTGGAGCTGTCCAGCTACCAGCTGCACTGGGCGCCCTCCCTGCGCGCCCACTCGGCCGCGGTGCTCAACCTCGCCCCGGACCACCTCGACTGGCACGGCTCCATGGAGGCGTACGCCGCCGACAAGGGCCGCATCTACGAGGGCAACCGCGTCGCCTGTGTCTACAACGTGGCCGACAAGGCCACCGAGGACCTGGTCCGCGAGGCCGACGTCGAGGAGGGCTGCCGGGCCATCGGCTTCACGCTGGGTACGCCCGGGCCCTCCCAACTCGGCGTCGTCGAGGGCATCCTGGTCGACCGCGCCTTCGTCGAGAACCGGCACAAGAACGCCCAGGAACTCGCCGAGGTCGCCGACGTCAACCCGCCGGCCCCGCACAACATCGCCAACGCCCTCGCGGCCGCGGCCCTCGCCCGCGCCTACGGCGTTCCCGCCAGGGCCGTACGGGACGGCCTGCGGGCCTTCACCCCGGACGCGCACCGCATCGCCCACGTCGCGGACGTGGACGGCGTCGCGTATGTCGACGACTCCAAGGCCACCAACACGCATGCGGCGGAAGCCTCGTTGGCGGCCTACGACCCGATCGTGTGGATCGCGGGCGGCCTCGCGAAGGGTGCGACCTTCGACGAACTGGTCGCCAAGTCGGCGAAGCGGCTGCGGGGCGCCGTGCTGATCGGCGCGGACCGCGCCCTCATCCGGGAAGCCCTGGCGCGACACGCCCCGCAGGTACCGGTCGTCGACCTCGACCGGACCGACACTGGGGCGATGCGCGCGGCGGTCCAGGAGGCGCGGAAACTCGCTCAGCCGGGTGACACGGTGCTGCTGGCTCCGGCCTGTGCCTCGATGGACATGTTCGCCAATTACAACAAGCGCGGGGACGCCTTCGCGGACGCCGTCCGTGAACTCGGCTCCGCCGACGGCTGACCCGGGTCCGCCTCGCCCGGCGGCGGTGCCGGGCGTACCTGGGAGGGACGCGTGACAGGGATGTGGCTGGTGCCCGAGCGGCCTGGGGGCGTGCACCGCGCGACGTCCCCCTCCGGCACGGCAGGGTGAGCGCCGATGCCCACCAGCCGCACCGGACGGCCGCCGACCCCACGCGCCCCCAGGCGCCCCGCCGCGCCCCGGCCCGCACGTGCTGACGGCGTCCTCGGCCTCTACAGCCGCGCACGCAAGGGCTGGGACCGGCCGCTGACCGCCTACTACCTGATCCTCGGCGGCAGTCTGCTGATCACCGTGCTGGGCCTGGTGATGGTCTACTCGGCCTCCCAGATCACCGCGCTGCAGATGTCGCTGCCGGGTTCGTACTTCTTCCGCAAGCAGTTGCTCGCGGCGGGCATCGGCACCGGACTGCTCTTCGCGGCCTCGCGGATGCCGGTGCGACTGCACCGGGCGCTCGCCTACCCCATCCTCGCCGCCGCCGTCTTCCTCATGGCCCTCGTGCAGGTCCCGGGGATAGGGGTCTCGGTCAACGGCAACCAGAACTGGATCTCCCTGGGCGGCTCCTTCCAGATCCAGCCCAGCGAGTTCGGCAAGCTCGCCCTGGTGCTGTGGGGCGCCGACCTGCTGGCCCGCAAGCAGGACAGGAAGCTGCTGAACCAGTGGAAGCACATGCTGGTGCCGCTGGTCCCGGCCGCCTTCATGCTGCTCGGCCTGATCATGATCGGCGGCGACATGGGCACCGCGATCATCCTCACGGCCATCCTGTTCGGCCTGCTCTGGCTGGCCGGGGCGCCCACCCGGCTGTTCGCCGGGGTGCTGTCGATCGCCGCCGTGCTCGGCCTGATCCTCATCAAGACCAGCCCCAACCGCATGGCCCGCCTGCAGTGCCTGGGCGCCACCGAACCCCAGTCGGGGCCCGTCGACTGCTGGCAGGCCGTGCACGGGATCTACGCCCTCGCCTCGGGCGGAATCTTCGGTTCCGGGCTGGGTGCGAGTGTGGAGAAATGGGGCCAACTCCCCGAAGCCCACACCGACTTCATCTTCGCCGTCACCGGTGAGGAACTGGGCCTGGCGGGGACGCTGTCGGTACTCGCCCTCTTCGCGGCTCTAGGCTATGCGGGTATCCGCGTGGCCGGACGCACGGAGGACCCCTTCGTCAGGTATGCCGCGGGAGGCGTGACCACCTGGATCACGGCCCAGGCCGTGATCAACATCGGTGCGGTGCTCGGTCTGCTGCCGATCGCCGGCGTCCCCCTCCCGCTGTTCTCCTACGGGGGATCCGCCCTGCTGCCGACCATGTTCGCCATCGGGCTGCTGATCGCCTTCGCGCGTCAGGACCCCGCTGCGCGGATGGCGCTTGCGATGCGGCAACCCCGCTTTGGTAGAAAGCGGGGGGCGGGGGGCGCCGGTTCCGGCCGGAGTCCCCGGAGATGGAACACGATGCGACGGCGTGCCTCGGCGGCACGCTCGTCCGGAGAGCGGTGAATTTCGGTGCATGTCGTACTCGCCGGCGGAGGAACCGCGGGCCACATCGAGCCCGCGCTCGCCCTCGCGGACGCCCTGCGCAGGCAGGACCCGAGCGTGGGCATCACGGCCCTGGGCACGGAGCGCGGCCTCGAGACCCGGCTCGTACCCGAGCGCGGGTACGAACTCGCGCTGATCCCCGCCGTTCCGCTGCCGCGCAAGCCCACCCCCGAGCTGATCACCGTCCCGGGCCGGCTGCGCGGCACCATCAAGGCGACCGAGCAGATCCTGGAGCGCACCAAGGCGGACGCCGTGGTCGGCTTCGGCGGCTACGTCGCCCTGCCCGGCTACCTGGCGGCCAAGCGCCTGGGCGTGCCGATCGTGATCCACGAGGCCAACGCCCGCCCGGGCCTGGCCAACAAGATCGGCTCGCGGTACGCCAGCCAGGTGGCCGTCTCCACGCCCGACAGCAAGCTGCGGGGCGCCCGCTACATCGGCATCCCGCTGCGCCGCTCCATCGCGACCCTGGACCGGGCCGCCGTACGCCCCGAGGCCCGGGCCGCGTTCGGCCTCGACCCGAACCTGCCCACGCTGCTGGTCACCGGCGGCTCCCAGGGCGCCCGGCGCCTGAACGAGGTCGTCCAGCAGGTCGCGCCCTGTCTCCAGCAGGCGGGAATCCAGATCCTGCACGCGGTCGGCCCGAAGAACGAACTGCCGCAGGTCCACCAGATGCCGGGAATGCCCCCCTATGTGCCGGTAAGTTACCTGGACCGGATGGACCTCGCGTACGCCGCGGCCGACATGATGCTCTGCCGTGCGGGCGCGATGACCGTCGCCGAACTCTCCGCCGTCGGGCTCCCGGCCGCCTATGTCCCGCTGCCCATCGGCAACGGCGAACAACGGCTCAACGCCCAGCCGGTGGTCAAGGCCGGCGGCGGACTGCTGGTGGACGACGCGGAACTGACGCCCGAGTGGGTCCAGCACAATGTCCTGCCCGTGCTCGCCGACCCGCACCGGCTGTACCAGATGTCCCGCGCCGCCGCCGAGTTCGGCCGCCGGGACGCCGACGACCTGCTCGTCGGCATGGTGTACGAGGCGATCGCCGCCAGTCGTGCACACCGATAGGACTGTATGACGGAAGGCAGGGAGCGTGGCCGGATCGACCACCGCCGAACGCGGTGAACGCCAGCAGGAGTCGTCCGGCCCGCCGCCCCGTCTGCGGTCGCGGCGCGCCCGGCTGCGCGCACTCGTCCTCCTGGGCCTCGCCCTGGTCTTCCTCGGCATCCCGACGGTCTGGCTGTTCTACGGCTCCGACTGGCTGCGTGCCGAGCAGGTCTCGGTCTCCGGCACCCGGGTCCTGACACCGGCTCAGGTCGAGGCGGCGGCCGACGTTCCGCTCGGGGAGCCGCTGATTTCCGTCGACACCGATGCGATCGAGGCACGGCTGCGCCGGAAATTGCCCCGAATTGACGCGGTTGACGTGGTCCGTTCCTGGCCCCACGGAATCGACCTGAAAGTGGTTGAGCGGACTCCGGTTCTGATTGTCCAAAAGGGCGGAAAGTTTGTCGAAGTGGACGATGACGGTGTCCGCTTCGCCACGGTTTCCAAGGCCCCGAAAGGCGTCCCCGCGCTGGAATTGACGCTCTCCCGGTCCGGCTCCGCCGCCGCGAGCCTGCGCCGCTTCGGCGAGGCCCGGCTGGTGCGCGAGGCCGTCGGCGTCGCCCGAAAGGTTCCGGCCGCCGTCGCCCGCGAGGCACGCACCGTCGAGGTCCGTTCCTTTGACGACATCTCGCTGGAGTTGAGGGGTGGCCGTACGGTCGCCTGGGGGAGCAGTGAGAAGGGCGCCGCGAAGGCCCGTACTCTCACCGCCCTGATGAAAGCAACGCCCGATGCGGGGTACTTCGACGTGAGTGTGCCCACCGCCCCGGCGTCATCGGGGAGTTGACGCACATCAGCGCAGGCCAGCACCCTGGTTGGGCAGCGCTACGGCTGATCACATAGGGTGAAAAGAAAAACGGGAGGTTCGGCGTGTTCGTTGAACGTGCGCCACTTGTCGACTTAGTGTCCTGTTCAGAAGACTCCAAGGAACGGACACACTGGTAACCCTAAACTTCAGGGTTAGGGTTCGGGTCGGCGATACGGACCGTCCCATTCGGCATCAGTCGTCGGGTCGCGGGGCGCAGAGCGTCACGGTGATTCGGCGACACGTAACTCGAGGCGAGAGGCCTTCGACGTGGCAGCACCGCAGAACTACCTCGCAGTCATCAAAGTCATCGGTGTCGGCGGCGGTGGTGTCAATGCCATCAACCGGATGATCGAGGTCGGTCTCAAGGGCGTCGAGTTCATCGCCATCAACACCGACGCGCAAGCCCTGTTGATGAGCGACGCCGACGTCAAGCTCGACGTCGGCCGGGAACTCACCCGCGGACTCGGCGCCGGAGCCAACCCGGCCGTCGGCCGCAAGGCCGCCGAGGACCACCGCGAGGAGATCGAGGAGGTCCTCAAGGGGGCCGACATGGTCTTCGTGACAGCCGGAGAAGGCGGCGGCACCGGCACCGGCGGCGCGCCCGT
Source organism: [Streptosporangium] indianense (assembly GCF_021474405.1). GTDB lineage: Bacteria > Actinomycetota > Actinomycetes > Streptomycetales > Streptomycetaceae > Streptomyces > Streptomyces indiaensis. Next base: position 79,254 of record NZ_JAKEIO010000006.1, read on the forward strand.
CGTGGCCAACATCGCGCGCTCGCTCGGCGCCCTCACCATCGGTGTGGTCACGCGCCCGTTCACCTTCGAGGGGCGGCGCCGCGCGAACCAGGCCGAGGACGGCATCGCCGAGCTCCGCGAAGAGGTCGACACCCTCATCGTCATCCCGAACGACCGGCTGCTGTCCATCTCGGACCGCCAGGTCTCGGTGCTCGACGCCTTCAAGTCGGCCGACCAGGTCCTGCTCTCGGGTGTCCAGGGCATCACCGACCTCATCACCACCCCGGGCCTCATCAACCTCGACTTCGCCGACGTCAAGTCGGTCATGTCCGAGGCCGGCTCGGCCCTGATGGGCATCGGCTCCGCCCGCGGCGACGACCGCGCGGTGGCCGCCGCCGAGATGGCGATCTCCTCGCCGCTCCTCGAGGCGTCCATCGACGGCGCCCGCGGTGTCCTGCTCTCCATCTCCGGCGGCTCCGACCTCGGCCTGTTCGAGATCAACGAGGCCGCCCAGCTGGTCAGCGAGGCCGCCCACCCCGAGGCCAACATCATCTTCGGCGCGGTGATCGACGACGCCCTCGGCGACGAGGTACGGGTCACCGTGATCGCGGCCGGCTTCGACGGCGGCCAGCCGCCCGCCAAGCGGGACAACGTCCTCGGCTCGTCCTCGGCCAAGCGCGAGGAGCCGGCCCCGGTCCGGCAGACCGAGAGCCGCCCGTCCTTCGGTTCGCTCGGCAGCGTGACCCCGAAGGAGGACCCGGAGCCCGCTCCGGAGCCGGTCAAGGACATCCCGGTCGCCCCGCCGGTCCCGCCGGCGCCGCGCACCTACTCGGACAGCGCGGCCGAGGAACTGGACGTACCGGACTTCCTCAAGTGATCCTTCAATCGTGATAGGACAGCGCGAAAGCGCGAGCGGCGCGCACTTCGGCTTCACCGACCGGTGGGGCGGGGTGAGCGCCGCTCCGTATGAGGAGCTCAACCTCGGCGGAGCGGTCGGCGACGATCCCGAGGCCGTGCGCACCAACCGGGACCTGGCCGCCAAGTCCCTCGGTCTCGAAACGGACCGGGTCGTCTGGATGAACCAGGTGCACGGGGCGGACGTGGCGGTGGTGGACGGGCCGTGGGGATCGTCGGCCCCGGTCCCGTCGGTCGACGCCATCGTCACCACGCGCCGGGGGCTCGCCCTCGCCGTGCTCACCGCCGACTGCGTACCGGTGCTGCTCGCCGACCCCGTCGCCGGCATCGCCGCCGCGGCCCACGCGGGCCGGCCCGGCATGATCGCCGGGGTCGTCCCGGCCGCGGTGCGCGCGATGGCGGAACTGGGCGCCGAGCCCTCCCGGATCGTCGCCCGCACCGGGCCCACTGTCTGCGGCCGGTGCTACGAAGTGCCCGAGGCGATGCGCGCCGAGGTGTCCGCCGTCGAGCCGGCGGCGTACGCCGAGACGAGCTGGGGCACACCGGCGGTCGACGTGAGCGCCGGAGTGCACGCCCAGCTGGAACGGCTCGGGGTGCGCGACCGGCAGCAGTCGCCGGTGTGCACGCTGGAGTCGCGCGATCACTTCTCGTACCGCCGCGACCGCACCACCGGTCGGCTCGCGGGTTATGTGTGGCTGGACTGACAGGACATGACGGACCGTAAGGACGAACTCGCCGCGAACCTGGCGAAAGTGGAACGGCGTATCGCCGATGCGTGCGCGGCCGCGGGGCGGGCACGCGACGAGGTGACCCTGATCGTGGTCACCAAGACCTACCCCGCGAGCGACGTGCGGATCCTCGCGGAACTCGGCGTCCGGCACGTCGCCGAGAACCGCGACCAGGACGCGGCCCCCAAGGCCGAGGCCTGCTCGGATTTGCCCCTCACCTGGCACTTCGTGGGTCAACTCCAGACCAACAAGGTGCGGTCGGTGGTCGGTTACGCGGATTTCGTGCAGTCCGTCGATCGTTCCAAGCTCGTCACAGCTTTGTCGAAGGAGGCGGTCCGGGCCGGACGCGAACTGGGATGCCTCCTCCAGGTCGCGCTCGACGCCGGTGAGAGCGCCCGTGGTGAGCGCGGCGGCGTCGCGCCCGACGGAATCGCGGAGCTGGCCGACCTCGTGGCCGGGGCGCCGGGACTGCGGCTCGACGGACTGATGACCGTCGCGCCGCTCACCGGCGAGTACGCGGGACGCGAATTGGCCGCCTTCGAGCGGGTGATGGTTTTGTCGACCGACCTGCGCCGGACTCACGGGGCTGCCACCATGGTCTCGGCAGGGATGAGTACGGACCTCGAACAGGCCGTGACGGCCGGAGCGACACATGTGCGCGTCGGCAGCGCGGTACTCGGAGTCCGCCCCAGGCTCGGGTAACGTCGCCAAGAAGTCGGACCACAGCAGAAAATATGGTCATTGCCGCCGATAGGCGGATTCAAGGACCACGTGGATCGCGGGCACTTGGCAGTCGTCAGCCGATCCACCACAGAGCGGAGGACTCAGAGCATGGCCGGCGCGATGCGCAAGATGGCGGTCTACCTCGGCCTCGTGGAGGACGATGGGTACGACGGCCGCGGATTCGACCCCGACGACGACTTCGAACCCGAACTGGACCCGGAGCCCGAGCGGGACCACCGACGGCACGAGCCGTCCCACCAGCCGCACGTCTCACATCAGCCCCAAAGGGACGAAGAGGTACGAGTCGTACAACCCTCCGTGCCTCGCGAACCGGCCCCCCGCTCCGCTTCGCTCCCCGCGGAATCCAGCCGCCCGGCGCGCATCGCGCCCGTGGCATCCATCACACAAGAACGCGCAAATTTGGAGAAGAACGCACCGGTGATCATGCCCAAGGTCGTGTCCGAACGAGAGCCTTACCGGATCACCACGCTTCACCCGCGGACCTACAACGAGGCCCGTACCATCGGGGAACACTTCCGTGAAGGCACCCCGGTGATCATGAATCTGACTGAGATGGACGACACAGATGCGAAGCGACTTGTCGACTTTGCGGCCGGTTTGGTGTTTGGTCTTCACGGCAGTATCGAGCGGGTGACGCAGAAGGTGTTCCTGTTGTCGCCTGCTAACGTCGATGTCACGGCGGAGGACAAGGCCCGCATCGCAGAGGGCGGGTTCTTCAACCAGAGCTGAGACGCACCACCGGAACAGCAGTACCGAGCAGGGCACAGGGGAGAGGGACGCAAGAGGTCATGAGCGTGGTTTTGGATGTCGTCTACATCGCGCTGATGTGCTTCCTCATCGTGCTCATCTTCCGACTGGTCATGGACTATGTCTTCCAGTTCGCCCGCTCATGGCAACCCGGCAAGGCGATGGTGGTCGTTCTGGAGGCCACCTACACTGTCACCGATCCACCGCTCAAGCTTCTGCGGCGGGTCATTCCGCCGCTGCGTCTCGGGGGCGTGGCGCTAGACCTGTCCTTCTTCGTACTGATGATCATCGTCTACATCCTGATCTCGATCGTGAGCCGGCTGTGATGAGCGATGTGACCTACCGTCTTGCCGAATGCCGACGACTACGTTGAGGTGAAGAGATGCCGTTGACCCCCGAGGACGTGCGGAACAAGCAGTTCACGACCGTCCGCCTCCGAGAAGGCTATGACGAGGACGAGGTCGATGCCTTCCTCGACGAGGTCGAAGCCGAACTGACCCGCCTGCTCCGGGAGAACGAGGACCTGCGCGCCAAACTGGCCGCGGCCACGCGCGCTGCTGCGCAGAACCAGCAGAACATGCGCAAGCCTCCGGAGCCGCAGCAGGATCAGCAGCAACAGCAGCAGGGCATGCGCGGTCCCGGCGGTCCTGTCCCCGCCGGCATATCGGGCCCGCCGCAGCAGCAGATGGGTGGCCCCATGGGTGGTCCGCCCCAGCTGCCGAGCGGTGCCCCGCAGCTGCCCGCCGGTCCCGGCGGTCAGGGTGGACCCCAGGGTCCCGGCCCGATGGGCCAGGGTCCGGGTCCGATGGGCCAGCCCCCGATGCAGCAGCAGATGGGCGGCCCCATGGGCGGCCCCGGCCCGATGGGCGGTCCGATGGGCGGCCCCGGTCAGGGAGGCCCCGGTGGCGACAGCGCCGCCCGTGTCCTCTCGCTGGCCCAGCAGACCGCCGACCAGGCGATCGCGGAGGCCCGTTCCGAGGCCAACAAGATCGTCGGCGAGGCGCGTTCGCGTGCCGAGGGTCTGGAGCGTGACGCCCGTGCCAAGGCCGACGCCCTGGAGCGGGACGCGCAGGAGAAGCACCGCGTCGCGATGGGCTCCCTGGAGTCCGCCCGCGCCACGCTGGAGCGCAAGGTCGAGGACCTGCGCGGCTTCGAGCGCGAGTACCGCACGCGCCTGAAGTCGTACCTGGAGTCGCAGCTGCGCCAGCTGGAGACCCAGGCCGACGACTCGCTGGCCCCGCCGCGCACCCCGGCGACCGCGTCCCTCCCGCCGTCCCCGGCGCCTTCCATGGCCCCGGCCGGCGCGAGCGCCCCGTCCTACGGCGGTGGCAACCAGACGATGGGCGGCGCCCCGTCGCCGTCCGGTCCGTCCTACGGCGGTCAGCAGCAGATGTCGCCGGCGATGACCCAGCCGATGGCTCCGGTGCGGCCGCAGGGCCCGTCCCCGATGGGTCAGGCGCCCTCGCCGATGCGGGGCTTCCTGATCGACGAGGATGACAACTGACGGCCTGATGGCCAGTAGTACGGCATAGACGTCGGCAGCGTTCAGGGCGAGGCCCCGGGTGGGAACCCGGGGCCTCGCCCTTTCGCGCTGTGTGCCGTGCCACGTGTGTTCGTGCGTACGCAACGCCGAAGGCCCGGTCCCGCCAAGATCTTTGGCGGGACCGGGCCTTCGGACTGTCCGGCCCTCGGTTACACCTTGCGCAGGCGGAACGTCAGGGACAGGCCCTCGTCGGTGAAGGGCTCGCCGTAGGTGTCGTCCGCCTCGCCCTGGGCGAAGTCGCTGCCGAGCACCTCGTCGGCGATCAGGCCGGCGTGGTCGCTCAGGGCCTCGACCGTCGCCCGGTCCGTGGCCGTCCAGCGCAGCGCGATGCGGTCGGCGACGTCGAGACCGCTGTTCTTGCGGGCCTCCTGGATCAGGCGGATCGCGTCACGGGCCAGGCCCGCCCGGCGCAGCTCCTCGGTGATCTCCAGGTCCAGGGCGACCGTGGCGCCCGCGTCGGAGGCCACCGACCAGCCCTCGCGGGGGGTCTCCGTGATGATGACCTCGTCGGGGGCCAGCGTGACGGTCTCGCCGTCGACCTCCACCGACGCCGTGCCCTCGCGCAGGGCCAGGGACAGGGCGGCCGCGTCCGCGTTCGCCACGGCCTTGGCCACGTCCTGCACCCGCTTGCCGAACCGCTTGCCCAGCGCGCGGAAGTTGGCCTTCGCCGTGGTGTCGACCAGGCTGCCGCCGACCTCGCTCAGCGTCGCCAGGGACTCGACGTTCAGCTCCTCCGTGATCTGCGTGCGCAGTTCGGAGTCCAGGGCGTCGAAACCGGTCGCCGCGATCAGCGCGCGGGACAGCGGCTGACGCGTCTTGACGCCCGACTCCGCGCGCGTGGCACGGCCCAGCTCCACCAGGCGGCGCACCAGCACCATCTGCTTCGACAGCTCCGGGTCGATGGCACCGAGGTCCGCCTTCGGCCAGGACGACAGGTGGACCGACTCGGGGGCGCCCGGGGTGACGGGGACGATCAGGTCCTGCCAGACCCGCTCGGTGATGAACGGGGTCAGCGGGGCCATCAGCTGCGTGACCGTCTCGACGACCTCGTGCAGGGTGCGCAGGGCCGCCTTGTCGCCCTGCCAGAAGCGGCGGCGGGAGCGGCGCACGTACCAGTTGGACAGGTCGTCGACGAACGCGGAGAGCAGCTTGCCGGCGCGCTGGGTGTCGTAGGCGTCCAGCGCCTGGGTGACCTGGTCGGTGAGCGCGTGCAGCTCGGACAGCAGCCAGCGGTCCAGGACCGGGCGGTCGGCCGGGGCCGGGTCGGCCCCGGACGGCGCCCAGTTCGACGTACGGGCGTAGAGCGCCTGGAAGGCGACCGTGTTCCAGTACGTCAGGAGCGTCTTGCGGACGACCTCCTGGATCGTGCCGTGGCCCACGCGGCGGGCCGCCCACGGGGAGCCGCCGGCCGCCATGAACCAGCGGACCGCGTCGGCGCCGTGCCGGTCCATGAGCGGGATCGGCTCCAGGGTGTTGCCCAGGTGCTTGGACATCTTGCGGCCGTCCTCGGCGAGGATGTGCCCCAGACAGACCACGTTCTCGTACGAGGACTTGTCGAAGACCAGGGTGCCGACGGCCATCAGCGTGTAGAACCAGCCGCGGGTCTGGTCGATGGCCTCGCAGATGAACTGCGCCGGGTAGCGGGCCTCGAACAGCTCCTTGTTCTTGTACGGGTAGCCCCACTGCGCGAACGGCATCGAGCCCGAGTCGTACCAGGCGTCGATCACCTCGGGCACGCGCGTGGCGGTCTTCCCGCAACCGCCCTGCGGGCAGGCGAAGGTGACCTCGTCGATGAACGGGCGGTGCGGGTCCAGGCCGGACTGGTCGGTGCCGGTCAGCTCGGTCAGCTCCGCGAGGGAGCCGACGCAGGTGAGGTGGTCGTCCTCGCAGCGCCAGATGGGCAGCGGGGTGCCCCAGTAGCGGTTGCGGGACAGCGCCCAGTCGATGTTGTTGTTCAGCCAGTCGCCGTACCGGCCGTGCTTGACCGTCTCCGGGAACCAGTTGGTGCCCTCGTTCTCCGCGAGGAGGCGGTCCTTGAGCGCCGTGGTGCGGATGTACCAGGAGGGCTGCGCGTAGTAGAGCAGCGCGGTGTGGCAGCGCCAGCAGTGCGGGTAGCTGTGCTCGTACGGGATGTGCTTGAAGAGCAGGCCGCGGCTGTCGAGGTCCTCGGTGAGCTTCTCGTCGGCCTTCTTGAAGAAGACGCCGCCCACGAGCGGGACGTCCTCCTCGAAGGTGCCGTCCGGGCGGACCGGGTTCACGACGGGCAGGCCGTAGGAGCGGCAGACCTTGAGGTCGTCCTCACCGAAGGCGGGGGACTGGTGGACCAGACCGGTGCCGTCCTCGGTGGTGACGTACTCGGCGTTGACGACGAAGTGGGCCTCGGCCGGGAATTCCACCAGCTCGAACGGGCGCTGGTACGTCCAGCGCTCCATCTCGGCGCCCGTGAAGGTCTGCCCGGTGGCCTCCCAGCCCTCGCCGAGGGCCTTGGCGAGGAGCGGCTCGGCGACGACGAGCTTCTCCTCGCCGTCGGTCGCGACGACGTAGGTGACCTCGGGGTGGGCGGCGACGGCGGTGTTGGACACCAGGGTCCACGGGGTCGTCGTCCACACCAGGAGCGCGGCCTCGCCGGCGAGCGGGCCGGAGGTGAGCGGGAAGCGGACGAAGACCGAGGGGTCGACGACCGTCTCGTAGCCCTGCGCCAGCTCGTGGTCGGACAGGCCCGTGCCGCAGCGGGGGCACCAGGGTGCGACGCGGTGGTCCTGGACCAGCAGGCCCTTGCCGAAGATCTCCTTCAGCGACCACCAGACCGACTCGATGTACTCGGGGTCCATCGTGCGGTACGGGTCCTGGAGGTCGGTCCAGTAGCCCATGCGGGTCGTGAGCGCCTCGAAGGCGTCCGTGTGCCGGGTCACCGACTCGCGGCACTTCTCGTTGAACTCCGCGATGCCGTACGCCTCGATGTCCTGCTTGCCGGAGAAGCCGAGCTCCTTCTCGACGGCGAGCTCGACCGGGAGGCCGTGGCAGTCCCAGCCGGCCTTGCGGGCGACGTGGTAGCCGCGCATGGTGCGGAAACGGGGGAAGACGTCCTTGAAGACGCGCGCCTCGATGTGGTGGGCGCCGGGCATGCCGTTGGCGGTGGGCGGGCCCTCGTAGAACACCCACTCGGGGCGGCCCTCGGACTGCTCCAGGCTCTTGGCGAAGATCTTCTGCTCGCGCCAGAAGTCGAGCACGGCGTGCTCGAGGGCGGGCAGGTCGACCTGGGCGGGTACCTGGCGGTACGTCGGCGATGTCATCAGCGGGCTTCCTCCGGCGGACTTGCTGCCTTCCGTCCGGAGGGACGAGAGCTACGTCTGCCTGCGCCGCCTTCGGCGCGCTCCCGCGGTACCACCCTCCTTGGCCCTCCGGCACGGGGTGTGCGCCGGCGAGCCCCCTCATTGGGGTCGCGATGCCGGGTCTACCGGCCGTCGCTCACTGGCTCCGGCTTTCTTCCGGCGGCTCCGGGGTGATCTTCACGTCGCGCTCGCCCCCGGGCTTCCACCGTCCCCGGGTCGCTCTGGGCTGCGTACGCCGCTACTCGTCCCCATCCACGCTTTTCGCTCCGCCCAGTGTACGGCGCCGCGCGGGCGGCGGCCGACCGGATTTCGCGGCCGTCGGGGGTGGGGGCCGCTTGGGGGTGATATGGGTTTCATAACCCGAATAGCACGGTATAGGTGTTCGGATCCTGGGACGTCCGGCTCGGCGGATTACCGGGCGGGGAGCTGGGCACAACGGATGCAGGTTCGCCGCGCGGCGTGCGCGAGGCGGGCGAATCAGGCGGTGTGCCCCGTTGCCGCGGGACTCGAGTCGATTTATCGTCCCAGCACGATGCGCGAGCAAGATCACAATATGTGAAGGGGCCGCGGCCATGGTGGCGAAGAAGACCGCCGTACAGCAGCCGGCGTCCGGCAGGTCCGCGAAGGCCTCCGGCGGCGCTGCGAAGGACGTGGGCGGGAAGAAGTCCGCGCAGGCTTCGGCTGGGCATGCGGCCGAGGCGGCACCGGCCGGAACCGCGGCGGCCGGGAAGGCCACGGCGACGGCATCGGCGGAGCGGGAGCCTACCGGGCGGGCGGCGGGGAAGAAGACGGCGGCGAAGAAGACCGCGGCAGCCACGGAGACCGCGGCGAAGAAAACCGCGGCGGGGAAGAAGACGGTGGCGGGGAAGAAGACGGCGGCAGCGACGAAGACGGCCGGGAAGAAGGCCGCTGCGAAGAGGGCCCCGGCCGGGAAGGGCGCCGGAGGCAGGAGCACCACCACGAAGAGCGCGGCCGGGAAGGGCGCTGCCCGGACCGGCGCGGGCACACAGGACACGGCCGCGACCAGCACGGCCAAGAAGGCGGGTGCGGCCGAGGCCGCGCAGCAGACGGGAGCGACGACGGTGGGTGCGAAGAAGACTCCTGGCCCGGCCACGGCGGCGAAGACCGCCGTTCCGAAGGCACGGGTCGCCGCGGCGGAGCCCGGCGAGCTCGCGGTACGTCCCGGTGAGGACCCCTGGACGGCGGAGGAGGTCGAGGAGGCCCGGTCCGAGCTGACCTCCGAGGAGACCCGGCTGCGTGAGGAGATCACGTCGTCGGAGCGGTCCCTCGCGGGCCTGATGCGGGACTCCGGGGACGGCGCGGGCGACGACCAGGCGGACACCGGCACCAAGAACATCACCCGCGAGCACGAGCTGGCCCTGGCCGCCAACGCGCGCGAGATGCTCCTCCAGACCGAGCGGGCCCTGGACCGCCTGCACGCGGGCACCTACGGCCTGTGCGAGAACTGCGGCAACCCCATCGGCAAGGCCCGCATGCAGGCCTTCCCCCGGGCCACGCTCTGCGTGGAGTGCAAGCAGAAGCAGGAGCGCCGGTACTGACCGGCCGCCGAATGCCTCCGGAACACGTGGGACGCGCAGGCCGTGCCGTACCCTCGTCCTCAGTCAGGCACCTAGGTTGAGGGACTCACGTGGCAGAGGCGGAGCGCATCATCGGTACGCCGGACACACCGGACGCGGCCGGGAGCGGCAAGGAGCGGCGCGACGCCGAGGGCACCCCGGCCGGGGAGCCCGGCACCGGCCCGGCGGCCCCGGCGGGAGCGCCCGGTGCCGGCGAGCCCGACGCCACCGCCGGGCGGCCCCGTGGCAGGCGCCGGATCGCGGTGCTGTTCGCCGTCGCCGCCTTCGCCTACGTCCTCGACCTGGTCAGCAAGCTGATCGTGGTCGAGAAGCTGGAGCACCACCCGCCCATCGAGATCATCGGGGACTGGCTGAAGTTCGAGGCGATCCGCAACGCGGGCGCGGCCTTCGGCTTCGGCGAGGCCTTCACGGTGATCTTCACCATGATCGCGGCGGCGGTGATCGTCGTGATCGCCCGCCTCGCCCGCAAGCTCTACAGCCTGCCCTGGGCGATCGCGCTCGGCCTGCTGCTCGGCGGTGCGCTCGGCAACCTCACCGACCGGATCTTCCGGGCGCCGGGCGTCTTCGAGGGCGCGGTCGTGGACTTCATCGCGCCCAAGCACTTCGCCGTCTTCAACCTGGCCGACTCGGCGATCGTGTGCGGCGGCATCCTGATCGTGCTGCTGTCCTTCCGGGGCCTCGACCCGGACGGGACCGTCCACAAGGACTGAGCGCGCGTACGGCCCCGTCACAGCCGTCCGGCATACTCGACGGGTGAGCACGCTTCCCGAGATCCGTACCCTGCCCGTGCCCGACGGCCTGGAGGGCGAGCGCGTCGACGCCGCCATCTCCCGCATGTTCGGCTTCTCCCGCACCAAGGCGGCCGAACTCGCCGCCGCGGGGAAGGTCACGGTCGACGGGTCGGTGGTCGGCAAGTCGGAGCGCGTGCACGGCGGCGCCTGGCTGGAGGTCGAGATGCCGCAGGCGCCCGCCCCGGTGCAGGTGGTGGCCGAGCCGGTCGAGGGCATGGAGATCGTGCACGACGACGATGACGTGGTCGTGATCGTCAAGCCCGTCGGCGTGGCCGCGCACCCGTCCCCGGGCTGGAGCGGGCCGACCGTCATCGGGGGCCTGGCCGCCGCCGGGTACCGGATCTCCACCTCCGGCGCAGCCGAGCGCCAGGGCATCGTGCACCGGCTCGACGTGGGCACCTCGGGCCTCATGGTGGTCGCCAAGTCGGAGCGCGCCTACACCTCGCTCAAGCGCCAGTTCAAGGAGCGCACGGTCGACAAGCGCTACCACACGCTCGTCCAGGGCCACCCCGACCCCACCAGCGGCACCATCGACGCGCCCATCGGCCGGCACCCCCAGCACGACTACAAGTGGGCCGTCACCGCCGAGGGCAAGCCGTCCGTCACGCACTACGACCTCATCGAGGCGTTCCGCGCTGCCTCCCTGCTCGACGTGAAGCTGGAGACCGGCCGCACACACCAGATCCGCGTCCACATGGCCGCGCACCGGCACCCCTGCGTCGGCGACCTCACCTACGGAGCCGACCCGACGCTCGCCAAGCGCCTCGGCCTGACCCGGCAGTGGCTGCACGCGGTGCGGCTGGGCTTCGAGCACCCCGGGGACGGGCAGTGGGTGGAGTTCTCCTGCGACTACCCCGAGGACCTGCAGAAGGCCCTCGACCAGGTCCGCGAGGAGACGTACGCGTGAGCACCCGGTACGTGGTGCGGGTCGCCGAGGACCCGGCCGACCGGGAGGCGTGCTTCGCGGTGCGCAAGGAGGTCTTCGTCGTCGAACAGGGCGTGCCGGAGGACGTGGAGTACGACGAGCACGACGCCGGCGCGGTCCATGTGCTGGCGATCCGGGAGGACGGCCTGCCCCTCGGGGCAGGGCGGCTGCTGCACGGGGAGGCGGCCGTGGCGCGAACCGGCGCCGGCCCTTCCGTGGGCTCCCTCGGCCGGCTCGCCGTCACGGGCTCCGCGCGCGGACTCGGCGTCGGGGCCGCCCTGGTACGGGCCATCGAGGACGCGGCGCTCGCGCGGGGCCTCACGGCCGTGGACCTGCACGCACAGACGCACGCGCGGGGCTTCTACGAGCGGCTCGGTTACGAGCCGTACGGGCCCGAGTACATGGAGGCTGGCGTTCCGCACCAGGGGATGCGGCGTTCGCTTTAGACCCCCCTGGGGTGGGCCGAAACGGTTTGTCCCGGGAGTTGCGTGGCAGTCTTGAGGTCAGTCGTGTGAACATCTGACCTTCCGGAGCGCTGACCGTGGATCAGTTGGCCCTGCTGTTCGTGCTGATGCTCGGGGCCGTGGTCAGTGTCCCCGCGGGGGACCGGTTCGGATTCCCGGCGCCGGTGCTGATGACGCTCCTCGGGATAGTCCTCGCGCTGCTCCCGTTCGTCCCCAACGTCGAGATCCCGCCGGACCTGATCCTCCCGCTGCTCCTGCCGCCCCTGCTGTACGCCGCAGTACGGCGCACGTCCTGGCGGCAGTTCACGGCGAACCGGCGGCCGATCTTCCTGCTCGCCGTGGCGCTGGTGTTCGTCACCATGGCGTGCGTGGCCGCCGTGGCCGACTCGGTCGTGCCGGGGCTGCCGCTCGCGGCCGCGTTCGCGCTGGGCGCGCTGGTGGCGCCGCCGGACCCGGTCGCGGCGACCGCCGTGGCCGGACAGCTGGGGCTGCCACGCCGGCTGGTCTCCATCCTGGAGGGCGAAGGGCTGTTCAACGACGTGACGGCCATCGTCCTCTACCACGTGGCGATCGCCGCGGCCGTCAGCGGGACGTTCTCCCCGTGGAAGGCCGGGCTCGACCTGGTGCTCTCGGCCGTGGTGGCGGTGGCCGTGGGTCTCGCGCTGGGCTGGGGCGCCAACAAGCTGATGGAGGTGCTCGGCGACCCGACCCTGCAGATCGGGCTGACCCTGCTGGTGCCGTACGCCTCGTACGTCATGGCCGAGGAATTGCAGGGGTCCGGTGTGCTGGCCGTGCTCACCACCGCCCTGTTCCTCGCGGAGTACGGCTCCGACGCCGACGACGTCATGACACGGCTGGCCGGGCACACGTTCTGGAACATCGTCGACACGCTCGTCACCGGCGTCGCCTTCGGGCTGGTCGGCCTGGAGCTGCACAACGCCATCCGCACGGCCTCCGGGCGGTGGGGCGAACTGCTCTGGTGGGCGGCGGTGGTGGTGGCCGTCGTCGTGCTCGTACGGCTGCTGTGGCTGCTGCCGGCGACCTGGCTGACCAAGCGGCTGCACGCGCGGCGGGACTACGACGAGGACATCCCGGTGAGCTGGCGCGAGACCGTGGTGATGTGGTGGTCGGGGATGCGCGGGGTGGCCTCGGTCGCCCTGGTGCTGGCGATCCCGCTGAAGACCGACTCCGGGGCGCCGTTCCCCAGCCGGGACGAGATCATCTTCATCGCGTTCGGGGTGATCATGGCGACGCTGGTGCTGCAGGGCCTGACGTTGCCGCGGCTGGTGCGGCTGCTCGGGGTGAAGGCCGACGAGGACAAGGAGAAGGAGTTCGCGAAGGCGCTGGCCGTCCGCGCGGCCAAGGCGGCGAAGCAGCGGCTGCGGGAGATCGAGGAGGGCGAGGAGCTGCCGGAGGAACTGTCCGAGCAGATGCTGCGGCGGGCCTACGAGATCGGCGTGCGGATCAGTCCCGAACTCGCGGAGGACGAACGCCGGGAGGCGTACCGGGAAGGGGCCCGGCGGGTGAAACGGGTGCGGCGGATCCAGCAGGAGATGCTGAGTGCGGCGCGGCACGAGGTGCTGGCGGCGCGCAGTGAGCCGGGCGCCGATCCCGAGGTGGTGGACCGGGTCCTGCGGCACCTCGACGTGCGCAGCCTGCGCTGAGCGCGACGGCAGTGGCTGCCGGCTTGCTTTCGGCGGCGGCCGGGCTGCCGGCTTCTTTACGGCGGCGGCCGGGCCGTCGGTTCGACGGCGGGCGACGGGGGCTGCCGGTTCCACCGCGGGCGGCCGTGGCTGTCGGTTTGACCGTGGGCCGCCGGGGCGGCGTAGGGTCGTTCGTATGGCACGGAACGTAGTAATCAGTGGTGGAGGTACGGGAATTGGGCTCGCGGCGGCCCGGGTGTTCGCCGCCGACGGGGACCGGGTGCTGCTGCTCGGGCGGCGGGCCGAGGTGCTGGAGAAGGCCGAGGTGCCCGGCGCGCTGACCTGCGCGGCCGATCTCGCCGAGCCGGAGGACGTGCGCGGTGTCGCCGCCTTCGTGGAGCGCGAGCTGGGAGCGGTGGACGTGCTCGTGCACAGCGCCGGTGGCAGCGGGCTGCTCGAACCGGAGCCTCCGCAGGGCGATCCCCTCGCGGCCGTCGCACACACCTGGACCGTGAACTTCCGGCTCAACACCCTGACCGCGGTCCTGCTCACCGAGGCGCTCAAGCCGCGGCTCGCCGAGCCCGGCGGCCGGGTGCTGTTCCTCAGCTCCATCGCCGCCTACCGGGGATCCGGAAGCGGGGCGTACGCGGCGGCCAAGGCCGGGCTGCACCCCTACGCCCACGACCTGGCCCGCGAACTGGGGCCGCGTGGCATCACGGTGAACGTGGTCGCGCCCGGCTACATCGAGGACACCGGGTTCTTCGGTGACGCGATGGCCGAGGAGCGCCGGGCCCGGCTCGTCGGCGAGACGTCGAACGGACGGGCCGGGACTCCCGGGGACGTCGCCGAGACCCTGCACTGGCTGGCCTCGCCGGGCGCCGGGCACATCACCTCGCAGATCATCCAGGTCAACGGCGGCGCCGAGCGCGGCCACTGACCCGCGGACACGAGGAGGGGCTCCCCGCGCCCGCGGGGAGCCCCTCCTGGATTCCGGGTGGTGGTCAGCGCTCAGGCCGCCCCGAGCCGTTGCCGTGGTAGCGGCGCTGGGCCGGTACGGCCTCGGGGGACGGACGGTGGCCGTTGCTGCCGGGAGACGGCGGGAGCACCGCGTCCGCCGTGTTGACCCGGGGCAGCGCGTAGGGGTGCTCGCGGGTCAGCCAGCTGATCATCTCCTCGCGGATCGTGACCCGCACCGTCCAGATGTCGTCCGCGTCCTTGGCCGTCACCAGGGCCCGCACCTGCATGGTGTTCGGGGTGGTGTCCGTGACGGACAGGTTGTAGGCGCGGCCGTCCCAGGCCGGGCACTCGCGCAGGATGTCGCGGAGCTTGTCGCGCATCGCCTCCACCGGCGCCGAGTGGTCGACGTGCCAGAAGACGATCCCCGTCATCTGCGGGGTGCCGCGCGACCAGTTCTCGAACGGCTTGGACGTGAAGTACGACACCGGCATGGTGATGCGTCGCTCGTCCCAGGTGTGGACGGTCAGGAACGTCAGCGTGATCTCCTCGACCGTGCCCCACTCGCCGTCCACCACCACCGTGTCCCCGATGCGGACCATGTCGCCGAAGGCGATCTGGAACCCGGCGAACATGTTGCTCAGGGTGGACTGGGCGGCGACACCGGCGACGATGCCGAGGATTCCGGCCGAGGCCAGCAGCGACGCACCGGCCGCCTTGAAGGCCGGGAAGGTCAGCAGCATGCTCGCCGCGGCCACCACGCCGACGACAGCGGACACCACCCGCATGATCAGCGTCACCTGGGTGCGCACCCGGCGGACCCTGGCCGGATCCCGGTGGGCGCGGGAGTGGGCGTAGCGGCTGTAGGACGTCTCGACGATCGCCGCCGCGATACGGATCACCAGCCAGGCGGTCGATCCGATCAGCACCAGCGTCAACGTCTGGCCGATGCCCTCACGGCGGGCCTCCAGCAACTGAGCCTCGTCGTACGACCCTCTCAACAGGGCCGCGAAGAGGACCAGCATGTAGGGGATGCGGCCACGGCGGAGCAGGCCCCACAGCGGGGTCTCGTGGTGTCGTTCGTCGGCCTTGCGCAGCAGGAAGTCGGTCGCCCAGCCGATCACCAGCGTGAGCACGACCGAGCCACCGACCACGATCAGCGGTCGTAGCAGGTTCTCCATGCCACCGAACCTAACCGGCCACCGGGGGGCATGAACATGTGACTTCCGCTGCGGCGTGGGTAGTGCCGCGATCCCGGGTCGTCACACCCGGCTGGCACCATGGCCTCATGAACATCATGCTCTTTCACTCGACCTTCGGGCTGCGGCCCGCGGTGCTCCACGCCGCTGACCGACTGCGAGCGGCCGGACACGAGGTGTGGACACCCGACCTCTTCGAGGGGCGCACCTTCGAAGCGGTCGAGGAGGGCATGGAGCACAAGGAGAAGATCGGCAAGGAGGAGCTGCTGAAGCGGGCCGTGCTGGCCGCCGCGCCGTACTCCGAGCGCGGGCTGGTGTACGCCGGGTTCTCGCTCGGCGCCTCCATCGCGCAGACCCTCGCCCTCGGCGACGACAAGGCGCGTGGCCTGCTCCTTCTGCACGGCACGTCCGACATCGCGCCCGACGTCACCGCGGAGGACCTGCCGGTCCAGCTGCACGTGGCGGAGCCGGACCCCTTCGAGACGGACGACTGGCTCAGCGCCTGGTACCTCCAGATGGGCCGCACGGGAGCCGACGTCGAGGTGTACCGGTACGCCGGGGCCGGCCACCTCTACACCGACCCCGACCTGCCCGACTACGACGAGGAGGCCGCCGAGGCCACCTGGCGGGTGGCACTCGGCTTCCTCGAGACCCTGTAGGCGGTCACACCGGGTTCTGGACGCGCTCCAGCTTCTGGGTGCCGCTGAGGGTGCGGTACGAGCGCGACCACTTGGCGGTCGCGTCCCGCTTCGCGCGGTCGGAGATGACGTAGTAGTCCATCTGCGCGCGCTCGGCCGTGATGTCCAGGACACCGAAGCCGTGCCGGTCGGTGTCGACCCAGTGGACGTGCCGGTTGGCCGCGCGGATGACGGGGGAGGCGACCGCGGAGACCGTGCCCTCGGGGACCTTCACGATGTCGTCGAGGTTGTCCGAGGTGACCGACGTGACGACGAACTCCGTGGCCGCCGACGGCGACAGCGGATAGGTACCGGCGTCCACCGGCACGTCGTTGGCCCACGCCATGTGGATGTCGCCGGTGAGGAAGACGGTGTTGCGGATCGCGTTCGTCCGCAGGTGCGCCAGGATCTCGCGGCGGTCGTCGGTGTAGCCGTCCCACTGGTCGGTGTTGAGGGCGAGGCCCTCCTGCGGCAGGCCCAGCAGTTTGGCGAGCGGCTTCAGCAGGTCGGCGGAGAGCGAGCCGATGGCGAACGGCGAGATCATCACCGAGTTGCCGACCAGCCGCCAGGTGGTGTCGGAGGACTTCAGTCCGGCCTTGAGCCAGTCGAGCTGGGCGCGGCCGGTGAGCGTGCGGTCCGGGTCGTCGACCTCGCCGTTGCCGACCTTGACCTGCTGGGAGCGGAACGAGCGCAGGTCCAGCAGCGAGAGGTCGGCCAGCTTGCCGAAGCGCAGCCGGCGGTAGGTGGTGCCCGCGATCGCCGGGCGCACCGGCATCCACTCGAAGTAGGCCTGCTTGGCGGCGGCCTGGCGGGCGGACCAGGCGCCCTCCGCGCCCTCGGTGTGGTTCTCCGCGCCGCCGGACCAGGTGTCGTTGGCGAACTCGTGGTCGTCCCAGATCGCCACGACCGGTGCCGTGTGGTGCAGCGCCTGGAGGTCCGGGTCGGTCTTGTAACGGGCGTGCCGCGTGCGGTAGTCGGCGAGGGTGACGATCTCGTGGGCCGGGGCGTGCGGGCGGACGACCTTGCCGCGGGTGCCGTATTCGCCGGTGCCGTACTCGTAGATGTAGTCGCCGAGGTGCAGCCAGGCGTCCAGGTCGCCGCGGGCCGCGAGGTGCCGGTACGGGGAGAAGTAGCCGGCCTCCCAGTTGGCGCAGGAGACCACGCCGAAGCGCAGGCCCGGGACGGCGGCGTCGTGGGCCGGGGCGGTGCGGGTGCGCGCGGCGGGGGAGTCGGTGCCGCCGGCGGAGAAGCGGAACCAGTAGTCGGTGCCGGGCTCCAGGCCGCGGACATCGGCCTTGACGGTGTGGTCGGAGGCCGCCGTGGCGGTGGTGGAGCCCTTGGCGACGACGGTGGTGAACGCCTTGTCCCGGGCGACGACCCAGCTCACCTCGGTGTCCGGGCCGACTCCCGAACCGGGTATCGCCTCGGGCACCGGGGTGATGCGGGTCCACAGCAGGATGCCGTCCGGCAGCGGGTCGCCGGAGGCCACGCCGTGCAGGAAGGCGGGTGCCTGGTCGACGGCACGCGCCGGCAGGGTCGCCGCCAGCGGCCCGGCCAGGACAGCGGTCGCCGCCGCGGCCTTGACGACCGTACGGCGGCGCGGGGTGAGGGAGTTGAGGCCCTCTGACGTCTTCGATGATCTGTATCGACTGGTCACGACCGATCAGGTTACTGGTCGGTATGCGCCAGAGCGGGCGAACTCCGGAAGTTCGCCCGCTCTTTCAGATCCGGCCACCCGTCGGCGTCATCCAGAGGCACCGCCTGGGAGCCGTTGGAGTCGGCGGCAGCGAACATGACGCTGCTGCTGCGGCGATGAGCGCGCCGCCCGAGGGAGGGGGGTGACCACCTCTGTTGGAGTCGAGGTGGTCACCGTGTGGTGTGACTAGTCCTTGAGTGCTGCGTTGATCGCCTTCGTGTAGTCGGCAAGCGTTCCGGGGGCGCTCTGGCCGTCGCTGCCCGTGACCTTCTTGCCGTCCATGAGCAGCGTCGGCGTACCGCTGAAGTCGTACTTCTTGCCGTCCGCGTCGAACTTGTCGGCCATCAGCAGCGCCCACTTGTCGTAGGTGCCGTCCTTCACGGCCTTCTGGAACGCCTTGTTGCCCTTGAGGGCGTCGACCGTGTTCGCCACCTTGATGAGGTAGTCGTCGTCCTTGAACTTGTCGTCCGTCTCAACGGGGTGGTACTTCGCCGAGTAGAGCGCCGCCTTGTAGTCGACAAACGCGTCGGTGCTCACGTTCAGGGCAGCGCCCAGAGCACTCAGGGCGTTCTTGGAACCCTCGCCCGGGACGTTGTTGTCGATGAAGGTCGCGCCGACGTACTGGAGCTTGTACTTGCCGTCCTCGACGTCCTTGTGGATGGTCGAGCCGAGGGTCTGCTCGAACTGGGCGCATGCCGGGCAGCGCGGGTCCTCGTACATGACGAGGGTCTTCTTGGCGCTGTCCTTGCCGATGACGACCGTCGTGCCGTCCTTGCCCGACGTGTTGGCCGGCTCGACGAGCTTGGAGCTCTTCGCGGCCTCCCAGTCGTCGGGCTTGTTGGCCTGGACGACCGCGTAGCCGATGCCGCCGGCTATCGCCAGGACGCCGACGATGGAGCAGGCGACGATGACCTGGCGCTTGGTCTTCGCGCGCTTGGCCTCGCGCTCGCGCTCGATGCGCAGCCGCTCACGGGCCGCCGTCTTCGCCGACTGGCTGTTGCGCTTGCTCATGGTGATGTTCTCCGTGGGGAACGCGCACACCTCGGTGTGCGGGATACGTAGGGGGACTGCCGGTGCTCGGAAGTGCCGCAGAGGGAGGTTCCTGCGGCGCGGAGTGCCTTACGCGAAGGCGGGGGAGCACGGCGGTCCACGCCGTCCCAGGGAGTACGCGAGGATCCGCTCGCGGGCGGTGGGCGTGCGGTCCGCGGCTCGCGCCGGCAGGTGCCGCCCGGCCGGGGCCCGCTCCACCGCGACCGCGGCGACCGCCAGCAGCAGCGGCCGGAACGTGGTGGCCGTCACCGCCCGCAGCAGCTGGGCCAGGGCCCGCTCACCGCGGCGCAGCCAGACAGCGGCCACGAGCCCGACGCCGATGTGCGCGCCGAGCAGCAGCCAGGCCGTCGCCGGGTCGGCATGGGCGACCGCGACCGCGAGCCGGTCGCTGCCGGTGGCCCCCGCCATCCGGGCCAGGGGTGTGCCGACCTCCCCGCCGCACAGGACGTCCAGGCCGACCGAGCGCAGGGGACCGGCGACCGGGCCGCCCGCCCGGCCGTAACAGGCGTGCTGGCCCGTGGTGAACACCGTGTCGGCGGCCAGTTCCAGCGGGATCAGCAGGGCCGCGATCCGCCCGAAGGAGCGCTCGCGGCCCGCCAGGGCGAACGCGATCACGAACACGGCGGCGGCGACCGCGGCCACCGTGCTCACCGGCAGCGGGGCCCCGGACAGCAGCACGTGCGACGCCGTGCTGAGCGTCACGACCACGGCCGTGAACAGCGCCGCGCGTACGGCTCTGAGCGGGATCCCGGATATGTCCATAGCGATAGGAGAGTGTGTCACGTGGGCCGGTAAGGGACCCCTAAAGGATGCCTGTGAGGGGCCTCGCCGTCACAGGCCCGGGATCCGTCCGTTGCGGAACAGGTCCACGAAGGTCTGGTGATCGGCACGGGCGCGGGCGCCGTAGGCGTGCGCGAAGTCGACCAGCAGCGGCGCGAAGCCCTCCTCGTCGGCCGCGATCGCCGCGTCGATGGCCCGCTCCGTGGAGAAGGGCACCAGGGACTCGCCGGACTGGTCGTCCGCCGCCGCGTGCATCGCGGCCGTCGCCCGGCCGAGGTCGGCCACCACCTGCGCGATCTCCTCCGGGTCGTCGATGTCGCCCCAGTCCAGGTCGACCGCGTACGGCGAGACCTCCGCGACCAGCTGGCCCGCGCCGTCCAGCTCGGTCCAGCCCAGCCACGGGTCGGCGTGCGCCTGGAGGGCCCGCTGGGAGATGACCGTGCGGTGCCCCTCGTGCTGGAAGTAGTCGCGGATCGCCCGATCCGTGATGTGCCGGGAGACCGCCGGGGTCTGGGCCTGCTTGATGTAGATCACGACATCGTTCTCCAGGGCGTCGCTGTGCCCCTCCAGCAGGATGTTGTACGACGGCAGCCCCGCCGAGCCGATGCCGATGCCGCGCCGGCCGACCACGTCCTTCACGCGGTAGGAGTCCGGGCGGGCCAGGGAGCTGTCCGGCAGCGTCTCCAGGTAGCCGTCGAAGGCGGCGAGGACCTTGTAGCGGGTGGCCGCGTCCAGCTCGACCGAGCCGCCCCCCGAAGCGAAGCGGCGCTCGAAGTCGCGGATCTCCGTCATCGACTCCAGCAGGCCGAAGCGGGTCAGCGAGCGGGCGACACGCAGCGCGTCCAGCAGCGGGCCCTGCGCCGTGTCCAGCGTGAACGGCGGCACCTCGTCGCTCTTCGCGCCCGTCGCCAGGGCGTGGATCCGCCGCCGGTACGCGTTCGCGTACACCCGCACCAGCTCGCTGATCTGGTCGTCGCCGAGCGCCTTCGCGTAGCCGATCAGCGCGATGGAGGCGGCGAAGCGCTTCAGGTCCCAGGTGAAGGGGCCGACGTAGGCCTCGTCGAAGTCGTTGACGTTGAAGATCAGTCGGCCGTTGGCGTCCATGTAGGTGCCGAAGTTCTCCGCGTGCAGGTCGCCGTGGATCCACACGCGGGAGGTGCGCTCGTCCAGGTAGGGGCCCGGGAGAATGCCCTCGCGCTCCTGGTCGTGGTAGAAGAGGCACGCCGTCCCCCGGTAGAAGGCGAAGGCCGAGGCCGCCATCTTCCGGAACTT
Source organism: [Streptosporangium] indianense (assembly GCF_021474405.1). Lineage (GTDB taxonomy): Bacteria > Actinomycetota > Actinomycetes > Streptomycetales > Streptomycetaceae > Streptomyces > Streptomyces indiaensis. The sequence continues at coordinate 100,291 of NZ_JAKEIO010000006.1, forward strand.
CACGCGGAACGCGGCCGGGTCGGCGGCCAGGAGCTCGCCGAACGCGGTGTCGAAGACGGCGAGGATCTCCTCACCGCGGTGCTCCTCGTCGAGCTGCGGGAACGACATCGCTGGGTGCCTCCTGGTACGTGCCTGTCGGGGTGGCTGGTCCGCCCCGATGCCTAACGTGCGGCGGCCCGCGGGAGTGCCCGCGGCCCTTGCCAGAAGGTACGCGGGTCAGGCCTCCGGGTGTCAGTGCCGAGGCATAGACTTCGACGCTGTCCCCCAGACTGTCCGCAGCCTGCCGGGACCGTCCGACCCCTGTTCTCCCTGGAGGCCGCAGCCGTGTCAAAGCCGCCGTTCACGCACCTGCACGTCCACACCCAGTATTCGCTGCTGGACGGTGCCGCGCGGCTGAAGGACATGTTCAACGCGTGCAACGAGATGGGCATGACGCACATCGCCATGTCCGACCACGGCAACCTCCACGGGGCGTACGACTTCTTCCACTCCGCGCAGAAGGCCGGGGTCACCCCGATCATCGGGATCGAGGCCTATGTCGCCCCCGAGTCCCGCCGCAACAAGCGCAAGATCCAGTGGGGCCAGCCGCACCAGAAGCGGGACGACGTCTCCGGTTCCGGCGGTTACACCCACAAGACGATGTGGGCCGTGAACAGCACGGGTCTGCACAACCTCTTCCGGCTGTCCTCCGACGCGTACGCCGAGGGCTGGCTGCAGAAGTGGCCCCGGATGGACAAGGAGACCATCTCCCAGTGGTCCGAGGGGATCGTCGCCTCCACCGGCTGCCCCTCCGGCGAGGTCCAGACCCGGCTGCGCCTCGGGCACTTCGACGAGGCCCTGAAGGCAGCGGCCGACTACCAGGACATCTTCGGCAAGGACCGCTACTTCCTGGAGCTGATGGACCACGGCATCGACATCGAGCACCGGGTCCGCGACGGCCTCCTGGAGATCGGCAAGAAGCTCGGCATCCCCCCGCTGGTCACCAACGACTCGCACTACACCTACGCGCACGAGGCGACCGCCCACGACGCCCTGCTGTGCATCCAGACCGGCAAGAACCTCTCCGACCCGGACCGCTTCAAGTTCGACGGCACTGGCTACTACCTGAAGTCCACGGACGAGATGTACGCCATCGACTCCTCGGACGCCTGGCAGGAGGGCTGCGCCAACACCCGCCTGATCGCCGAGATGGTCGACACCACGGGCATGTTCGAGAAGCGCGACCTCATGCCCAAGTTCGACATCCCGGAGGGCTACACCGAGGTCAGCTGGTTCCGCGAGGAGACCCTGCGCGGCATGCACCGCCGCTTCCCGGACGGCATCCCGGACGACCGCATGAAGCAGGTCGAGTACGAGATGGACACCATCATCTCGATGGGCTTCCCGGGCTACTTCCTCGTGGTCGCCGACTTCATCATGTGGGCCAAGAAGCAGGGCATCGCCGTCGGCCCCGGACGAGGCTCCGCGGCCGGCTCGATCGTCGCCTACGCCCTCGGCATCACCGACCTCGACCCCATCCCGCACGGCCTGATCTTCGAGCGGTTCCTCAACCCCGAGCGCATCTCCATGCCCGATGTCGACATCGACTTCGACGAGCGCCGGCGCGTCGAGGTGATCCGGTACGTGACGGAGAAGTACGGCGCCGACAAGGTCGCCATGATCGGTACGTACGGCACCATCAAGGCCAAGAACGCGATCAAGGACTCCGCGCGCGTGCTGGGCTACCCGTACGCGATGGGCGACCGCATCACCAAGGCCATGCCCGCCGACGTCCTCGGCAAGGGCATCAACCTGGACGGCATCACCAACCCCGAGCACCCCCGCTACTCGGAGGCGGGCGAGGTCCGGGCGATGTACGAGAACGAGCCGGACGTGAAGAAGGTCATCGACACCGCCAAGGGCGTCGAGGGCCTGGTCCGGCAGATGGGCGTGCACGCCGCCGGCGTGATCATGTCCAGCGAGACCATCACCGACCACGTGCCCGTCTGGGTCCGGCACACGGACAAGGTCACCATCACCCAGTGGGACTACCCGAGCTGCGAGTCGCTCGGCCTGCTCAAGATGGACTTCCTGGGCCTGCGCAACCTGACGATCATGGACGACGCCGTCAAGATGGTGAAGTCCAACAAGGGGATCGACATCGATCTCCTGAGCCTCCCGCTCGACGACCCCACGACCTTCGAACTGCTCCAGCGCGGCGACACCCTCGGCGTCTTCCAGTTCGACGGCGGCCCGATGCGCTCCCTGCTCCGGCTGATGAAGCCGGACAACTTCGAAGACATCTCCGCCGTGTCGGCCCTGTACCGCCCGGGCCCCATGGGCATGAACTCCCACACGAACTACGCGCTGCGCAAGAACGGGCAGCAGGAGATCACGCCCATCCACCCCGAGCTGGAGGAGCCCCTCAAGGAGGTCCTGGACGTCACCTACGGCCTGATCGTCTACCAGGAGCAGGTGCAGAAGGCCGCCCAGATCATCGCCGGTTACTCGCTCGGCGAGGCCGACATCCTCCGCCGCGTGATGGGCAAGAAGAAGCCCGAGGAGCTGGCGAAGAACTTCGTCCTCTTCCAGGAGGGCGCCCGCAAGAAGGGCTTCAGCGACGAGGCCATCCAGGCCCTGTGGGACGTGCTGGTCCCCTTCGCCGGCTACGCCTTCAACAAGGCGCACTCCGCCGCGTACGGACTCGTCTCGTACTGGACGGCGTACCTCAAGGCGAACCACCCCGCCGAGTACATGGCCGCGCTGCTCACCTCCGTGAAGGACGACAAGGACAAGTCGGCCGTCTACCTCAACGAGTGCCGCCGCATGGGGATCAAGGTGCTCCCGCCGGACGTCAACGAGTCGATGTCCAACTTCGCGGCGCAGGGCGACGACGTGATCCTCTTCGGCCTCTCCGCCGTGCGCAACGTCGGCACCAACGTGGTCGAGTCGATCATCAGGTGCCGCACCTCCAAGGGGAAGTACGTCTCCTTCCCGGACTACCTCGACAAGGTGGAGGCGGTGGTCTGCAACAAGCGCACCACCGAGTCGCTGATCAAGGCCGGCGCCTTCGACGCCATGGGTCACACCCGCAAGGGCCTCACCGCGCACTACGAGCCGATGATCGACAACGTGGTCGCGGTCAAGCGCAAGGAGGCCGAGGGGCAGTTCGACCTCTTCGGCGGCATGGGCGAGGCAGAGACCAGCGAGCCGGGCTTCGGGCTCGACGTGGAGTTCTCCCCCGACGAGTGGGACAAGACCTATCTGCTCGCCCAGGAGCGGGAGATGCTCGGTCTGTACGTCTCCGACCACCCGCTGTTCGGTCTGGAGCACATCCTGTCCGACAAGGCCGACGCGGGCATCTCCCAGCTGACCGGCGGTGACTACTCCGACGGCTCGGTGGTCACCATCGGCGGCATCATCTCCGGCCTCCAGCGCAAGATGACCAAGCAGGGCAACGCCTGGGCCATCGCCACCGTCGAGGACCTCGCCGGCTCGATCGAGTGCATGTTCTTCCCCGCGACCTACCAGCTCGTCTCGACACAACTCGTCGAGGACGCCGTGGTCTTCGTCAAGGGCCGCCTCGACAAGCGCGAGGACATCCCGCGGCTCGTCGCGATGGAGCTGATGATCCCGGACCTGTCCAACGCGGGCACCAACGCGCCCGTGGTCCTCACCATCCCGGCCACCCGGGTCACCCCGCCGCTGGTCAGCCGCCTCGGCGAGGTCCTCAGCCACCACAAGGGCGACAGCGAGGTCCGGATCAAGCTCCAGGGGCCCACCAAGACGACCGTGCTGCGGCTGGACCGGCACCGGGTGAAGCCGGACCCGGCGCTGTTCGGCGACCTGAAGGTGCTGCTCGGACCGTCCTGCCTGGCCGGGTGAGGCGGGGCTCTCGATGCGCTTGAGGGGCGTACCCGGGCCCGGGTACGCCCCTCGTGCATGTGCGTGGGCTCAACACCCCGTCACACCGGCGTCAGTTGTGGCCGAAGCTGCGCTTTCGCTTGGCCGACGCCATCTCGCCGGGGGTCGTCTCGACCTCGGGCTGGGGCTCGGTCTGCGAGGCGGGGCTGCGGTCGGCCCGCTGGCCACGCTCGGTCGGACGCTGCTGCTTACGGTCACGGTTCTTGTTCTTGGCCATGGTGATGCCTCCTGTGGGGGACTAGGGGCCAGGGCCGGGACCAGATTCACACAGCCCGACAACGATCGCATGTCGGACAATTACCGTGCGTGACTGGGATGATCGCGGCGGGCGGCGCCGAAACGCCACGCCGAAGATCGAGTTCGGGCCGTTAACCTCCGCGCCGTCGGGCAGACTCGAAGCAAGCCCGAAGCAAACCTCCTGGGAAGAGGGTGAGTCGCGTGGACCGCTGCATCGTCCTGGTGGACGCTGGGTATCTGCTGGGAGCCGCGGCGAGTCTCCTCGCCGGGGAGCCCTCACGGTCCCGCATCTCAGTCGACCACACCGCCCTCATCCAGGGGCTGCGTGAGCGCGCCGAATCCGACACCCAGCAGCCGCTGCTGCGCATCTACTGGTTCGACGGCGCCCCCGACCGCGTCCCGCAGCCCGAGCACCGCAGACTGCGCGTGATGCCCCGGGTCACCGTCCGGCTCGGCGCCCTCACCCGCAGCGACGGCCGCTGGGCGCAGAAGGGCGTGGACGCCGCGATGCACGCCGAACTCACCGAACTGGCCCGCAACCGCGCCTGCTCCGACGTCGTCCTCGTCACCGGCGACGGCGATCTGCTGCCCGGCATGATGGCCGCCAAGGAGCACGGCGTCGCCGTCCACCTGTGGGCCGTCCAGGCCGCCGACGGCGACTACAACCAGTCCGAGGACCTGGTCGCCGAAGCCGACGAGCGGCGCGTCCTGGACCGTACGTGGATCACCAAGGCCGTCCGCGCCAAGGACCACACCGGGGTGTGCGCACCGCAGCCCGCGCCCCGGCCCGAGATCGCCGCCATCCTCTCCGCGCCGCTGCCCGAATCCGCCCTCGGCGCCGCGACCGACCGGCCCGCCCCGCAGCCCCGGCACCAGGAGGCCGCCCCCGGGCAGAACGGCACCGAGGAGCGGGTGCCCGCCGCCAAAGGGGTCCCCACGCCCAAAGACCTGGCCGCCCTGCGCGCCCCCGGCCCCCGCCCGGGGTGTGGCGCGCGCCCCGCGGCCGACCGCGACAGGGCGACGAGCAGCACGACGAGCGCCACCAGCGCGGACCCAGTGCCGCGG
>NZ_JAKEIO010000007.1 GCF_021474405.1 [Streptosporangium] indianense
GGCCCGCTGGTAGTCGATGGCCTCCCGGGCGGCGCACAGGGCCTGGTGGAGGCGTACGGCGAGGGCCGGGAGGTCGACCGGCGAAGCCCGGGGGCAAGGGGCTGCGCAGATCGATTTCGCGTCGAGTGGTCCCGGGTCGGTACGATCCTTACTCGTGCGCGCGCTCGGGTATGGCGCCGCAGCCCCCTTCAGTCAGGAGAGACCGGTGTCAGACGTCCGTGTGATCATCCAGCGCGATTCCGAGCGGGAAGAACGCGTGGTGACGACGGGCACTACGGCCGCCGAGCTCTTCGCCGGCGAGCGTTCGATCATCGCCGCGCGCGTGGCCGGCGAGCTCAAGGACCTGTCGTACGCCCTGTCCGACGGCGACGAGGTCGAGGGCGTCGAGATCTCCTCCGAGGACGGTCTGAACATCCTGCGCCACTCCACCGCGCACGTCATGGCGCAGGCCGTGCAGGAGCTCTTCCCCGAGGCCAAGCTCGGTATCGGCCCGCCCGTCAAGGACGGCTTCTACTACGACTTCGACGTCGAGAAGCCCTTCCACCCCGATGACCTCAAGGCCATCGAGAAGAAGATGCAGGAGATCCAGAAGCGCGGGCAGCGCTTCTCCCGCCGCGTGGTCACCGACGAGGCCGCCCGCGAGGAGCTGGCCGGCGAGCCGTACAAGCTGGAGCTGATCGGCCTCAAGGGCTCCGCCTCCTCCGACGACGGCGCGGACGTCGAGGTCGGCGCCGGCGAGCTGACGATCTACGACAACCTGGACGCCAAGACCGGTGACCTGTGCTGGAAGGACCTCTGCCGCGGTCCCCACCTGCCCACCACCCGCAACATCCCGGCGTTCAAGCTGATGCGCAACGCGGCCGCCTACTGGCGCGGCAGCGAGAAGAACCCCATGCTCCAGCGCATCTACGGCACCGCCTGGCCCACGAAGGACGAGCTGAAGGCGCACCTGGAGTTCCTCGCGGAGGCCGAGAAGCGCGACCACCGCAAGCTGGGCAACGAGCTGGACCTGTTCTCCATCCCCGAGCAGATCGGCTCCGGCCTCGCCGTCTTCCACCCCAAGGGCGGCGTCATCCGCCGGGTCATGGAGGACTACTCGCGCCGCCGCCACGAGGAGGAGGGCTACGAGTTCGTCTACACCCCGCACGCCACCAAGGGGAAGCTCTTCGAGACCTCGGGCCACCTGGACTGGTACGCCGACGGCATGTACCCGCCCATGCAGCTCGACGAGGGCGTGGACTACTACCTCAAGCCCATGAACTGCCCGATGCACAACCTGATCTTCGACGCGCGCGGGCGTTCCTACCGTGAACTGCCGCTGCGCCTCTTCGAGTTCGGGACCGTGTACCGGTACGAGAAGTCGGGCGTCGTACACGGCCTGACCCGGGCCCGCGGCTTCACCCAGGACGATGCGCACATCTACTGCACCCGCGAGCAGATGTCCGAGGAGCTCGACAAGACGCTCACCTTCGTGCTGAACCTGCTGCGCGACTACGGCCTGACCGACTTCTACCTGGAGCTGTCCACCAAGGACCCGGAGAAGTTCGTCGGCTCGGAAGAGGCCTGGGAGGAGGCCACCGAGACGCTGCGCCAGGTCGCCGAGAAGCAGGGCCTGCCGCTGGTGCCCGACCCGGGCGGCGCCGCCTTCTACGGCCCGAAGATCTCCGTCCAGGCCAAGGACGCCATCGGCCGCACCTGGCAGATGTCGACCATCCAGCTCGACTTCAACCTGCCCGAGCGCTTCGACCTGGAGTACACGGGCGCGGACGGCACCAAGACCCGCCCGGTCATGATCCACCGCGCGCTGTTCGGCTCCATCGAGCGCTTCTTCGCGGTCCTCCTGGAGCACTACGCGGGCGCCTTCCCGGCGTGGCTGGCCCCGGTCCAGGCGGTCGGCATCCCGATCGGCGACGCGCACGTGGAGTACCTGGAGAAGTTCGCCGCCGCGGCCCGGAAGAAGGGCCTGCGCGTCGAGGTCGACTCCTCCTCCGACCGCATGCAGAAGAAGATCCGCAACGCCCAGAAGCAGAAGGTGCCCTTCATGGTCATCGCGGGCGACGAGGACATGTCCCACGAGTCCGTGTCCTTCCGCTACCGCGACGGCTCGCAGGAGAACGGCATCCCCTTCGACGAGGCCATCGCGAAGATCGTGAAGGTCGTCGAGGAACGCGCTCAGGTCTGACCGAACCGTGCACGGGCCCCCGGGGGAGATCCGGGGGCCTTTGCCGTCCCCCCAGCTCGACGCCATATGCTGCACTGCATGACGAGTGAGCCGGAGCAGCAGCTGGGAGTGGGGACGCAGGACGCGTTCCAGCGTCTGTGGACGCCCCACCGGATGGCCTACATCCAGGGCGAGAACAAGCCCACCGGCCCGGGCGCCGGCGACGGCTGCCCCTTCTGCTCGATCCCGGCCAAGTCCGACGAGGACGGGCTCGTCGTCCGGCGCGGCGAGCAGGTCTACGCGGTGCTCAACCTCTACCCGTACAACGGCGGCCACCTGATGACCGTGCCCTACCGGCACGTCGCCGACTACACGGACCTCACGGCGGGGGAGACCGCCGAGCTCGGCGAACTCACCAAGCAGGCGATGACGGCCCTGCGCACGGCCTCCGGCGCGCACGGCTTCAACATCGGCATGAACCAGGGCACGGTCGCGGGCGCAGGCATCGCCGCACACCTCCACCAGCACATCGTGCCGCGCTGGGGCGGCGACACGAACTTCATGCCGGTGGTGGGGCACACGCGGGTGCTGCCGCAGCTCCTGGCCGACACACGGAAGATGCTGGCGGAGGCCTGGCCGACCGTTTGATCCCGGCCGGGGTGGACTTCCCGGCCCGTCCGGCGCTCGAGGGCGAGGCCGTTCAGGCCGATGGGGGTCCGGGAGCGCAGCCCCGGGAACACCGGCCCCCACCGGCCCGCGGACGATCGACTACGCGTCGTACACATCCGCCTTCTTCGGCGAGGCCTCCTGCACCGCCCCACTGAGCGCCGCCGACCTGGACCCGAATTTCTCCACGTCCACGCCGTTCTCCCGCAGCACCTTCAGCGCCGCCGCATGCACCACCCGCAGCACGGGCGTCGCAGCCCGCAGCGCGTCGTCGGCCATGAACCGGTGCCGCCAGGGCTGGTCGGCCCACGCGTGGCGCAGACCGAACGGCTCCGGCAGCGTCAGACTGCCGCCGAGCCAGTTCAGCAGCGGCGGGTACCAGGTCAGCGGGGCGCGCGCGGCCAGCCGCACCACCTCGTCGGCGTCGATCAGCGGCAGCTTCACGGTCCGGGTCTCCCAGAACCGGAAGGCCTTCTGCACCGCCTTCTCCTTGGCCGCCGGCTTCTCGTTGAACAGGGAGTTGACCGGCCCCAGAGCATGCCCGGTGACCTCGATGCGGAGCGTGTCGTGCAGCACGGTCACCGTGATCAGCATCGTGATCACCAAGTGGCCGTCCCACAGGGTCCACTGCACACCCAGGTAGTGCCGGTCACCGCTGCCGAACTGCTGCTTGTTGCAGATGTCCTGTATGGCGTGCGTGCGCACCGTGTACGCGTCGACGTCCGTACCGCTCGGCCGGGACACCTCCGTCGCCTTCTCGCCGATCGGCGTGACGACCCAGTGCGTGATCGACGGCTTGGGGAAGCCGCCGGTGTTGATGGACGTACGCTCCAGCATCCCGAGCCCGCCCTGGATCGCCACGATGACGTCCCAGCTGCGGAAGGGGTGGAACTCCTTGCCCGGCTCGGCGGAGACCAGCTCCTCGGCCAGCTGCCAGCTGCCCCACCGCGTGCCCATGCCGAGGATGCCCTTGGGACCGGCGTAGAAGACCGAGTTGGAACGCTGCTCGGCGGCCAGCCGGGCCAGCTCCTTGCGGACCTGCTCGGCCGCGTCACCCGGGTTGCCGGGGACCGCCTCGGGGATCTTGGCGCCGACACCGCCGCCCGACAGCAGGCTCGACCAGCGCTCCCGCAGGTCCCGGGCGGTCCGCTCGCAGATCTGCTTGGCCCAGAACCAGCCGACGACCGGCATGATCACCGCGGCGCGGCCGTACAGGGCCCAGAAGCCGCTGAACGGCATACGGATCAGAAACAGCACGGCGAGCGCGCCGACGGCGACCAGCAGGGTCGTGGCGAGGGCGCCCGTGCGCTTGTCCTCCCGCTTGGCCATGGTGGTGCGCAGCGTGAACACCAGCAGCCACACGAGGAAGCCCGGCAGGAACAGCAGCCCGCAGATCACCGTGATCGCCGAGAGCCAGTTGTCGCGGTCGCGGCGGATGCGGTGGGCCGCCAGGCAGTGCTCCACGACGACCTGCGGCTCGATGCCGAAGGACTGGATGACCGGATTGCGCCCGGCACCCAGCATCCGGTCGATCACCGCACGGGAGAAGGCCTCACCGAACCTGGGCCGGAAGATCTTCGCCCAGGGGCGCGGGGGAGTCACCTTCGACTGGTGCCACTCGTTGTCCGCCTTCAGGATCTTGGTGACCTCGTCGTCGCGGTACGCGGCGGCGGCCAGCGCATAGGTCGCCGCCGTCTGGCCGCTCGCACCCGCGAGAGGCACCTGGGCCCCCGGGCTGAAGTCGAATCCGTCCGTCACTGCCGCCCCCATCGCTGCCGCATCCGCATCTGCGGCCTTCCCGACTTCCGCGCTCCGCACACCTGTTGATCAGGTCATCAGCGTATCCGTCCGCACCGGCGAGCGGGGGCGGGCGGCCCGTCAAGCCGCCCGCCCCCGCGGAGGGGAGCCCCCAGGAGGGAACTTGGTGGCGCCCGGCGCCAACTACGAGGCCACGCGCTCCTCTTCACGCACCCGGTCCGCCACCTGCTGCGGCATCGGTTCGTGCCGCGCGTACCGCCGGCTGAACCCCGCCGTGCCGTGCGCCATCGACCGCAGGTCGATCGCGTACCGGCCGATCTCGATCTCGGGCACCTCGGCCCGGATCAGCGTGCGCCCGCCGGGCGTCTGCTCGGTGCCGAGCACCCGCCCGCGCCGCCCCGACAGGTCGCTCATCACGGCGCCCACGAACTCGTCGCCGACCAGCACCGACACCTCGGCCACCGGCTCCAGCAGATGGATCCGCGCGTCTGCCGCGGCCTCCCGCAGCGCGAGCGCGCCCGCCGTCTGGAAGGCGGCGTCGGAGGAGTCGACCGAGTGCGCCTTGCCGTCCAGCAGGGTCACCCGTACGTCGATCAGCGGGTACCCGGCAGCGACCCCCTTGGCCGCCTGCGCCCGTACGCCCTTCTCCACCGACGGGATGAACTGCCGGGGCACCGCGCCGCCCACGACCTTGTCGACGAACTCGATGCCGGACCCGCCGGGCAGCGGCTCGACCTCGATCTCGCAGATCGCGAACTGCCCGTGTCCGCCGGACTGTTTGACGTGCCTGCCGCGGCCCGCCGACTTGGTCGCGAACGTCTCGCGCAGGGACACCTTGTGGGGCACGACGTCGACCTGGACGCCGTAGCGGCTGCGCAGCCGCTCCAGGGCGACGTCGGCGTGCGCCTCGCCCAGGCACCACAGGACCACCTGGTGGGTGTCCTGGTTCTGTTCCAGCCGCATCGTCGGATCCTCGGCCACCAGCCGGGCCAGGCCCTGGGACAGTTTGTCCTCGTCCGGTTTGCTGTGCGCCTGGATGGCCAGCGGCAGCAGTGGGTCGGGCATCTGCCACGGCTCCATGAGCAGCGGATCGTCCTTGGCGGACAGGGTGTCGCCGGTCTCGGCGCGGCCCAGCTTCGCCACGCAGGCCAGATCACCCGCGATGACGTGCGACACGGGCCGCTGCTGCTTGCCGAACGGCGTGGACAGGGCGCCGATCCGCTCGTCGACGTCGTGGTCCTCGTGCCCCCGGTCGGCCAGGCCGTGCCCGGACACGTGGACGGTCTGGTCGGCGCGCAGGGTGCCGGAGAACAGCCGGATCAGCGACAGCCGCCCCACGTACGGGTCGGAGGAGGTCTTCACGACCTCCGCGACCAGCGGAGCGTCCGGATCGCACGGCTTGAGCTCGCGCGGCTTGCCGTCGATGGTCGTGACCCGCACCGTCTCGTGCTCCAGCGGTGTCGGGAAGCCCCGCGTGATCAGCTCCAGCAGCTCCAGGGTGCCGAGCCCCTGCCGGGCGCCCTCGCCTGCGGGAGCGGCGGCCAGGACGGGGAAGAAGACGCCCCGCGCGACGGCCCGCTCCAGGTCCTGGATGAGCGTGGCGACGTCGACCGGCTCCCCGCCGAGGTAGCGGTCCATGAGGGTCTCGTCCTCGCTCTCGGCGATGATCCCCTCGATGAGCCGGTTGCGGGCCTCCTCGATCACCGGCAGCTGGTCCTCGACCGGCTCGGACTCCTTGCGCTCGCCGGTCGAGTAGTCGAACAGTTTCTGCGACAGCAGCCCGATCAGGCCGGTCACCGGCGCGTGCCCGTCCGGTGCCGGGGGGCCGTGCAGCGGCAGGTAGAGCGGCAGGACCGCGTCGGGGTCGTCCGCGCCGAAGGCTTCCGCGCAGGTCCGGGTCATCTCCTCGAAGTCGGAGCGCGCCGACTCCAGGTGCGTGACGACGATGGCCCGGGGCATCCCCACGGCCGCGCACTCCTCCCACACCATGCGGGTCGAGCCGTCCACGCCGTCCGAGGCCGAGACGACGAAAAGGGCCGCGTCCGCCGCGCGCAGACCGGCCCTGAGCTCACCGACGAAGTCGGCGTATCCGGGGGTGTCGAGGAGATTGACCTTGATGCCGTCCCACTCGACGGGCACCAGGGAGAGCTGTACCGAGCGCTGCTGCCGGTGCTCGATGTCGTCGTAGTCGGAGACGGTGCCGCCGTCCTCCACGCGGCCCGCCCGGTTCACCGCCCCCGCCGTGAGTGCGAGGGCCTCCACCAAGGTGGTCTTGCCCGATCCGGAGTGGCCGACCAGCACCACATTCCGTACGGACTGAGGGTGGTCGGCCGCTTGTGCCCTGCCGGCGGCCCCAGGGTGTGTCTGTACCTTGTCGCCCATGATCCTGCCTCCCGTGCACGGTGAGGTCACTGTGGGCGCGGACTCGCGGGAGCCGCGTGCGGTGGCGGCTCCGGCGACGCCCGCGGTCATTCGACCTTCCCACTCCCGTCACGGTGCGTCCATACGAACGACGTGATCCCACCGCCCACCAGCGGCTCGCGGGTTCCCCCGAAAGGGGTCCGGGTGCCCGCACCTCGCCCATGCGCGCGCGTGACTACGATGGGCCAGCCGGTGGCCAGCAGGGGCCAGACGGCGACACCGACCCTCGGGAAGGCCATGCTGAACAAGTACGCGCGTGCATTCTTCACGCGTGTCCTCACACCGTTCGCCGCGTTTCTGATCCGGCGGGGGGTCAGCCCCGACACCGTCACGCTCATCGGCACCGCCGGTGTGGTCGCGGGCGCGCTGGTCTTCTACCCCGTGGGCGAGTTCTTCTGGGGCACGGTCGTGATCACGCTGTTCGTGTTCTCCGACCTCGTCGACGGCAACATGGCCCGCCAGCTCGGCCGCTCCAGCCGCTGGGGCGCCTTCCTGGACTCCACGCTCGACCGGGTCGCCGACGGGGCGATCTTCGGCGGCTTCATCCTCTGGTACGCCGGCGGCGGTGACGACCTGGTGCTCTGCGCCGTCTCGATCTTCTGCCTGGCCAGCGGGCAAGTGGTGTCGTACACCAAGGCCCGCGGCGAGTCGATCGGTCTGCCGGTCGCGGTCAACGGGCTCGTCGAGCGGGCCGAGCGGCTGGTGATCTCCCTGGTCGCGGCCGGACTCGCGGGCCTGCACAAGTTCGGAGTGCCCGGCATCCAGTACCTGCTGCCCGTCGCCCTGTGGATCGTCGCCGTGGGCAGCCTCGTCACGCTGATCCAGCGGGTCGTCACGGTCCGCCGCGAGTCCGCCGAGGCCGAGGCCGCGGCCGCCGCGCAGCAGGACGGGCAGGGCGGCGAGGACGAGCAGCAGAACGCCTCCCACGGGAGCGAGGCGGCCACGTGAGCGCTCAGGACCGGCTGACGGACGCGCTGTACGGCCTCGGCTGGGGCACGGTCAAGAAGCTCCCCGAGCCGGCCGCCGCACGGCTCGGCCGGACCATCGCCGACCTGGCCTGGAAGCAGCGCGGCAAGGGCGTCCAGCGCCTGGAGAGCAACTACGCGCGCGTGGTGCCGGACGCGAGCCCCGAGCGCCTGGCCGAGCTGTCCCGCGCGGGCATGCGCTCCTACCTGCGCTACTGGATGGAGTCGTTCCGCCTCCCCGCCTGGAGCAAGGAACGGATCAGGGGCGGCTTCGACCCCAAGGACCTGCACCACCTCACCGAGGGCATGGCCGCCGGCAAGGGCGTCGTACTCGCCCTGCCGCACCTCGCCAACTGGGATCTCGCCGGAGCCTGGGTCACCACGAAGCTCGGCATCCCCTTCACCACGGTCGCCGAACGCCTGAAGCCCGAGACGCTCTACGACCGGTTCGTCGCCTACCGCGAGGGCCTCGGCATGGAGGTCCTGCCGCACAGCGGCGGCACCGCCTTCGGCACCCTGGCCCGGCGGCTGCGCGACGGGGGCCTGGTCTGCCTGGTCGCCGACCGCGACCTGTCCGCCTCGGGCGTCGAGGTGGACTTCTTCGGCGACACGGCCCGGATGCCGGCCGGCCCCGCCCTGCTCGCCCAGCAGACCGGTGCCCTGCTGCTGCCCGTCACCCTCTGGTACGACGACTCGCCCATGATGCGGGGCCGCGTCCACCCGCCGGTCGAGGTGCCCGAGTCGGGTACGCGCGCCGAGAAGACGTCCGTCATGACACAGGCGCTGGCCGACGCCTTCGCCACCGGGATCGCCGACCATCCGGAGGACTGGCACATGCTGCAACGCCTGTGGCTCGCGGACCTCGACCCCGCGAAGGGACGCCCGTGAGAATCGGCATCGTCTGCCCGTACTCCTGGGACGTACCGGGCGGCGTCCAGTTCCACATCCGTGACCTCGCCGCGTACTTCATCCGCCTCGGTCACGAGGTGTCCGTGCTGGCCCCGGCCGACGACGACACCCCGCTGCCGCCGTACGTGGTCTCGGCCGGGCGCGCGGTGCCGGTTCCGTACAACGGGTCCGTGGCCCGGCTGAACTTCGGCTTCCTGAGCGCCGCGCGGGTGCGCCGCTGGCTGCACGACGGCGCGTTCGACGTCATCCACATCCACGAGCCGACCTCCCCGTCGCTGGGCCTGCTGACGTGCTGGGCCGCCCAGGGGCCGATCGTCGCCACGTTCCACACGTCGAATCCCCGCTCACGCGCGATGATCGCCGCGTACGCGATCCTCCAGGCCGCCCTGGAGAAGATCAGCGCCCGCATCGCGGTGAGCGAGTACGCCCGCCGCACGCTGGTGGAGCACCTCGGCGGCGACGCGGTCGTCATCCCCAACGGCGTCGACGTCGACTTCTTCGCCAAGGCCGAGCCCAAGGCCGAGTGGCAGGGCGACACCATCGGCTTCGTCGGGCGCATCGACGAGCCCCGCAAGGGACTCCCGGTGCTGATGAAGGCGCTGCCGAAGATCCTCGCCGCGCGCCCGCAGACCCGGCTGCTGGTCGCCGGGCGCGGTGACGAGGAGGAGGCCGTGGCGTCCCTGCCTGCCGAACTGCGCTCCCGGGTCGAGTTCCTCGGCATGGTCAGCGACGAGGACAAGGCCCGCTTCCTGCGCAGCGTCGACCTGTACGTCGCGCCCAACACCGGCGGGGAGAGCTTCGGCATCATCCTCGTCGAGGCCATGTCCGCCGGCGCCCCCGTCCTCGCCTCCGACCTGGACGCCTTCGCCCAGGTCCTGGACCGCGGAGCGGCCGGCGAACTGTTCCCCAACGAGGACGCGGACGCGCTGGCCGACGCGGCCGTACGGCTCCTGGCGGACCCCGAGCGACGGGCGGAACTGCGCGCGCGGGGGAGCGCCCACGTCCGGCGCTTCGACTGGTCCACGGTCGGCGCGGACATCCTGTCCGTCTACGAGACGGTGACGGCCGGAGCGGCAGCGGTCGCCGAGGACGAGCGCACGACCGGGCTCTGGGGCCGGCTGGGGTTCGCGCGGGACTGAGACCGGGGGCGGCTGGGGTTCGTGCGGGGCGGAGACCGGGGGCGTTCGGGGTTCGCGCGGGCCGGCACCGGGTCTGCCGGGGGCAGCAGGGAGGCGCATGGGATTGACCCGGCGGGCCTGCCGGGGCCGCCCGGGGCGTGACGCCCGCCCGACCTGTCGGCCCCGCTTTGCGGCCACGCGTGGGGTGGGGGTGAACTCCGGGGGCGTCCGTGACGCTAGCCTTGCCGCCCGTGACCACCACTCTCATCTGGATCGCCGTCGCCCTGGTCGCGATCGGGCTCTACCTGAGCTGGACCGCAGGCCGGCTCGACCGCCTCCACGCCCGGATCGACGCCGCCCGGGCCGCCCTGGACGCGCAGCTGCTGCGCCGGGCCTCGGTGGCGCAGGAGCTGGCGACCTCGGGGGTCCTGGACCCTGCCGCCTCGATCGTGCTGTACGAGGCCGCGCACGCCGCCCGGCAGGCCGAGGAGGAGCAGCGGGAGGTCGCCGAGAGCGAACTGAGCCAGGCGCTGCGGGCGGTCTTCGGGGAGACCCCGCAGGTGGAGGCCGTGCGGGAGGCACCCGGGGGAGAGGAGGCGGCCCGGGAACTCACCGAGGCGGTCCGCAGGGTGCCGATGGCCCGGCGCTTCCACAACGACGCCGTACGGGCGGCCCGTGCCCTGCGCCGGCACCGCAAGGTCCGCTGGTTCCGCCTGGCCGGCCACGCCCCCTTCCCGATGGCCTTCGAGATGGACGACGAGCCTCCCGCGGCCCTGGTGGACCGGGCCGCCTGAGCCCCGTTCACCCGGCGTTTTCCCGCCGCCCGCCGGAAAAGGATCCACGGCGTTCCCATTGGCCCTTGATGTGGCCTGGTCCTCTCACGTTTCCTCAGTGCTTGCAGAAACCCTCTTTACCCATCAGCGAGGTCACCCGTGTCCATCTCCGAAAACCAGGCTCCCGAGACCGGTACCGCCCGTGTGAAGCGCGGCATGGCCGAGCAGCTCAAGGGCGGCGTCATCATGGACGTCGTCACGCCGGAGCAGGCGAAGATCGCCGAGGACGCGGGCGCCGTCGCGGTCATGGCCCTGGAGCGGGTCCCGGCCGACATCCGCAAGGACGGCGGCGTGGCCCGCATGTCCGACCCGGACATGATCGAGGGCATCATCGACGCCGTCTCGATCCCGGTCATGGCCAAGTCCCGCATCGGCCACTTCGTCGAGGCCCAGGTCCTGCAGTCCCTCGGGGTCGACTACATCGACGAGTCCGAGGTCCTCACCCCGGCCGACGAGGTCAACCACTCCGACAAGTGGGCCTTCACCACGCCGTTCGTCTGCGGTGCCACCAACCTGGGCGAGGCCCTGCGCCGCATCGCCGAGGGCGCCGCGATGATCCGCTCCAAGGGCGAGGCCGGCACCGGCAACGTCGTCGAGGCCGTCCGCCACCTGCGCCAGATCAAGAACGAGATCGCCCGCCTGCGCGGCTACGACAACAACGAGCTGTACGCCGCCGCCAAGGAGCTGCGCGCGCCGTACGAGCTGGTCAAGGAAGTCTCCGAGCTCGGCAAGCTCCCGGTCGTGCTGTTCTCCGCCGGCGGCGTCGCCACCCCGGCCGACGCGGCCCTGATGCGTCAGCTCGGCGCCGAGGGCGTCTTCGTCGGCTCCGGCATCTTCAAGTCCGGCGACCCGGCCAAGCGCGCCGCCGCCATCGTGAAGGCCACCACCTTCTACGACGACCCGAAGATCGTCGCCGACGCGTCCCGCAACCTCGGCGAGGCCATGGTCGGCATCAACTGCGACACCCTCCCCGAGGCCGAGCGCTACGCCAACCGCGGCTGGTAAGGCACAGGAATCCATGAGCGACACCCCCGTCATAGGCGTCCTGGCCCTCCAGGGCGACGTACGGGAGCACCTCGTCGCCCTGGCCGCGGCCGACGCCGTGGCCAGGCCGGTGCGGCGCCCCGACGAACTCGCCGAGGTGGACGGTCTCGTCCTCCCCGGCGGCGAGTCCACCACCATCTCCAAGCTGGCCGTCCTGTTCGGCCTGATGGAGCCCCTGCGCGCACGCGTACGGGACGGCATGCCCGTGTACGGCACCTGCGCCGGCATGATCATGCTCGCCGACAAGATCCTCGACCCGCGCTCGGGCCAGGAGACCATCGGCGGGATCGACATGATCGTGCGCCGCAACGCCTTCGGACGGCAGAACGAGTCGTTCGAAGCGGCCGTCGACATCCGGGGCGTCGAGGGCGATCCTGTGGAGGGCGTGTTCATCCGCGCCCCCTGGGTGGAGTCCGTCGGCGCCCGGACCGAGGTGCTCGCCGAGCACGACGGCCACATCGTCGCCGTCCGTCAGGGCACCGCGCTGGCCACGTCGTTCCACCCGGAACTGACCGGTGACCACCGCGTCCACGCACTGTTCGTCGACATGGTGCGGGCGAACCGGACAGCGGACTCCTTGTAGGATTCCTGCGTTCGTTGCTGAGATGGGTTACGCGAAGGAGACAGGCAGATGTCCGGCCACTCTAAATGGGCCACGACGAAGCACAAGAAGGCCGTCATCGATGCCAAGCGCGGCAAGCTCTTCGCGAAGCTGATCAAGAACATCGAGGTCGCGGCGCGGATGGGCGGCGTCGACCTCGAGGGCAATCCGACGCTCTACGACGCCGTCCAGAAGGCCAAGAAGCAGTCGGTCCCGAACAAGAACATCGACTCCGCGATCAAGCGCGGCGGTGGTCTCGAGGCCGGCGGCGCCGACTACGAGACGATCATGTACGAGGGCTACGGCCCGAACGGCGTGGCCGTGCTCATCGAGTGCCTCACCGACAACCGCAACCGCGCGGCCTCCGAAGTCCGCGTCGCCATGACCCGCAACGGCGGCTCCATGGCCGACCCGGGCTCGGTGTCCTACCTGTTCAACCGCAAGGGCGTCGTGATCGTCCCCAAGGGCGAGCTGACCGAGGACGACGTGCTCGCGGCCGTGCTCGACGCGGGCGCCGAGGAGGTCAACGACCTCGGCGAGTCCTTCGAGGTCCTCAGCGAGGCCACCGACCTGGTCGCGGTCCGCACCGCCCTCCAGGACGCGGGCATCGACTACGACTCCGCCGACGCCAACTTCGTCCCGACCATGCAGGTCGAGCTGGACGAGGAGGGCGCCAAGAAGATCTTCAAGCTGATCGACGCGCTCGAGGACAGCGACGACGTGCAGAACGTCTTCGCCAACTTCGACGTGAGCGACGAGGTCATGGAGAAGGTCGACGCGTAGCGCCGGGCTCCACCGAGTCAACGGGCCGACGGGACACACCCCGTCGGCCCGTGGCGTTGTCGGTGGTACCCGATAGCCTGCACAAACAGGTGAGCGAAAGGGAGGGCGCGTGCGCGTACTGGGGGTGGACCCGGGGCTGACCCGGTGCGGTGTCGGCGTGGTGGAGGGCGTCGCCGGGCGGCCGCTCACGATGATCGGCGTCGGCGTCGTCCGTACGCCGTCCGACGCCGACCTCGGCCACCGCCTCGTCGTCGTCGAGCAGGGCATCGAACAGTGGCTGGACGAGCACCGGCCGGAGTTCGTCGCCGTCGAGCGCGTCTTCAGCCAGCACAACGTCCGTACGGTGATGGGCACCGCCCAGGCCAGCGCCGTCGCCATGCTCTGCGCCGCCCGCCGCGGGATCCCCGTGGCGCTGCACACCCCCAGCGAGGTCAAGGCGGCCGTCACCGGAAGCGGCCGGGCCGACAAGGCACAGGTGGGCGCCATGGTGACCCGGCTGCTCCGGCTCAGCGCACCGCCCAAGCCCGCCGACGCGGCCGATGCCCTCGCTCTCGCCATCTGCCACATCTGGCGCGCACCCGCGCAGAACCGACTCCAGCAGGCCGTGGCCCTGCACACATCGAAAGGCCGGACGGCATGATCGCCTTCGTCAGCGGCACAGTGGCCGCACTCGCCCCGGACGCCGCGGTCGTCGAGGTCGGCGGCGTCGGCATGGCCGTCCAGTGCACGCCGAACACGCTGTCCACGCTCCGCATGGGCCAGTCGGCCAAGCTGCACACCTCCCTGGTCGTCCGCGAGGACTCCCTCACGCTGTACGGCTTCGCGGACGACGACGAGCGGCAGGTCTTCGAGCTGCTCCAGACCGCGAGCGGCGTCGGGCCGAGACTCGCCCAGGCCATGCTCGCCGTGCACAGCCCCGACGCGCTGCGCCGAGCCGTGTCGAGCGCCGACGAGAAGGCGCTCACCACCGTCCCCGGCATCGGCAAGAAGGGCGCCCAGAAGCTCCTGCTGGAACTGAAGGACCGGCTCGGCGCGCCCGTCGGCGCCCCCGTGGTCGGCGCACCGGTCAGCTCCGGCTGGCGCGACCAGCTGCACGCCGCCCTGATCGGCCTCGGGTACGCGACCCGGGAAGCCGACGAGGCCGTGACCGCCGTGACCCCGCAGGCCGAGGCCGCCGGGGGCACGCCCCAGGTGGGGCAGCTGCTGAAGGCGGCCCTGCAGACGCTGAACCGCGCCCGCTGACCGCGCCCCGCTGACCGCGCCCGCCGATCCACGACCCTCTGAGGCACATTCATGAACTGGGACGACACGACCGACACCACCGCCGGCGAGCGGCTGGTGGACTCCGTCGCCGACCGTGACGACCAGGCCGTCGAGGCCGCCCTGCGCCCCAAGGACCTGGACGAGTTCATCGGTCAGGAGAAGGTCCGCGAACAGCTCGACCTCGTCCTGCGCGCCGCCCGCGCGCGCGGCGCCACCGCCGACCACGTGCTGCTCTCCGGCGCCCCCGGCCTCGGCAAGACCACCCTGTCGATGATCATCGCGGCCGAGATGGGCGCCCCCATTCGCATCACCTCGGGTCCCGCCATCCAGCACGCCGGCGACCTCGCCGCGATCCTCTCCTCCCTCCAGGAGGGCGAGGTCCTCTTCCTCGACGAGATCCACCGCATGTCCCGGCCCGCCGAGGAGATGCTGTACATGGCCATGGAGGACTTCCGCGTCGACGTCATCGTCGGCAAGGGCCCCGGCGCCACGGCCATCCCCCTGGAGCTCCCGCCCTTCACCCTGGTCGGCGCTACCACCCGGGCCGGCCTGCTGCCGCCCCCGCTGCGCGACCGCTTCGGCTTCACCGCCCACATGGAGTTCTACGAACCGGCCGAACTGGAGCGGGTCATCCACCGCTCGGCCAACCTCCTGGAGGTGGAGGTCGAGCCGGAGGGCGCCGCCGAGATCGCCGGACGCTCCCGCGGCACGCCCCGTATCGCCAACCGGCTGCTGCGCCGCGTCCGCGACTACGCGCAGGTCAAGGCCGACGGGCTGATCACCCGGGACATCGCGGCGGCCGCCCTCGCGGTGTACGAGGTGGACGCGCACGGCCTCGACCGCCTCGACCGGGGCGTGCTGGAGGCCCTCCTCAAACTGTTCGGCGGCGGCCCGGTCGGTCTCTCCACGCTCGCTGTCGCGGTGGGGGAGGAACGTGAGACGGTGGAGGAGGTCGCCGAGCCCTTCCTCGTACGGGAGGGCCTGCTGGCCCGGACCCCCCGCGGCCGGGTGGCCACACCCGCCGCATGGGCGCACCTCGGCCTGACCCCGCCACGTTCCCAGAGCGCCGGAAACGGACAAGGGGACCTGTTCGGGGCGTGACGACGCCGTCACGCCCGCGGGGCGGCGAGGTCAGTGGCCGGAGGGGGAACCCCGGTGCCATGCTGAGCGTTGTTCCATGCGCGCGGACTCGCTTAGACTCCGCCGATGCCGCCTTTGACGGCGGCGTACACACCCCCAACCATCTGGCCGCTCACAGCGCGGTCGTGTGAAGGAAGTACCGACCCGTGAGTCTCCTGACCCTCCTCCCGTTCATCGTGCTCATCGGGGCCATGTTCCTGATGACCCGATCGGCCAAGAAGAAGCAGCAGCAGGCCGTGGAGATGCGGAACCAAATGCAGCCCGGCAGCGGCATCCGCACCATCGGGGGCATGTACGCCACGGTCAAAGAGGTGAACGAGGACACCGTCCTCGTCGACGCCGGCCCCGGCGTCGAGCTCCTCTTCGCCAAGAACGCCATCGGCGCCGTCCTCACCGACGACGAGTACAACCGCATCGTCCACGGCATCGAGCACGACCTGAAGTCCGACGCCGACCTCGTCCCGGACGACGCCTCCTCCCTCACCGGGTCCGACGACTCCGCCGCCGACGCCCCCGCTGACGACAAGGCCGTCGACCTCGGCAAGAAGGACGCGGCCGACGAGCAGTCCGACGAGGCGACCGAGGCGAAGACGGACGCGGAGCCGAAGAAGACCGACGGCGACTCCGAGGCGAAGTAGTCGTGTCCCCGGGGGGGGGGGGCCCGCCCCCCCCCCCCCCCCCCCCCCCCCCCCCCCCCCCCGCCCCCCCCCCCCCAGCCCGCCCCCCCCCCCCGCCCCCCCACCCCCCCCCCCGGCCCCCCCGGGCCCCCCCGCCCCCCCCCCCCCGCCACTGCATCGGCGTGA
>NZ_JAKEIO010000008.1 GCF_021474405.1 [Streptosporangium] indianense
CCCCCGAGGCCGCGCCGCGTGCGCGCCATACCCCCCCGCGCGGCTCCGGGTGTGTTATGGGGGGGGGCGGGGGGGGGCGCCCGCCGCCCCCCCCCACCCCGGGACACGCCCAGCTCGCACGGAATCCCGACACCATGTCATGGCCGCCCGTCCGCCGATCCGGAGCGAGGTGGCCCGAGAGGGAGTACGAGAAGGTGGCCACACCTAAAAAGGGCAGGAACGCGAGCGCCCAGAGCAAGCCGGGGCGCTCGCTGGCCCTGATCCTGATCGCCATCGCGGCGCTCACCGGTGGAATGTTCGCCTCGGGACACACCAAGCCACGCCTGGGCATCGACCTGGCCGGTGGCACGAGCATCACGCTCCGCGCGGTCCCCGAGGCCGGCAACGAGTCGGCGATCAACAAGACCAACATGGACACGGCCGTCTCCATCATGGAGCGCCGCGTCAACGGTCTGGGCGTCTCCGAGTCCGAGGTCCAGACGCAGGGCCGGGAAAACATCATCGTCAACATTCCCAAGGGCACCAACTCGGAGCAGGCCCGCAAGCAGGTCGGCACCACCGCCAAGCTCTACTTCCGCCCGGTCATCGCCACCGAGGTCTCCGGCGGCAAGGGCACGGCCAGCCCCTCCCCGAGCCCCACCGGCAGCCCTTCGGACAAGCCGTCCGGCAAGGCGTCCGACAAGCCCGAGGCCACCGACAAGAACTCCGCCTCGCCGTCCGCCACGCCCACCACCCAGGGCCGCGCGGTCACCGACGGGCTGAAGGCCGACGCCACGCCGTCCGCGAGCGCGTCGGACAAGCCCGGATCCAGCCCCTCCCCGTCGGCGAGCGGCGGCAGCGCCGAGGCCGACGCGAGCGCGCTGCAGGCGAAGTACGCCAAGCTCGACTGCACGGACGCCAAGACCCGCTCCAGCGTGGGCGACGGCGTCAAGGCCTCCCAGCCCACCCTGGCCTGCGGCAAGAACTCCCAGGGCCAGTGGCAGAAGTACATCCTCGGCCCCGCCGAGGTCGACGGCACGGACGTCGACAAGGCCCAGGCCGTGCTGAACACCCAGACCGGCGCCGGCTGGACGGTCACGATGGACTTCACGGACGCCGGTGCCAAGAAGTTCGCGGACATCACCGGCAAGCTGGCGCAGAACCAGTCCCCGCAGAACCAGTTCGCGATCGTGCTGGACGGCGACGTCGTCTCCGACCCGTACGTCCGGCAGGCCCTGACCGGCGGCAACGCCGAGATCTCCGGCAACTTCAACCAGCAGTCCGCCCAGGACCTGTCCAACATGCTGAGCTACGGCGCGCTGCCGCTGACCTTCAAGGTCGACAGCATGACGACCGTGACCGCCGCGCTCGGCGGTGACCAGCTGCAGGCCGGCCTGATCGCCGGCGCGATCGGTCTGGCGCTCGTGGTCATCTACCTGCTGGCCTACTACCGGGGCCTGGCATTCATCGCGATCCTCTCGCTGCTGGTCTCCGCCGCCCTCACCTACACGCTCATGGCCCTGCTCGGCCCGGCCATCGGCTTCGCGCTGAACCTGCCGGCGGTCTGCGGTGCCATCGTCGCGATCGGCATCACGGCGGACTCGTTCATCGTGTACTTCGAACGCGTCCGCGACGAGATCCGGGAAGGCCGCACCCTGCGCCCCGCCGTCGAGCGGGCCTGGCCGCGCGCCCGGCGCACCATCCTGGTCTCCGACTTCGTGTCGTTCCTCGCCGCCGCGGTGCTGTTCATCGTCACCGTCGGCAAGGTCCAGGGCTTCGCGTTCACGCTCGGCCTGACCACCCTGCTCGACGTGGTCGTCGTGTTCCTCTTCACCAAGCCGCTGCTGACGCTGATGGCCCGCCGTCCGTTCTTCGCGAACGGCCACAAGTGGTCCGGCCTCGACCCGAAGAGCCTGGGTGCCCAGCCGCCGCTGCGCCGCACCCGCCGTCCCTCCGCCCCCGTCGAGACGAAGGAGGCGTGAGATGTCGAAGCTCGGCACCCTCGGCGCCCGGTTGCACCGCGGCGAAATCGGCTACGACTTCATCAAGAACCGCAAGATCTGGTACGGCCTGTCGATCCTGATCACCATCACGGCCATCGTCGGCCTGGCGGTGCGCGGCCTGAACATGGGCATCGAGTTCCAGGGCGGCGCCGTCTTCAACACCCCGAAGAACACCGCCGTCTCGGTGTCCCAGGCGGAGGAGTACGCGGAGACGGCCTCCGGCCACGACGCGATCGTCCAGAAGCTCGGCGACGGCAGCATGCGCATCCAGGTCGCGGGCATCGACACCGACGCCGCGAACAAGATCAAGAACACCCTCGCCGACGACCTCAAGATCGACTCGGAGCAGATCAACGCGGAGCTAGTCGGCCCCAGCTGGGGTGACCAGATCGCCGACAAGGCCTGGCAAGGCCTAGGCATCTTCCTGTTCCTCGTGGTGATCTACCTGGCGATCGCGTTCGAGTGGCGCATGGCGCTCGCCGCGTTCGTGGCGCTGATCCACGACATCACCATCACCGTCGGCATCTACGCCCTGGTCGGCTTCGAGGTCACACCGGGCACGGTGATCGGTCTGCTGACCATCCTCGGTTACTCGCTCTACGACACGGTCGTGGTCTTCGACAGCCTCAAGGAGCAGACGAAGGACCTCACCAAGCAGACCCGCTGGACCTACAGCGACGTCGCCAACCGCTCGATCAACAGCACCCTGGTCCGCTCGATCAACACCACGGTGGTCGCGCTGCTGCCGGTCGCGGGCCTGTTGTTCATCGGTGGCGGTGTCCTCGGCGCCGGCATGCTGAACGACATCTCGCTGTCGCTGTTCGTCGGCCTCGCCGCCGGCGCCTACTCCTCGATCTTCATCGCCACGCCGCTGGTCGCCGACCTCAAGGAGCGCGAGCCGCAGATGAAGGCCCTGAAGAAGCGCGTCCTGGCCAAGCGTGCCAAGGGCGAGACCGAGGTCCGGGACGACGACGAGGTGTACACGGACGAGCCCGAGGACGCCGCACCCGCGGTGGTCGGGCCGCGTCACCAGCCCGCCTCCCGCAGCCGCGGCCGCGGCCGCCCCTCGGGGAAGCGCCGATGACCGAGATCAGGGACCTCCTCCTCAGCCGCATCAGGGACGTCGCGGACTACCCGGAGCCGGGCGTGATGTTCAAGGACATCACCCCGCTCCTGGCGGACCCGGCGGCGTTCACGGCCCTGACCGACGCCCTCGCCGAGATCGCCGAGAGCACGGGTGCCACCAAGGTCGTCGGCCTGGAGGCCCGCGGCTTCATCCTCGGTTCCCCGGTCGCCGTACGCGCCGGCCTCGGCTTCATCCCCGTACGCAAGGCGGGCAAGCTCCCCGGAGCCACCCTCGCCCAGGCCTACGACCTGGAGTACGGCTCGGCCGAGATCGAGGTGCACGCCGAGGACCTCACCGGCGGGGACCGGGTGCTGATCGTCGACGACGTCCTCGCCACCGGCGGCACCGCCGAGGCCTCGGTCCAGCTCATCCGCCGGGCCGGCGCCGAGGTCGCGGGTCTCGCCGTCCTCATGGAGCTCGGCTTCCTGGGCGGCCGCGCCCGCCTGGAACCGGCGCTCGACGGCGCCCCGCTGGAGGCCCTGCTCACGGTCTGACAGCCGTGCCGCCGGCCGCAGGACACACCGGCACCACATCGCACAGGCGGGCCCGGAGGAATCCGGCGCCCGCCTCGTGCGTTACAGACGATTCCCGGGTAGACGGTCCTCACATTGGCCTGAAGGCGATCCCGGGGCCCGGGATCGCTACCATGGGGGTCCGGAGCCTGACCGGGGGACCCGGAACGCGCACGAGGAGTCCTCTTGCCAGACGAGGCCCAGCACCTGACCGCCGCCAAACCCGAGTCCGCCTCGGCAGCCGCGGCCAAGCCCGCGCCGAACGCGCCCCACGCGAAGAACGACACCCGCGGGCCGGTCGAGCACGCCCAGGCGGCGCCGGTCGACAAGCCCGCCGAGCAGTCGCGGCCCAAGCCCACCCCGCCCGCGGTCCGTCAGGCGGCCGGCCAGCAGGCCCGCTCCGGCTCCTCCAACCGCGTCCGCGCCCGTCTGGCCCGCCTCGGTGTGCAGCGGGCGAACCCGTACAACCCGGTGCTCGAGCCACTGCTGCGCATAGTGCGCGGCAACGACCCGAAGATCGAGACGGCCACGCTCCGCCAGATCGAGCGCGCCTACCAGGTCGCCGAGCGCTGGCACCGCGGCCAGAAGCGCAAGAGCGGCGACCCGTACATCACGCACCCGCTCGCCGTCACCACCATCCTCGCCGAGCTGGGCATGGATCCGGCCACGCTGATGGCGGGCCTGCTGCACGACACGGTCGAGGACACCGAGTACGGCCTCGACGACCTGCGCCGCGACTTCGGCGACGTCGTCACGCTGCTCGTCGACGGCGTCACCAAACTGGACAAGGTCAAGTTCGGCGAGGCCGCGCAGGCCGAGACCGTGCGCAAGATGGTCGTCGCCATGGCCAAGGACCCGCGCGTCCTGGTCATCAAGCTCGCCGACCGCCTGCACAACATGCGCACCATGCGCTACCTCAAGCGCGAGAAGCAGGAGAAGAAGGCGCGCGAGACCCTCGAGATCTACGCGCCGCTCGCCCACCGCCTGGGCATGAACACCATCAAGTGGGAGCTGGAGGACCTCGCCTTCGCGATCCTCTACCCCAAGATGTACGACGAGATCGTCCGGCTGGTGGCCGAGCGGGCACCGAAGCGCGACGAGTACCTGGCCATCGTCACCGACGAGGTTCAGCAGGACCTGCGGGCGGCCCGCATCAAGGCGACCGTCACAGGCCGTCCGAAGCACTACTACAGCGTCTACCAGAAGATGATCGTCCGCGGCCGGGACTTCGCGGAGATCTACGACCTGGTGGGCATCCGCGTCCTCGTGGAGACCGTCCGCGACTGCTACGCGGCCCTCGGCACGGTGCACGCGCGATGGAACCCGGTCCCCGGGCGGTTCAAGGACTACATCGCGATGCCCAAGTTCAACATGTACCAGTCGCTGCACACGACGGTCATCGGCCCCGGCGGCAAGCCGGTCGAGCTGCAGATCCGCACGTTCGACATGCACCGCCGCGCCGAGTACGGCATCGCCGCGCACTGGAAGTACAAGCAGGAGGCCGTCGCCGGCGCGTCCAAGGTGCGCACCGACGCCCCCAAGTCGTCCGGCAAGAGCAAGGACGACCACCTCAACGACATGGCCTGGCTGCGGCAGCTCCTGGACTGGCAGAAGGAGACCGAGGACCCGGGCGAGTTCCTGGAGTCCCTGCGCTTCGACCTGTCCCGCAACGAGGTCTTCGTCTTCACCCCCAAGGGCGACGTCATAGCCCTCCCCGCCGGGGCCACTCCGGTGGACTTCGCCTACGCGGTGCACACCGAGGTCGGCCACCGCACGATAGGCGCCCGCGTCAACGGCCGGCTGGTCCCGCTGGAGTCCACCCTCGACAACGGCGACCTGGTGGAGGTCTTCACCTCCAAGGCGGCCGGCGCCGGCCCCTCCCGGGACTGGCTCGGCTTCGTCAAGTCACCGCGCGCCCGCAACAAGATCCGCGCCTGGTTCTCCAAGGAGCGCCGCGACGAGGCGATCGAGCAGGGCAAGGACGCCATCGTCCGCGCGATGCGCAAGCAGAACCTGCCGATCCAGCGCATCCTGACCGGCGACTCCCTGGTGACCCTCGCGCACGAGATGCGCTACGCCGACATCTCCGCGCTGTACGCGGCGATCGGCGAGGGCCATGTCTCCGCGCAGAACATCGTGCAGAAGCTGGTCCAGGCCCTCGGCGGGGAGGAGGCCGCCACCGAGGAGATCGACGAGTCGGTCCCGCCGGCCCGCGGCCGCAGCCGCAAGCGCCGCTCCAGCGCAGACCCGGGCGTCGTGGTCAAGGGCGTCGAGGACGTGTGGGTCAAGCTCGCCCGCTGCTGCACACCCGTCCCGGGCGACCCCATCATCGGCTTCGTCACCCGCGGCAGCGGAGTGTCGGTCCACCGCAGCGACTGCGTGAACGTCGACTCGCTCTCCCGTGAGCCCGAGCGCATCCTCGACGTCGAGTGGGCGCCCACGCAGTCCTCGGTCTTCCTGGTCGCCATCCAGGTCGAGGCCCTGGACCGCTCCCGGCTGCTCTCGGACGTCACGCGCGTGCTGTCCGACCAGCACGTCAACATCCTCTCCGCGGCCGTCCAGACCTCCCGCGACCGTGTCGCCACCTCCCGCTTCACCTTCGAGATGGGCGACCCGAAGCACCTTGGCCACGTCCTCAAAGCGGTCCGTGGCGTGGAGGGCGTCTACGACGTGTACCGGGTGACCTCGGCCCGCAGCAGGTCGTAACGGCCCGCGGCGGCCACGCGAAAGGGGGGCTCCCGTACGAGGTGTACGGGAGCCCCCCTTCGCGTCGGCTGATCAGCCTCCGAACTCCTGCAGGCCCTTCAGCGCCTGGTCCAGCAGCGCCTGCCGGCCGTCGAGCTCACGCTGGAGCTTGTCGGCCTTGGCGTTGTTGCCCTGCGCGCGGGCCTGCTCGATCTGGCCCCGGAGCTTGTCCACGGCGGCCTGCAGTTGGCCGGTCAGACCCGCGGCACGCGCGCGTGCCTCCGGGTTCGTCCGGCGCCACTCGGCCTCCTCGGCCTCCTGGATGGCCCGCTCGACGGCGTGCATCCGGCCCTCGACCTTGGGCCGGGCGTCGCGCGGCACATGACCGATGGCCTCCCAGCGCTCGTTCACGTTCCTGAAGGCGGCGCGGGCCGCCTTGAGGTCCGTGACCGGCAGGAGCTTCTCGGCCTCCTCGGCCAGCTCCTCCTTCAGCTTGAGGTTCTCCGCCTGTTCGGCGTCCCGCTCCGCGAAGACAGAGCTGCGGGCCGCGAAGAAGACGTCCTGGGCACCGCGGAAGCGGTTCCACAGGTCGTCCTCGTGCTCGCGCTGAGCGCGGCCCGCGGCCTTCCACTCGGCCATCAGCTCGCGGTAGCGCGCCGCCGTCGCGCCCCAGTCCGTCGAGTTCGACAGCGCCTCGGCCTCGGAGACCAGCCGCTCCTTGATGCGGCGGGCCTCCTCGCGCTGCGCGTCCAGCTGCGCGAAGTGCTGCTTGCGCCGCTTGGAGAACGCCGACCGCGCGTGCGAGAACCGGTGCCACAGTTCGTCGTCGGACTTGCGGTCCAGGCGCGGCAGCCCCTTCCAGGTGTCCACCAGGGCCCGCAACCGCTCACCGGCCGCCCGCCACTGGTCGGACTGGGACAGCTCCTCCGCCTCGGCGACCAGCGCCTCCTTGGACTTGCGCGCCTCGTCGGACTGCTTCGCCCGCTGCGCCTTGCGCTCCTCGCGGCGCGCCTCCACCAGCTCCACGAGCTTGTCCAGCCGGACCCGCAGGGCGTCCAGGTCGCCCACCACGTGG
Source organism: [Streptosporangium] indianense (assembly GCF_021474405.1). Classification (GTDB taxonomy): domain Bacteria; phylum Actinomycetota; class Actinomycetes; order Streptomycetales; family Streptomycetaceae; genus Streptomyces; species Streptomyces indiaensis. Next base: position 7,381 of record NZ_JAKEIO010000008.1, read on the forward strand.
TGCGCGTCGACCTGCTCCCGGATGTGGTCGATGGCGGCCTGGGCGTCCTTGGCCGACAGGTCGGTGGTCTTCACTCGCTTCTCGAGGAGGCCGATCTCGACAACCAGGCCCTCGTACTTGCGCTCGAAGTAGGCCAGCGCCTCCTCGGGGGAGCCTGCCTGCCAGGAACCGACGACCTGCTCGCCGTCGGCCGTACGCACGTACACGGTCCCCGTCTCGTCGACGCGGCCCCACGGGTCGCTGCTCACAGCGCCTCCTCCACATGATGCCTGCGGGGGGCCTCAGCTCCCCCGGGCATCGTCCACAGTTTCGTCACGGCCAACATAGGCGACCGGCGGGGGGCCTGTCCGCATCCCGCGCGACCGAAATTTCGCAGTTGGGGGTCAGGATTTCGTGATCGTGGCCTTGTTGATCACGACCGTCGCGTTGGGCGCCGTATTGCCCGTCTGAGGGTCGGGGGCCTGCGCTCCGGCACCCGCGATCTTCTTCAGGACCTTCATGCCCGCCTCGGACACCGTACCGAACGGTGTGTAGTCGGCCGGCAGCTGACTGTCCTGGTAGACGAGGAAGAACTGGCTGCCGCCGCTGTTGCGGCCCTGCTTCGTCTGCGCGTTGTACTGGTTCGCCATCGCGACCGTGCCCGCCGGGTAGACGCCGCCCTTGAGGCTCTTGTCCTTGAGGTTCTCGTCGGGGATGGTGTAGCCCGGTCCGCCCATGCCGGTGCCCTTCGGGTCACCGCACTGCAGGACGTAGATGCCCTGGTCGGTGAGCCGGTGGCACTTGCTGTGGTCCAGGTAGCCCTTGCCGAGAAGGAAGTTGAACGAGTTGACGGTGTGCGGTGCCGCCGACGCCTTCAGCGCGACGTCTATCTCACCGCAGGTCGTGTCCAGCTTCATCGTGTACGTCGCGGACTTGTCGATGGTCATCGCCGGTTCCTTCTTCCAGGTCTCCGACTTGACCTTGCCCGGGGCCGGCTTCTCGCAGGGGTCCGGCGCCTTGCTGGGCGTGGCGCTCGGGCTGACCTCCGCGTTCGCGTTCTCCTTCTTGCCGTCGTCCTCGAACGGCTTGGTCAGGAAGACCGTCACCGAGAGCACCACGACCACGCCGAGAACCGAGGCGATCACGGAGTTGCGGATACGGGCCTTGCGTCGCGCGTCCGTGCGTCGCTGCTGCTGCCGCAAGAACTTCTCCCGGGCGAGCTGACGCCGCCGCTGTTCCTGGCTGACCACCGGGTTCTCTCCTCATGGGTCTCGAACGTCGACCGGTACGCCTGCGTCCTGAGTGCCGAGCGCCTGCGTGTGCCCCGTACCGTATATGGGTTCGCTGAGGAATCGGCAGCGCCGGTAGGCTCTGTGAGCAGCCGTAGCCGCCCGTATCGACACAACGAAGGACGATCGTGCTCATTGCCGGGTTCCCCGCCGGGGCCTGGGGGACGAACTGCTACCTCGTCGCCCCCGCCGCCGGTGAGGAGTGCGTGATCATCGACCCCGGCCATCAGGCCGCCGACGGCGTCGAGGAAGCGATCAGGAAGCATCGCCTCAAGCCCGTGGCCGTCGTCCTCACCCACGGCCACATCGACCACGTCGCCTCGGTCGTCCCGGTGTGCGGCGCGCACGACGTGCCGGCCTGGATCCACCCCGACGACCGCTACATGATGAACGACCCCGAGAAGGGGATCGGCCGTTCCATCGGCATGCCGTTGCTCGGCGAGCTGACCGTGGGGGAGCCGGACGACGTCAAGGAACTGGCCGACGGGGCCAAGCTCGAGCTGGCGGGCCTGGAGCTGTCCGTCGCGCACGCGCCCGGCCATACCAAGGGGTCGGTGACCTTCGGCATGCCCGAGGCGGCGGACATCCCGCCGATCCTGTTCTCGGGCGACCTGCTGTTCGCCGGCTCCATCGGACGTACCGACCTGCCCGGCGGTGACATGGCCGAGATGCTCGACTCGCTGGCCCGCGTGTGCCTGCCGCTCGACGACTCGACCGTGGTGCTGTCCGGCCACGGCCCCCAGACGACCATCGGCCAGGAGCGCTCCACCAACCCGTATCTGCGGCAGGTGGCCGCCGGCCAGGGACCCGCCCGGGCTCCCCGACGAGGAATGTGACGAGACCTTCCGTGAGCACCTTCAAGGCCCCCAAGGGCACGTACGACCTGATCCCGCCGGACAGCGCCAAGTACCTCGCCGTCCGTGAGGCGATCGCCGCCCCGCTGCGCAACTCCGGCTACGGCTACATCGAGACGCCGGGCTTCGAGAACGTCGAGCTCTTCGCGCGCGGCGTCGGCGAGTCCACCGACATCGTCACCAAGGAGATGTACGCCTTCGAGACGAAGGGCGGCGACAGGCTCGCCCTGCGCCCCGAGGGCACGGCCTCGGTGCTGCGCGCGGCGCTGGAGGCCAACCTGCACAAGGCGGGCAACCTCCCCGTCAAGCTCTGGTACTCCGGTTCCTACTATCGCTACGAGCGTCCCCAGAAGGGCCGGTACCGCCACTTCTCCCAGGTCGGTGCCGAGGCGATCGGCGCGGAGGACCCGGCGCTGGACGCCGAGCTGATCATCCTGGCCGACCAGGCGTACCGCTCGCTGGGCCTGAGCGACTTCCGGATCCTGCTCAACAGCCTGGGCGACCAGGAGTGCCGTCCGGTGTACCGCTCGGCGCTGCAGGAGTTCCTGCGCGGCCTCGACCTCGACGAGGACACCCTGCGCCGTGCGGAGATCAACCCGCTGCGCGTCCTGGACGACAAGCGCGAGGCGGTCCAGAAGCAGCTGGGGGACGCGCCCCTGCTGCGGGACTACCTGTGCGACGCGTGCAAGGCGTACCACGAGGAGGTCCGTGAGCTGATCACCGCGGCGGGCGTCACCTTCGAGGACGACCCGAAGCTGGTCCGCGGCCTGGACTACTACACCCGCACCACCTTCGAGTTCGTCCACGACGGCCTCGGCTCCCAGTCCGCGGTCGGCGGCGGCGGCCGCTACGACGGCCTGTCCGAGATGATCGGCGGACCCGCGCTGCCGTCCGTCGGCTGGGCCCTCGGCGTCGACCGCACGGTCCTCGCTCTGGAGGCGGAGGGCGTCGAGCTCGAACTGCCCGCCACCACCAGCGTGTTCGCCGTCCCGCTCGGCGAGGAGGCCCGCCGCGTCCTGTTCGCCAAGGTCACCGAGCTGCGCAAGAACGGCATCGCGGCCGACTTCTCCTATGGCGGCAAGGGCCTCAAGGGCGCCATGAAGAACGCCAACCGCAGCGGTGCCCGCTACACGGTCGTCGCCGGTGAACGCGACCTCGCCGAGGGCGTCGTCCAGCTCAAGGACATGGAGTCGGGCGAGCAGACGGCGGTGGGCGTCAACGAGATCGTGGCCGAGCTGGAGGCCCGGCTCGGCTGAGCGCCGCGAAGGGGCGCCGGGGTCTCCCGGCGCCCTCCTCACTGCTCCAGCAGCCCGTACCGCAGCGCACGCGTGACGGGCCGCCTCCGTGGTGCTCCTGCCGCGCCGTTGGGACCGAGCAGGCCGACCACCTCGCCCCGCCTGATGGCGAGATCGATGCCTGATCCCGAGATCGATGCCGTCGACGGCGGTCACACACCCGTAGCGCTTGCGCAGCCCCCGCACGTCGACGGCCAGTCCGTACCCCTGTGCCGTCATGCGACGGGAGTCGGCCGGAATGCAACCCTCGGGGACGATCGGGCGGACATCCTTATGTCCACTGAACGGTGGACAGAGGCACCGGTGCGGCACAATGGCCCTGCCCGAAGATGTTCAGGTCTCGAGTGACGGAATCGGCGTGATGAGCAAGACGACAGTGAAGGACGTCTCCGTGGAGCCCGAGCCGCAGCGCGCCGAGATCGCGCCCCGCGCGGAGGGCGGCAGCCGGGCCCTCGCCCTGCTGCTGGTGATCACCGGGGCGGCCGGACTGCTCGCCGCCTGGGTCATCACGATCGACAAGTTCAAGATCCTCGAGGCCAAGGTCGAGGGCAAGACGTTCACGCCCGGGTGCAGCCTCAACCCCGTGGTCTCCTGCGGCAGCGTCATGGAGAGCAAGCAGGCCGCGGTCTTCGGCTTCCCGAACCCGATGCTCGGCCTCGTCTGCTACGCGATCGTCATCGGCGTCGGCGTGGCGCTGCTCGCCCGCGCCCGCTTCCCGCGCTGGTACTGGCTCACCTTCAACGCCGGCTGCCTCTTCGGCGTGAGCTTCTGCGCCTGGCTGATGTTCCAGTCCCTGTACCGGATCAACGCGCTCTGCCTGTGGTGCAGCCTGGCCTGGGTCGCCACCATCCTGATGTTCTGGTACGTCACGTCCTTCAACATCCGCAAGGGCTTCCTGCCCGCCCCGAACTGGCTCAAGAGCTTCTTCGGCGAGTTCACCTGGGTCCTGCCCGTGCTGCACATCGGCATCATCGGCATGCTGATCCTGACCCGCTGGTGGGACTTCTGGCTCAGCTGAGCCCCCGGTTCCGGGGCCAGGCCGGACTGTCAGTGCCGTGATTTAGGGTTTCTGACGTGGAGCCCGACCTGTTCACCGCCGCAGCCGAAGCACGCCAGGAGAAAGAGCCGTCCAGCAGCCCCCTGGCGGTGCGGATGCGCCCGCGCACCCTCGACGAGGTCGTGGGCCAGCAGCACCTGCTGAAGCCGGGATCCCCCCTGCGCAGACTGGTGGGGGAGGCCTCCGGGCCGGCCGGGCCCTCCTCGGTGCTCCTGTGGGGCCCGCCCGGCACCGGCAAGACCACCCTGGCCTACGTCGTCTCCAAGGCGACCGACGCACGCTTCGTGGAGCTGTCCGCGATCACCGCCGGCGTCAAGGAGGTCCGCGCGGTCATCGACGGCGCCCGCCGCGCCTCCGGCGGGTACGGCAAGGAGACCGTCCTCTTCCTCGACGAGATCCACCGCTTCAGCAAGGCCCAGCAGGACTCCCTGCTCCCGGCCGTCGAGAACCGCTGGGTGACGCTCATCGCCGCGACGACGGAGAACCCGTACTTCTCGGTGATCTCGCCCCTGCTGTCCCGCTCACTGCTGCTCACCCTCGAACCGCTCACGGACGACGACATCAGGAGCCTCATCCGCCGCGCCCTCACCGACGAGCGCGGCCTCAAGGAGGCCGTCACCCTCCCCGAGGAGACCGAGGATCACCTCCTGCGCATCGCCGGCGGCGACGCACGCCGCGCCCTCACCGCCCTGGAAGCGGCCGCCGGAGCCGCTCTCGACAAGGGCGAGGCGGAGATCGGCCTGACCACCCTGGAGGAGACGGTCGACCGGGCCGCTGTGAAGTACGACCGCGACGGCGACCAGCACTACGACGTGGCCAGCGCCCTGATCAAGTCCATCCGCGGCTCCGACGTCGACGCCGCCCTGCACTATCTGGCCCGGATGATCGAGGCCGGGGAGGACCCCCGCTTCATCGCCCGGCGCCTGATGATCTCCGCCAGCGAGGACATCGGCCTGGCCGACCCGACCGCCCTGCAGACGGCGGTCGCCGCCGCCCAGGCCGTCGCCATGATCGGCTTCCCCGAGGCGGCCCTCACCCTCAGCCACGCCACCATCGCTCTCGCCCTGGCGCCCAAATCCAACGCCGCGACCACCGCGATCGGCGCCGCCCTGGAGGACGTCCGCAAGGGCCTCGCCGGACCCGTGCCCGCCCACCTGCGGGACAGCCACTACAAGGGCGCGACCAAGCTCGGCCACGGCCAGGGCTACGTCTACCCCCACGACCTGCCCGAGGGCATCGCCGCCCAGCAGTACGCCCCGGACGAGCTGAAGAACCGCGAATACTACGAGCCGACCCGGCACGGCGCGGAGGCCCGCTACGCGGACGCGGTGGAGTGGACCCGGAAGAACCTCGGTCGAAAGCGGTCCTGAGCACCCTGTAAACTCGTCCGGAGTGCCGCGTCCCGTGCAGTCAGAACGGGACAGTCGGCCGGAGTCCCGATCCCACGGGATCGGCTCCAGGAGCGTCGCGCACCGTCGAACGGTGTCGCGGGCAGCCCACCACCACCCGTCCTGCGACGGGAGCGGTCGGTGGGCCACTCGCGTGCTGCACGTATGTGCCCAGACCAGGGGAGCGGCTGCCCACCCGGGCCCGACAGGGGCCCAGGCGGGTTTCCCCGGCTGCGGATGCGACCTCCCACCATCCTGACAAGCCGATACAACGAAAGCGGAAAACAGTGGCGAACCAGTCCCGCCCCAAGGTCAAGAAGTCGCGTGCCCTCGGCATTGCGCTGACCCCGAAGGCCGTCAAGTACTTCGAGGCCCGTCCCTACCCGCCGGGTGAGCACGGCCGCGGCCGCAAGCAGAACTCGGACTACAAGGTCCGTCTGCTCGAGAAGCAGCGTCTGCGCGCGCAGTACGACGTGTCCGAGCGCCAGCTCGTCCGCGCCTACGAGCGTGCCTCCAAGGTCCAGGGCAAGACCGGTGAGGCCCTGATCATCGAGCTCGAGCGCCGTCTCGACGCCCTGGTCCTGCGTTCGGGCATCGCCCGCACCATCTACCAGGCCCGTCAGATGGTCGTCCACGGCCACATCGCGGTCAACGGCAAGAAGGTCGACAAGCCCTCCTTCCGTGTCCGTCCGGACGACGTCGTCCAGGTCCGTGAGCGCTCCAAGGAGAAGACCCTCTTCACGATCGCTCGTGAGGGTGGCTTCGCCCCCGACGGTGAGACCCCGCGCTACCTCCAGGTGAACCTCAAGGCCCTGGCGTTCCGCCTGGACCGCGAGCCGAACCGCAAGGAGATCCCGGTGATCTGCGACGAGCAGCTCGTCGTCGAGTACTACGCCCGCTGATCCACGGCAGGCACGCGGTACCCCGGCCCGCCGTCTCCCCGCCCTTCCGGGCGGGCGAGGCGGCGGGCTTTCGCGTTCGCCCCGGTGCCGGAGGGCGATTCGGAGCGGGCTTTCGCGATCGACCCGGCGCCGGGGGGTAATCCGGTACGGAGCGCCACCCCCGGCGCGATAGGCTCTTCGCACGACTTTTTCGATGTTCAGGCACGTTTCAGGGAGCGGGTGCACACAGTGTCCGGTGGAGAGGTTGCCGGAATCCTGGTGGCCGTCTTCTGGGCGATCCTGGTCTCCTTCCTCGCCGTCGCACTGGCGAGGGTGGCCCAGACGCTCAAGGCGACCACCAAGCTCGTGGCGGACGTGACCGACCAGGCCGTCCCGCTGCTGGCCGACGCCTCCGCGGCGGTGCGCTCCGCGCAGACCCAGATCGACCGGGTCGACTCGATCGCCTCCGACGTCCAAGAGGTCACGTCGAACGCCTCCGCGCTGTCGACCACCGTCGCCTCCACCTTCGGCGGCCCCCTGGTCAAGGTCGCGGCCTTCGGGTACGGCGTGCGCCGGGCCCTCAGCGGCGGCAAGGAGGACGTGCCCGCCAAGGCGTCCAGGCGTACCGTGATCGTGGGCCGCACGGTCACCCGGCGCAGCGCCCGAGGGAAGAGGGACTGAGAGCCAGCGATGTTCCGCCGTACCTTCTGGTTCACCACGGGCGTCGCCGCCGGTGTGTGGGCCACCACCAAGGTCAATCGCAAGCTGAAGCAGCTGACCCCCGAAAGCCTTGCCAGAACCGCCGGGAACAAGGCGCTCGAGGCCGGTCACCGCATCAAGGACCGCGCGGTCGGCTTCGCGCTCGACGTCCGGGACAACATGGCCGTGCGGGAGGCCGAGTTGGGTGACGCCCTCGGGATCAACGAGAACCCCGAACTTCCCGGCCCCCGGCGCTTCCCCGCCATCGAGAACCGCACCAACCCGAAGTCCGTCGACAGCGACTGGACGACGTACTCGTACAACCGGAATGAGGACCACTGATGGAGTCGGCTGAGATTCGCCGCCGCTGGTTGAGCTTCTTCGAGGAGCGCGGTCACACCGTCGTCCCTTCGGCGTCGCTCATCGCGGACGACCCGACTCTGCTCCTCGTCCCCGCCGGCATGGTGCCCTTCAAGCCCTACTTCCTGGGTGAGGTCAAGCCGCCCTTCACCCGCGCCACCAGCGTGCAGAAGTGCGTGCGCACGCCGGACATCGAAGAGGTCGGCAAGACCACCCGGCACGGCACCTTCTTCCAGATGTGCGGCAACTTCTCCTTCGGCGACTACTTCAAGGAAGGCGCCATCACGTACGCCTGGGAGCTGCTCACCAGCCCCCAGGACAAGGGCGGTTACGGCCTCGACCCCGAGCGCCTGTGGATCACCGTCTACAAGGACGACGACGAGGCCGAGCGCATCTGGCACGAGGTCGTCGGCGTGCCGAAGGAGCGCATCCAGCGCCTCGGCATGAAGGACAACTACTGGTCCATGGGCGTCCCCGGCCCCTGCGGCCCGTGTTCCGAGATCAACTACGACCGCGGCCCCGAGTTCGGCGTCGAGGGCGGCCCCGCCGTCAACGACGAGCGGTACGTGGAGATCTGGAACCTCGTCTTCATGCAGTACGTGCGGGGCGAGGGCATCGGCAAGGACAACTTCGAGATCCTCGGCGAACTGCCCAGCAAGAACATCGACACCGGCCTCGGCCTCGAGCGTCTCGCCATGATTCTGCAGGGCGTGCAGAACATGTACGAGATCGACACCTCGATGGCCGTCATCAACAAGGCCACCGAGCTGACCGGCGTCCGCTACGGCGACGCCCACGACTCGGACGTCTCCCTGCGCGTGGTCACCGACCACATGCGCACCTCGGTCATGCTGATCGGCGACGGCGTCACTCCCGGCAACGAGGGCCGCGGCTACGTGCTGCGCCGCATCATGCGCCGCGCCATCCGCAACATGCGCCTGCTCGGCGCCACCGGTCCGGTCGTCAAGGACCTGATCGACACCGTGATCGAGATGATGGGCCAGCAGTACCCCGAGCTCATCACCGACCGCGAGCGCATCGAGAAGGTCGCCCTCGCCGAGGAGAACGCCTTCCTCAAGACGCTGAAGGCCGGCACCAACATCCTCGACACGGCCGTCACCGACACCAAGGCCGCCGGCGGCACCGTCCTGCCCGGCGACAAGGCCTTCCTGCTCCACGACACCTGGGGCTTCCCGATCGACCTCACCCTGGAGATGGCCGCCGAGCAGGGCCTCTCCGTGGACGAGGACGGCTTCCGCCGCCTGATGAAGGAGCAGCGGGAGCGCGCCAAGGCCGACGCCCAGGCCAAGAAGACCGGGCACGCCGGTGCCGGTGCCTACCGTGAGATCGCCGACCAGGCCGGTGCCACCGACTTCATCGGCTACACGGACACCGAGTCCGAGTCCACGATCGTCGGCATCCTCGTCGACGGCGCCTCCTCCCCGGCCGCCACCGAGGGCGACGAGGTCGAGATCGTCCTCGACCGCACCCCGTTCTACGCCGAGGGCGGCGGCCAGATCGGCGACACCGGCAGGATCAAGGTCGACACCGGTGCCGTCATCGAGATCCGCGACTGCCAGAAGCCGGTCCCCGGGGTCTACGTCCACAAGGGCGTCGTCCAGGTCGGCGAGGTCACCGTGGGCGCCAAGGCCCATGCCGCCATCGACGACCGCCGCCGCAAGGCCATCGCCCGCGCCCACTCGGCCACGCACCTGACCCACCAGGCCCTGCGCGACGCCCTCGGCCCGACGGCCGCCCAGGCCGGTTCCGAGAACCAGCCGGGCCGCTTCCGCTTCGACTTCGGCTCCCCGTCCGCCGTCCCGACGGCCGTGATGACCGACGTCGAGCAGAAGATCAACGAGGTGCTCGCCCGTGACCTGGACGTCCGCGCCGACGTCATGGGCATCGACGAGGCCAAGAAGCAGGGCGCCATCGCCGAGTTCGGCGAGAAGTACGGCGAGCGCGTCCGTGTCGTGACCATCGGGGACTTCTCCAAGGAGCTGTGCGGCGGCACCCACGTGCACAACACCGCCCAGCTGGGCCTGGTCAAGCTGCTCGGCGAATCGTCCATCGGCTCCGGTGTCCGCCGCATCGAGGCCCTGGTCGGCGTGGACGCCTACAACTTCCTCGCCCGCGAGCACACGGTCGTCGCCCAGCTCCAGGAGCTGATCAAGGGCCGCCCGGAGGAGCTCCCGGAGAAGGTCTCCGCCATGCTCGGCAAGCTGAAGGACGCCGAGAAGGAGATCGAGAAGTTCCGCGCCGAAAAGGTCCTCCAGGCCGCCGCCGGTCTCGCCGAGTCCGCCAAGGACGTCCGTGGCGTTGCTGTCGTGACCGGTCAGGTTCCGGACGGCACGAGCGCCGACGACCTGCGCAAGCTCGTCCTCGACGTGCGCGGACGCATCCAGGGCGGCCGGGCCGCCGTCGTCGCCCTGTTCACGGTGGCGAACGGCAAGCCGCTCACGGTCATCGCCACCAACGAGGCCGCCCGCGAGCGCGGTCTGAAGGCCGGCGACCTCGTCCGCACGGCCGCCAAGACCCTCGGCGGTGGCGGAGGCGGCAAGCCGGACGTCGCCCAGGGCGGCGGCCAGAACCCGGCCGCCATCGGTGACGCCGTGGACGCCGTGGAGCGTCTGGTCACCGAGACGGCCAAGTAAGAGACGGGTCGAACAGCATGCGCAGAGGACGTCGACTCGCGATCGACGTCGGGGACGCCCGCATCGGGGTCGCCTCGTGCGACCCCGACGGGATCCTCGCCACCCCGGTGGAGACGGTCCCAGGGCGTGACATCCCCGCAGCTCAGCGACGGTTGAAGCAACTCGTCGAGGAGTACGAGCCGCTGGAGGTCGTGGTCGGGCTCCCGCGCTCCCTCAAGGGCGGCGAGGGGCCGGCCGCGGTCAAGGTCCGGGGCTTCACGCAGGAACTGGCCCGCATGATCTCCCCGGTTCCGGTGAGACTCGTGGACGAGCGCATGACGACGGTGACGGCCAGCCAGGGACTGCGCGCCTCCGGTGTGAAGTCCAAGAAGGGCCGGTCCGTCATCGACCAGGCAGCAGCCGTGATCATCCTGCAACAGGCCCTCGAATCCGAACGGGTGTCAGGTAAAGCACCCGGCGAAGGCGTCGAAGTGGTCATGTGATCGCGATACGGTAACGTTCCGCGCGATGCGGCGGCATTCGAACAGCCACCGCACAGCAAAGAGGCGGGACGGGAGCCGGGGCCGGAAGCCGCGTGACCGCCGCCTCGCGGCTCTAGGGGATCGATGACTGAGTATGGCCGGGGCCAAGGCTCCGAACCGTGGCATCCGGAGGACCCGTTGTACGGGGACGGCGGATGGGGCGGCCAGCAGGCCCATCAGGGTCAGCAGTCCCCCCACGGCGGCCAGCCGCAGCACTATCCAGAGCAGCCGCAGCAGCAGTACGGCGACTGGGGCACCGGTGACCAGTCCGGATACGGTCAGCCGCAGCAGCCGTACCCGTACGACCAGCAGTACGCGGCACAGGCCCACGGTCATCAGCAGTACCCCGGCCCCCAGGACCCCGGACACCAGCAGGGCCAGGGCTACCACCACCAGCAGCAGTACGACACCGGCGGCTGGGCCACCGGCCCTCACCAGCAGGTCTCGTACCCCGGTGATCCCCAGGACCCGTACGGCCAGCAGGCCGGTGCGTACGACGCGGGCCGGCAGGACTACTACGGCACGTCCGACGCGTATCCGCCCCCGGAGCCGCCCGGCCGGCGCGGGGTCGAACCCGAGCTGGCCGCGCCGGAACCGGAGACGGACTGGGACCCCGGCCCCGACCAGGGCGAACACGCCTTCTTCGCGGGTGGGGACGACGATGACGACGAGCCGGAGGGACGTCGCGGCCGCGACGACAAGCGGGGACGCGGCGGCGGCAAACCGAAGAAACGCCGCAACGGGATGGCCTGCCTGCTGGTCGCGGTGATCCTCGGCGGCGGTCTGGCCGGCGTCAGCTACTTCGGTTACCAGTTCTACCAGGACCGTTTCGGTGACGACCCGGACTTCGCCGGGGGCGGCAACGGGCAGCAGGTCTCCGTCGAGATCCCCAAGGGTGCGGACGGATACGCGATCGGACGGGCGCTGAAGTCCGCCGGTGTCGTCAAGAGCGTCGACGCCTTCGTCTCGGCGCAGGCGGACAACCCCGAGGGCCGGAGCATCCAGGACGGCGTGTACACGCTGCAGAAGCAAATGTCGGCCGCGAGCGCGGTCGAACTGATGCTCAGCCCCGAGAGCCGCGACAACCTGATCATCGCCGAGGGCCGGCGCAACGCCGACATCTACCGCCTGATCGACAAGCGGCTGGACGTCGAGGCGGGCACCACCGCAGCGGTCGCCAAGAAGGACTACAAGAAGCTCGGCCTGCCCGCGTGGGCGCAGAACCACGCCCAGGTCAAGGACCCGCTGGAAGGCTTCCTCTACCCCTCCAGTTACGGCGTGAGCGAGGGGCAGAAGCCCGCGGACGTCCTGAAGCAGATGGTCGAGCGGGCCACCGCGACGTACGACAAGCTCGGGGTCGAGAAGAAGGCCGAGAGCCTCGGACTCGAGGACCCGTGGCAGCTCGTCACCGTCGCCAGCCTGGTCCAGGCCGAGGGCACCAGCCACGACGACTTCCGCAAGATGGCCGAAGTCGTCTACAACCGCATGAAGCCCGGGAACCCGCAGACCAACGGCATGCTGGAGTTCGACTCCACCTACAACTACATCAAGAACCAGAGCAAGATCGACCTGAGCCTGAGCGAACTGCGGAACTACGACAACCCGTACAACACGTACTTCCACAAGGGCCTGCCGCCCGGTCCGATCGACAACCCGGGTGAGGACGCCATCAAGGGCGCCCTCAAGCCGACGGACGACGGCTGGTACTACTTCATCTCGCTCGACGGCAAGACCAGCAAGTTCACGAGGACGAACGCCGAACACCAGAAGCTGGTCGACCAGTTCAACGCCTCGCGGAACAACTGAGGAAGTCCCTGATGGCCGCACCACGTCGAGCCGCCGTGCTCGGTTCCCCGATCGCCCACTCGCTCTCGCCGGTGCTGCACCGCACCGCCTACCGGGAGTTGGGCCTGGCCGGCTGGACCTATGACAGGTTCGAGGTGGACGAGGCCGGCCTGGCCGGGTTCTTCGAGGCGCTCGGACCCGAGTGGGCCGGGCTCTCGCTGACGATGCCGCTGAAGAGGGCCGTCATCCCGCTGCTGGACGAGATCAGCGAGACCGCCGCCTCGGTCGACGCGGTCAACACCGTCGTCCGCACCGAGGACGGCCGCAGCATCGGCGACAACACCGACATCCCCGGCATGGTCGCCGCCCTGCGTGAACACGGCATCGACAAGGTCGACGCCGCCGCCGTGCTCGGTGCCGGCGCCACCGCCTCCTCCGCGCTGGCCGCGCTGTCCCGGATCTGCCCGGGCGAGATCACCGTCTACGTGCGCAGCGAGGCCCGGGCCGCCGAGATGCGGCAGTGGGCCGAGCGGCTCGACGTCGCCGTCCGCGTCGCCGACTGGGCGGACGCCGAGCGGGCCCTGCGCGCCCCGCTGGTGATCAGCACCACCCCGGCCGGGGTCACCGACGCCCTCGCCCGGTCCGTACCGGAACGCCCGGCGGCCCTCTTCGACGTCCTCTACGACCCCTGGCCCACCGACCTCGCCGCCCGCTGGTCGGCGTACGGCGGTGCCGTCGTCAGCGGCCTCGACCTGCTGGTGCACCAGGCCGTCCTCCAGGTCGAGCAGATGACGGGACTGGCCCCGGCGCCGCTGGACGCCATGCGAAAAGCGGGCGAGCGGGCTCTCGCCGACCGATAAGATCCGCTCTCGGTTCCGCAGGGGGCGGAACAGGGGAGGGGAACGTCCGTCATGTCCACAGGCCTGCCTCAGGCTTCCGTCAAGTCCCAGATATTCGAGTCCCTGCTGGGATTCCTGCCCGACTGGGTGCAGATCACGGTGCTCGCCCTGATCGTGCTCGCCGTCGTGGCGTCCTGGGTCGTCAAGATCAAGCGCAAGATCGCCTACCGGCGCGCCGTCCGGAACGGACAGCCGGTGCACGCCGCCGCCCAGTACGGGCAGGGACGCGGCGCGGACTACCTGGGGCAGTACGCGCCGCAGCAGCAGACGCAGCCCGGACAGCAGGACAGCGGCGCCAACCACCTGGGGGCCTACGCCCCGCAGGCCCGGCCCGCGCAGCAGCCGAGCGGGGCCGACTTCCTCGGGGCGTACGCGCCGCAGCAGCGTCAGGGCGAGGGTCCGTCCGCGAACGCGTCCGCTTGATGGACCGCCCGCCGGGCCGAGGGCCCCGGCGTGGGAGGATCGGAGATGGCGGACCGGGCCGCGCACCCGGTCACGCCGTCGCCGTACGCGACGAGGCGCGTACGCAGGGCAGTACCAGAGCGCGAGCACTGAGGAGCACCGTTGAGCAGGTTGCGCTGGCTGACCGCGGGGGAGTCCCACGGTCCCGCACTCGTGGCGACGCTGGAGGGCCTTCCCGCCGGCGTGCCGATCACCACGGACATGGTGGCGGACCATCTCGCGAGGCGGCGCCTGGGCTATGGACGCGGTGCCCGGATGAAGTTCGAGCGCGACGAGGTCACCTTCCTCGGCGGCGTCCGGCACGGCCTCACCCTCGGCTCCCCGGTCGCGATCATGGTGGGCAACACCGAGTGGCCCAAGTGGGAACAGGTCATGGCCGCCGACCCGGTCGACCCGGAGGTCCTCGCCGGGCTCGCCCGCAACGCCCCGCTGACCCGCCCGCGCCCCGGCCACGCCGACCTGGCCGGCATGCAGAAGTACGGCTTCGACGAGGCCCGGCCGATCCTGGAGCGCGCCTCCGCGCGGGAGACGGCCGCCCGCGTCGCCCTCGGCGCGGTGGCCCGCTCGTACCTGAAGGAGACCACCGGCGTCGAGATCGTCTCGCACGTGGTGGAGCTGGCGGCGGCGAAGGCGCCCAAGGGCGTGTACCCGACGCCCGCCGACGTCGAGAAGCTGGACGCGGACCCGGTGCGCTGCCTGGACGCCGACGCGTCGAAGGCGATGGTCGCCGAGATCGACCAGGCCCACAAGGACGGCGACACCCTGGGCGGTGTGGTCGAGATCCTGGCGTACGGCGTGCCCGTCGGCCTCGGTTCGCACGTGCACTGGGACCGCAAGCTGGACGCCCGGCTCGCCGGCGCCCTCATGGGCATCCAGGCGATCAAGGGCGTCGAGATCGGCGACGGTTTCGAACTGGCGCGGGTGCCCGGCTCCAAGGCGCACGACGAGATCGTGAAGACCGACGACGGCATCCGCCGCACCACGGGCCGCTCCGGTGGCACCGAGGGCGGTCTGACGACCGGAGAGCTGCTGCGCGTCCGCGCCGCGATGAAGCCGATCGCGACCGTGCCGCGCGCCCTGCAGACCGTGGACGTCACCACCGGTGAGGCGGCGCAGGCCCACCACCAGCGCTCCGACGTGTCCGCGGTCCCGGCCGCCGGCATCGTCGCCGAGGCCATGGTGGCTCTGGTGCTCGCGGACGCGGTGGCGGAGAAGTTCGGCGGCGACTCGGTGGCCGAGACCCGCCGCAACGTCACGTCGTACCTCGACAACCTCGCCATCCGATGAGCGGCCCGCTGGTCGTCCTGGTCGGCCCGATGGGCGTCGGCAAGTCCACCGTCGGGCAGCTGCTCGCCGAACGGCTCGGCGTCTCCTACCGGGACACCGACGACGACATCGTCACCACCCAGGGCAGGACCGTCGCCGAGATCTTCGTGGACGAGGGCGAGTCCGCCTTCCGCGCGATCGAGAAGGCCGCCGTGCACCGGGCGCTCGCCGAGCACGACGGCGTCCTGGCGCTGGGCGGCGGCGCGATCCTCGACGCCGACACGCGCGCCCTGCTCGCCGGGCAGCGAGTGGCGTACCTGTCGATGGACGTCGAGGAGGCGGTCAAGCGCACCGGCCTCAACGCCGCCCGCCCGCTGCTCGCGGTCAACCCGCGCAAGCAGTGGCGCGAGCTGATGGAGGCCCGCCGCCACCTGTACGAAGAGGTCGCCACGGCCGTGGTCGCCACCGACGGCCGCACGCCCGACGAGGTCACCGAAGCCGCCCTGGACGCACTGGAGTTGAAGGAAGCATGAGCGAGGCAGTGACGCGGATCCAGGTCGGTGGCACGGCGGGCACCGACCCCTACGAGGTCCTGGTCGGACGGCAGTTGCTGGGGGAACTCGGCGGACTGATCGGCGACAAGGCCCAGCGGGTCGCGATCGTCCACCCCGAGGCCCTGGCCGAGACCGGTGAGGCGCTGCGCGCCGACCTGGCCGAGCAGGGCTACGAGGCTGTGGCCGTCCAGGTGCCCAACGCCGAGGAGGCCAAGACCGCCGAGGTCGCCGCCTACTGCTGGAAGGCGCTCGGCCAGTCCGGGTTCACGCGCACGGACGTCATCGTCGGCGTCGGCGGCGGCGCGACCACCGACCTCGCCGGCTTCGTGGCCGCGACCTGGCTGCGCGGGGTGCGCTGGATCGCCATCCCGACCACCGTGCTCGCCATGGTGGACGCGGCAGTCGGCGGCAAGACCGGCATCAACACCGCCGAGGGCAAGAATCTCGTCGGTGCCTTCCACCCGCCCACCGGTGTGCTCTGCGACCTGGCCGCGCTGGACTCCCTGCCGGTCAACGACTACGTCTCCGGGCTCGCGGAGGTCATCAAGGCCGGCTTCATCGCCGACCCGGTGATCCTGGACCTCATCGAGTCCGACCCCGAGGCCGCCCGCACCCCGGCCGGCCCGCACACCGCCGAGCTCATCGAGCGCTCCATCCGGGTCAAGGCCGACGTCGTGTCGTCGGACCTGAAGGAGTCCGGCCTGCGCGAGATCCTCAACTACGGCCACACGCTGGGCCACGCCATCGAGAAGAACGAGCGCTACAAGTGGCGCCACGGTGCGGCGGTCTCCGTCGGCATGCACTTCGCGGCCGAACTGGGGCGCCTGGCGGGCCGGCTGGACGACGCGACGGCCGACCGGCACCGCACGGTCCTCGAAGCGGTCGGACTGCCCCTGCACTACCGGTACGACCAGTGGCCCAAGCTGCTGGAGACCATGAAGGTCGACAAGAAGTCCCGCGGCAACCTGCTGCGCTTCATCGTCCTCGACGGTCTGGCCAAGCCCACCGTCCTGGAAGGACCCGACCCGGCCGTGCTGCTCGCCGCGTACGGCGAAGTGGGGCAGTAAGTCCTCCGGCGCGCCTTCCGCCCGAAATCACCTTACGGCGCTGGGCACTTCGGGCCGCCCCCGGCCGTTCACACATCGACGACCGGGGGCGGTACCGTTCGGTAGCACGCGGGTTCCGCCCCCGCTGTCAGCGACCATCGCCTGTACGAGACGGAGTGGCACCGGATGCAGCACGCAGTGGGTTCTCCGCTGCCGCCGCCCCATCAGCCGGGGCACGGACCGGCCACGAGCTGGTCGCCGGCCGCACATCACCCGGGCCCGCCGAACGCGGGCGCCCACCAGGGCTCCGTGCCCGTCCCCCCGCCGACGCCGGAGACCACCGGCCACGTACCGCTGCCGCCCGGCGGCCCGGTCGCCATGCCCATGGCCCCACCCGCCGCCACGGCCCCGGACCCCGCAGGTACGACCCTCGCGGTGCTGCTCATCGGCCCCGCGGGCGCGGGCAAGACCAGCGTCGCCAAGTACTGGGCGGACCACCGCCGGGTCCCCACGGCCCACATCAGCCTCGACGACGTACGCGAGTGGGTCCGCTCCGGCTTCGCCGACCCCCAGTCCGGGTGGAACGACAACTCCGAGGCCCAGTACCGCCTGGCCCGCCGCACCTGCGGCTTCGCCGCGCGGAACTTCCTGGCCAACGGCATCTCGTGCATCCTCGACGACGCGGTCTTCCCGGACCGCCCGGTCGTCGGCCTCGGCGGCTGGAAGCGCCACGTGGGGCCGGGCCTGCTGCCGGTCGTGCTCCTCCCCGGGCTGGACATCGTCCTCGAACGCAACGCGGAGCGCTCGGGCAACCGCCGGCTGTCCGACGAGGAGGTCGCCCGCATCCACGGCCGCATGGCCGGCTGGTACGGCTCCGGCCTGCCGATCATCGACAACTCCCAGCTGGACGTCCCGGAGACGGCGAGGGTCCTGGACGACGTCCTGGCCCGCTCGATCGCCAGCCCACCCCAGTGGTGAGCGCCCCGTAGGGGCGCGGGGAACTGCGCGCCACCCACACACGCGCGGACGGCCCGCAACCCCGCACGGCACGGCCCCTCCCGGACAAGACCCCACCAGTCGGACACCTCCGAAACCGCCCACTCAGACCCCCTCAACCGGCGCAAAACCGGCAAAGCTCATACGCTCGGGTCATGTCAGAGGTGTACGCGGCCCGCCGGACGCGTCTGAGGGACTACTGCAACGCGGGCGGCAGCGCGGCGGCGCTGGTCTCCCGCCCCGCCAACGTGCGCTACCTCGCGGGCGCCGCCCCGCACGGCGCCGTCCTGCTGCTGGGCCGGACCGAGGAACAGGACCTCCTGGTCTGTGCCGGACCCGCGGCCGACCGCCCCGCGCCGGAGCGCCCCGACGAAGCCCTGCGCGTCCACACCCTCCCGGGAGCGGACGGCGGCGACCCGGCCGTAGAGGCGGCCCGTCTCGCCGAGGGCCAGGACGCCGACTCCCTCGCCGTGGAGGAGCACCACCTCACCGTGTCCCGGCACCGCGCCCTCGGCTCGGTCGCTCCGCGGCTGCGCCTGGCGGGTCTCGGCAGTGCGGTCGAGCAGCTCAGGGTCGTCAAGGACGAGGAGGAGATCTCCTGCCTGCGCATCGGCGCCGAGATCGCCGACCAGGCCCTGGGCGAACTGCTGGAGTCGATCCTCGTCGGCCGCACCGAGCGCCACCTCGCCCTGGAACTCGAGCGACGACTCGTGGACCACGGGGCGGACGGACCGGCCTTCCCGACATCCGTGGCGACCGGCCCGAACTCCGGGCGCCCCGGACACCGGCCCACCGACCGCCGCGTCGAGGAGGGCGACTTCCTTTCCGTCTGCCTCGGTGCGACGTACCGCGGCTACCGCTGCGAGATCGGCCGCACCTTCGTCATCGGCACCGCCCCCGCGGACTGGCAGATCGAGTTGTACGACCTGGTCTTCGCCGCCCAGCGGGCCGGGCGTGAGAGCCTGGTGCCCGGCGCCGCCTGCCGGGACGTCGACCGCGCCGCCCGCCAGGTCCTGGACTCCGCGGGGTACACGGAGGGCCTGACGCTCCTGACCGGACACGGCGTGGGGCTCGAAATCGACGAGGACCCTCAATTGAGTCCCGCGGCCATGGGTAAACTGGACGCTTGCGTGCCAGTCACCGTCGAACCGGGGGTCCACCTCCCGGGCCGGGGCGGTGTCCGGATCGATGACACGCTCGTCGTCCGCCCCGAGGCGGACGGCGGACCCGAGCTACTCACCATCACGACCAAGGAGCTGCTCGCCCTGTAGCCAGGCAGGTGCGCGCCCCGGGGTCGTACGTCAGTCCAGGAGATTCCGCAACCGTGGCTTCCACGAACGACCTCAAGAACGGCATGGTGCTCAAGCTCGAAGGCGGCCAGCTCTGGTCCGTCGTCGAGTTCCAGCACGTCAAGCCCGGCAAGGGCCCGGCCTTCGTGCGCACCAAGCTCAAGAACGTGCTCTCCGGCAAGGTCGTCGACAAGACCTTCAACGCCGGCGTCAAGGTCGAAACGGCCACCGTCGACAAGCGCGACATGCAGTTCTCCTACATGGACGGCGAGTACTTCGTCTTCATGGACATGGAGACCTACGACCAGCTCCACGTCGACAAGAAGGCCGTCGGCGACGCCGCCAACTTCCTGATCGAGGGCTTCACCGCCACCGTGGCCCAGCACGAGGGCGAGGTGCTCTTCGTCGAGCTGCCCGCCGCCGTCGAGCTCGTCATCCAGGAGACCGAGCCGGGCGTCCAGGGCGACCGCTCCACCGGCGGCACCAAGCCCGCCATCCTGGAGACCGGCCACCAGATCAACGTGCCGCTCTTCATCACCACCGGTGAGAAGATCAAGGTCGACACCCGCACCAGCGACTACCTCGGCCGGGTGAACAGCTAACCGTGGCTGCCCGCAACACGGCCCGTAAGCGCGCCTTCCAGATCCTCTTCGAGGGGGACCAGCGCGGCGCCGAGGTGCTGACCGTCCTCGCGGACTGGGTCCGGCTCTCCCGGGCGGACACCCGGCAGCCGCCGGTCAGCGAGTACACGATGGAGCTGGTCGAGGGCTACGCGCAGCACGCGAAGCGCATCGACGAGCTGATCGCGCAGTACTCCGTCGGCTGGACCCTCGACCGGATGCCCGTCGTCGACCGCAACATCCTGCGGCTCGGCGCCTACGAGCTGATCTGGGTCGACGCGACGCCGGATGCCGTCGTCCTCGACGAGATGGTGCAGCTGGCGAAGGAGTTCTCCACGGACGAGTCGCCCTCGTTCGTGAACGGCCTGCTCGGCCGTCTGAAGGAACTCAAGCCCTCGCTCCGCCGCGACGAGGTCTGAGACGGACCACATGCCGGAGGGCCCGCAGCGTCACCGCTGCGGGCCCTCCGGCGTTCCCGGACGTGGTTCAGCCCTCCGGAGGGGTGTCAGCGCCGTACAAAGCCGCCGGGGTGGCCGAGAACCATAGGGTTTCGGCCACCCCGGCGGCACGTTTCTGCTGGACCCTCCCAACAGCCCCGCGGAGCGGTCAGGCCTCCTCGTGGGACGCCACCGCACGGCGCGCGTCAGCGTCCAGGACACCCCAGCTGATCAGCTGCTCCGTGAGGACGGACGGCGACTGGTCATAGATGACGGCCAGGGTGCGCAGGTCGTCCTGGCGGATCGACAGCACCTTGCCGTTGTAGTCACCGCGCTGCGACTGGATCGTGGCCGCGTAGCGCTGGAGGGGGCCCGCCTTCTCGGCCGGCACCGTGGCCAGCCGCTCCAGGTCCAGGACCAGCTTCGGCGGCGGCTCGGCGGCCCCGCCCGGGGTCGTGCCCGGAAGCAGTTCCTGCACCGGAACGCCGTAGAAATCCGCCAGCTCGGCAAGGCGCTGCACGGTCACGGCACGGTCGCCGCGCTCGTACGAACCGACCACGACCGCCTTCCAGCGTCCCTGGGACTTCTCCTCGACACCGTGGAGGGAAAGGCCCTGCTGGGTGCGGATCGCCCGGAGCTTGGCCCCGAGCTGTTTGGCGTATTCGCTGGACATATAGCTCCCCGGCACTGTGTCGACGCGTCTGGCGTGGGTGCCAGGCCGCGCGGCTGGTAACTCACTGTGAGGTTACGCAGCGTTACTCTGCCGCGTCAAGCCGAATGGTCCGCACCGACTCTTCCGTGGTATCGGCTTCCCATTGGACCGGATGGGTGATTCGAGGGGGCCGTACGGGCGATCTCGGGGACCTGCTACCGTGTATGGCGCAATCTCGACGTCCTTTAAGGTCCGTCCCGTGAGGCGGAGAAGGAGGTCCGTTTCGTATGGACACGCACGACACGCAGTCCGATGCCCGGCCCGTTCTCGAAGGGCCCGACATCGCGCGCGTGCTGACCCGCATCGCCCACGAGATCGTCGAACGCGCCAAGGGCGCCGACGACGTGGTGCTCCTCGGCATTCCGACCCGGGGCGTCTTCCTCGCCCGGCGCATCGCCGACAAGCTCGAGCAGATCACCGAGCGCAAGGTCCCCTGCGGCTCGCTCGACATCACCATGTACCGCGACGACCTGCGCATGCACCCGCCGCGCGCGCTGGCCCGCACCGAGATCCCCGGTGACGGCCTCGACGGCAAGCTCGTCGTCCTCGTCGACGACGTGCTCTTCTCCGGCCGCACCATCCGCGCCGCCCTCGACGCCCTGAACGACCTCGGGCGACCGCGCGCGGTGCAGCTCGCCGTGCTCGTCGACCGCGGACACCGTGAACTGCCCATCCGCGCCGACTACGTCGGCAAGAACCTCCCCACGTCGTTGCGGGAGACGGTCAAGGTCCAGCTCGCCGAGGAGGACGGTCGCGACACCGTGCTGCTCGGCGCCAAGCCGACCCCGCAGTAGCGCTCCCGGCGTACGCCGCGTCGTACGCCCGCCCGGTTGCGCCCCCGCGCGCCCGTCTGCCCCGATTCTCCCGAATGAACTGCCTTACGGAGCCTGACAGATGCAGCGTCATCTCATCTCGGCCGCCGATCTCACCCGCGACGACGCCGTCCTGATCCTCGACACCGCCGAGGAGATGGCCCGGGTCGCCGACCGGCCGATCAAGAAGCTGCCGACCCTGCGCGGCCGCACGATCGTCAACCTCTTCTTCGAGGACTCCACCCGGACCCGGATCTCCTTCGAGGCCGCCGAGAAGCGGCTGTCCGCGGACGTCATCAACTTCTCCGCCAAGGGCTCCAGCGTCTCCAAGGGCGAGTCCCTGAAGGACACCGCCCAGACCCTGGAAGCCATGGGCGTCGACGCCGTCGTCATCCGGCACGGCGCCTCCGGAGCCCCGTACCGCCTCGCCAACTCCGGCTGGATCGACGCCGCCGTGGTCAACGCCGGCGACGGCACCCACCAGCACCCCACCCAGGCCCTGCTGGACGCCTTCACCATGCGCCGCCGCCTGATCGGCCCGGACGCCGGACTCGGCCAGGACCTCGAGGGCAAGCGCATCACGATCGTCGGCGACGTCCTGCACAGCCGGGTCGCCCGCTCCAACGTCGATCTGCTGCACACGCTCGGCGCCGAGGTCACCCTCGTCGCCCCGCCGACCCTCCTGCCGGTCGGCATCGAGACCTGGCCCTGCGAGGTCTCCTACGACCTCGACAGCACGCTGCCCAAGTCCGACGCGGTGATGATGCTGCGCGTCCAGCGCGAGCGCATGAACGCCGCGTTCTTCCCCACCGAGCGCGAGTACTCCCGGCGCTACGGCCTCGACGGCGACCGCATGGCCCGGATGCCCGAGCACGCCATCGTGATGCACCCCGGCCCGATGGTCCGCGGCATGGAGATCACCGCCGAGGTCGCCGACTCCGACCGCTGCACCGTCGTCGAGCAGGTCGCCAACGGAGTGTCCATCCGGATGGCCGTCCTCTACCTGCTGCTCGGTGGGAACGAACCCGCCGTCACCCACCCCCGCACCGAGGAGAAGTAAGACAGATGAGCAAGACCCTGATCCGTGGTGCCAAGGTGCTGGGCGGCGCGCCGCAGGACGTGCTGATCGACGGCGGAACCATCGCCGAGGTGGGCGGCGGCCTGTCCGCCGAGGGCGCGGAGGTCGTCGAGGCCGACGGCAAGGTGCTGCTGCCGGGCCTGGTCGACCTGCACACCCACCTGCGCGAGCCCGGCCGCGAGGACTCCGAGACCGTCCTCACCGGCACCCGCGCCGCCGCCTCCGGCGGTTTCACCACCGTCTTCGCCATGGCCAACACCTTCCCGGTCGCCGACACCGCCGGTGTCGTCGAGCAGGTCTGGCGGCTCGGCAAGGAGCACGGCTACTGCGACGTGCAGCCCATCGGCGCGGTCACCGTCGGCCTGGAGGGCAGGAAGCTCGCCGAGCTGGGCGCCATGCACGAGTCCGCCGCCGGCGTCACCGTCTTCTCCGACGACGGCAAGTGCGTCCACGACGCCGTGATCATGCGCCGGGCCCTGGAGTACGTGAAGGCCTTCGGCGGTGTCGTCGCCCAGCACGCCCAGGAGCCGCGGCTGACCGAGGGCGCCGAGATGAACGAGGGTGTCGTCTCCGCCGAGCTGGGCCTCGGCGGCTGGCCCGCGGTGGCCGAAGAATCGATCATCGCCCGGGATGTCCTGCTCGCCGACCACGTCGGCTCCCGCGTCCACATCTGCCACCTGTCGACCGCCGGGTCCGTGGAGATCGTCCGCTGGGCCAAGTCCCGCGGCATCCAGGTCACCGCCGAGGTCACCCCGCACCACCTCCTCCTCACGGACGAGCTGGTGCGCACCTACAACCCCGTCTACAAGGTCAACCCGCCGCTGCGCACCGAGCGCGACGTGATGGCCCTGCGCGAGGCGCTCGCCGACGGCACGATCGACATCGTCGCCACCGACCACGCCCCGCACCCGCACGAGGACAAGGACTGCGAGTGGGCCGCGGCCGCCATGGGCATGGTCGGCCTGGAGACCGCGCTGTCGGTGGTGCAGGAGACCATGGTCGACACGGGCCTCCTGGACTGGGCCGGCGTCGCCGACCGGATGTCCGTCAAGCCCGCGCAGATCGGACAGGCCACGGGCCACGGACGTCCCGTCTCGGCAGGTGAGCCCGCCAACCTCACCCTGGTCGACACGGCATACCGTGGGCTGGTGGAACCCGCGGGCTTCGCCTCGCGCAGCCGCAACACCCCCTACGAGGGGCGTGAGCTGCCGGGCCGTGTGACGCACACGTGGCTGCGGGGCAAGGCCACGCTCGTCGACGGGAAGCTCACGTGACACCTGTACTCCTGCTCGCCGCCGAGAAGGAATCGGCGCAAGTGACCGACTGGGCCGCCCGCATCGGCTGGGTCGTCGGCCTCGCCCTGTTCGTCGCGCTCGTCTACTGGCTGATGCGCGAGGGCTGGAAGTGGCGCGGCACCCTCCAGGGCGACCTGCCCGAGCTGCCCGCCGCCCCGGACGAGCCGGGCCCGGCACGCCTGACCATGAGCGGCCGCTACCACGGCTCCACCACCGCCGGGCAGTGGCTCGACCGCATCGTCGCGCACGGCCTGGGCACCCGCAGCCGGGCCGAGTTGACCCTGACGGACGCGGGCCTCGATGTCGTACGCCCCGGCGCGGACGACTTCTTCGTCCCGGCCGCGGCCCTGCGCGAGGCCCGCCTCGACAAGGGCATCGCCGGCAAGGTGCTCACCGAGGGCGGCCTGCTCGTCGTCACCTGGGAGCACGGCGACCGGCTGATCGACTCCGGATTCCGCTCCGACCACGCCGCCGAGCACCACGAGTGGGTCGCGGCCCTCACCTCGATGATCGAAACGCACAGCAAGGAAGGCGCCGAACGATGACCACCTCCACCAGGGGAGCCGCCAGGACTCCCGCCGTACTCGTCCTGGAGGACGGCCGGGTCTTCCGCGGCCGCGCCTACGGGGCCGTGGGGGAGACCTTCGGCGAAGCGGTGTTCTCCACCGGCATGACCGGCTACCAGGAGACCCTGACCGACCCCTCCTACCACCGCCAGGTGGTCGTGATGACCGCCCCGCACGTCGGCAACACCGGCATCAACGACGAGGACATGGAGTCCCGGAAGATCTGGGTGTCCGGCTACGTCGTGCGCGACCCCGCGCGCGTGCCGTCCAACTGGCGCTCCCGGCGCACGCTCGACGAGGAACTGGACGCCCAGGGCGTCGTCGGCATCAGCGGCATCGACACCCGCGCCCTCACCCGCCACCTGCGTGAGCGCGGCGCGATGCGCGTCGGCATTTTCAGCGGCGACGCCGTCCGGGACGACGCCGCACTGCTGGCCCGCGTCCAGGAAGCCCCCCAGATGAAGGGCGCGAACCTCTCCGCCGAGGTCGCCACCACCGAGCCGTACGTCGTCCCGGCCATCGGCGAGAAGAAGTTCACCGTCGCCGCCGTCGACCTCGGCATCAAGGGCATGACCCCGCACCGCATGGCCGAGCGTGGCATCGAGGTGCACGTGCTCCCGGCGACCGCCACCGTCGAGGACGTCTACGCGGTGAACCCGGACGGCGTGTTCTTCTCCAACGGCCCCGGCGACCCGGCCACCGCCGACCACCCCGTCTCCGTGATGCAGGGCGTCCTGGAGCGCGGCACCCCGCTGTTCGGCATCTGCTTCGGCAACCAGATCCTGGGCCGCGCGCTCGGCTTCGGCACCTTCAAGCTGAAGTACGGCCACCGCGGCATCAACCAGCCGGTGCAGGACCGCACGACCGGCAAGGTCGAGGTCACCGCGCACAACCACGGCTTCGCCGTCGACGCCCCGCTCGACCGGGTCTCCGAGACCCCGTTCGGCCGCGCCGAGGTGTCCCACGTCTGCCTGAACGACAACGTGGTGGAGGGGCTCCAGCTCCTCGACCGCCCCGCCTTCAGCGTCCAGTACCACCCCGAAGCGGCAGCCGGTCCGCACGACGCCGCCTACCTGTTCGACCGCTTCGTATCCCTGATGGAGGGCCAGCGTGCCTAAGCGCACCGATATCCAGTCCGTCCTGGTCATCGGCTCCGGCCCGATCGTCATCGGCCAGGCCGCCGAGTTCGACTACTCCGGCACCCAGGCGTGCCGCGTCCTCAAGGCCGAGGGCCTGCGGGTCGTCCTGGTGAACTCCAACCCGGCGACGATCATGACCGACCCGGAGATCGCCGACGCCACCTACGTCGAGCCGATCACCCCCGAGTTCGTCGAGAAGATCATCGCCAAGGAGCGCCCCGACGCGCTGCTGCCCACCCTGGGCGGCCAGACGGCCCTCAACACGGCCATCTCGCTGCACGAGGCGGGCACGCTCGACAAGTACGGCGTCGAGCTGATCGGCGCCAACGTCGAGGCCATCAACAAGGGCGAGGACCGCGACCTCTTCAAGGAGGTCGTCGAGGCCGTCCGGCGCAAGATCGGCCACGGCGAGTCCGCCCGCTCGGTCATCTGCCACTCCATGGACGACGTGCTCCAGGGCGTCGAGACGCTCGGCGGCTACCCGGTCGTCGTCCGCCCCTCCTTCACCATGGGCGGCGCCGGCTCCGGCTTCGCCCACGACGAGGAGGAGCTGCGCCGCATCGCCGGCCAGGGCCTCACGCTCTCCCCGACCACCGAGGTGCTCCTGGAGGAGTCCATCCTCGGCTGGAAGGAGTACGAGCTGGAGCTGATGCGCGACAAGCACGACAACGTCGTGGTCGTCTGCTCCATCGAGAACTTCGACCCCATGGGCGTCCACACCGGTGACTCGATTACCGTCGCGCCCGCGATGACGCTCACCGACCGCGAGTACCAGACCCTGCGCGACATCGGCATCGCCGTGATCCGCGAGGTCGGCGTCGACACCGGCGGCTGCAACATCCAGTTCGCGGTCAACCCCGAGGACGGCCGGGTCATCGTCATCGAGATGAACCCGCGCGTGTCCCGTTCCTCGGCCCTCGCCTCCAAGGCCACCGGCTTCCCGATCGCCAAGATCGCCGCCAAGCTCGCCGTCGGCTACACCCTCGACGAGATCCCGAACGACATCACCCAGGAGACCCCGGCCTCCTTCGAGCCCACGCTCGACTACGTGGTCGTGAAGGCCCCGCGCTTCGCCTTCGAGAAGTTCCCGAGCGCCGACAGCACGCTGACGACCACCATGAAGTCGGTCGGCGAGGCCATGGCCATCGGCCGCAACTTCACCGAGGCCTTCCAGAAGGCCCTGCGCTCCCTGGAGAAGAAGGGCAGCCAGTTCACCTTCGTCGGTGAGCCCGGCGACAAGGCCCAGCTCCTGGAGCAGGCCGTCCGCCCCACCGACGGCCGCATCAACACCGTCATGCAGGCCATCCGCGCGGGCGCCACGCCCGAGGAGATCTTCGACTACACGAAGATCGACCCCTGGTTCGTCGACCAGCTCTTCCTGATCAAGGAGATCGCCGACGAGCTGGCCGAGGCCCCCGAGCTGACCGCCGACCTCCTCGCCGAGGCCAAGCGGCACGGCTTCTCCGACGCGCAGATCGGCGAGATCCGCGGCCTGCGCGAGGACGTCGTCCGCGAGGTCCGGCACGCCCTCGGCATCCGCCCGGTGTACAAGACGGTCGACACCTGCGCCGCCGAGTTCGCCGCGAAGACGCCGTACTTCTACTCCTCCTACGACGAGGAGACGGAGGTCGCCCCGCGCGAGAAGCCGGCCGTCATCATCCTGGGCTCCGGCCCCAACCGCATCGGCCAGGGCATCGAGTTCGACTACTCCTGCGTCCACGCCTCCTTCGCGCTGAGCGACGCGGGCTACGAGACCGTGATGGTCAACTGCAACCCGGAGACCGTCTCGACGGACTACGACACCTCCGACCGCCTGTACTTCGAGCCGCTGACGCTGGAGGACGTGCTGGAGATCGTGCACGCCGAGCAGCAGGCCGGACCGGTCGCGGGCGTCGTCGTGCAGCTCGGCGGCCAGACCCCGCTGGGCCTGTCGCAGGCGCTCAAGGACAACGGCGTGCCGATCGTCGGCACCTCCCCGGAGGCCATCCACGCCGCCGAGGACCGCGGCGCCTTCGGCCGGGTCCTCAAGGAGGCCGGCCTCCCCGCCCCCAAGCACGGCACGGCCACGACCTTCTCCGAGGCCAAGGCCATCGCCGACGAGATCGGCTACCCGGTCCTGGTCCGCCCCTCCTACGTCCTCGGCGGACGCGGCATGGAGATCGTCTACGACGAGACGCGCCTGGAGGCGTACATCGCCGAGTCGACCGAGATCAGCCCCTCGCGGCCGGTCCTCGTCGACCGGTTCCTCGACGACGCGATCGAGATCGACGTCGACGCCCTCTACGACGGCGAGGAGCTCTACCTCGGCGGCGTCATGGAGCACATCGAGGAGGCCGGCATCCACTCCGGCGACTCGGCGTGCGCCCTGCCCCCGATCACCCTCGGCGGCTTCGACATCAAGCGCCTGCGCGCCTCCACGGAGGGCATCGCCAAGGGCGTCGGGGTCCGCGGCCTGATCAACATCCAGTTCGCGCTCGCGGGCGACATCCTCTACGTCCTGGAGGCCAACCCGCGCGCCTCGCGCACCGTCCCCTTCACCTCGAAGGCGACGGCGGTGCCCCTGGCCAAGGCCGCCGCCCGCATCTCGCTCGGCGCCACCATCGCCGAGCTGCGCGCCGAGGGCCTCCTCCCGGCCACCGGCGACGGCGGCGAGCTGCCGTTCGACGCGCCGATCTCCGTCAAGGAGGCCGTCATGCCGTGGTCGCGCTTCCGCGACATCCACGGCCGCGGCGTCGACACGGTCCTCGGCCCGGAGATGCGCTCCACCGGCGAGGTCATGGGCATCGACTCCGTCTTCGGCACGGCGTACGCCAAGTCGCAGGCCGGCGCCTACGGCCCGCTGCCCACCAAGGGCCGCGCCTTCATCTCGGTCGCCAACCGCGACAAGCGCTCGATGATCTTCCCGGCCCGCGAGCTCGTCGCGCACGGCTTCGAGCTGCTCGCCACGTCCGGCACCGCCGAGGTCCTCAAGCGCAACGGCATCAACGCCACCATCGTGCGCAAGCAGTCCGAGGGCACCGGCCCCAACGGCGAGAAGACCATCGTCCAGCTCATCCACGACGGCGAGGTCGACCTCATCGTCAACACCCCGTACGGCACGGGCGGCCGCCTCGACGGCTACGACATCCGTACGGCGGCCGTGGCACGCTCCGTGCCCTGCCTGACGACGGTCCAGGCCCTCGCGGCGGCGGTCCAGGGCATCGACGCCCTCAACCGCGGCGAGGTGAGCGTCCGATCGCTCCAGGAACACGCCGAGCACCTGACCGCGGCCCGCGACTAGCAGCCCCGAGGGGGACACCGGAAACGGTGTCCCCCTCTTCGTGAGGACGCCACGTCCTCGTGAGGACACCATGTACAAGATCTTCTTCCGTCTCGTCTTCAAGCGGCTGGACCCGGAGCAGGCCCACCACATGGCCTTCCGCTGGATCCGCCTGGCCGCCCGCGTGCCCGTGCTGCGCACGTTCCTCGCGGCCGCCCTCGCGCCCCGCTGCAAGGAGCTGCGCACCGAGGCCCTCGGGCTGCGGATGCACGGCCCCTTCGGGCTCGCGGCCGGCTTCGACAAGAACGCCGTCGGCATCGACGGCATGGCCATGCTCGGTTTCGACCATGTCGAGATCGGCACGGTGACCGGTGAGCCCCAGCCCGGCAATCCCAAGCAGCGGCTGTTCCGCCTGGTCGCGGACCGTGCCCTGATCAACCGCATGGGCTTCAACAACGACGGCTCGCTGCGCGTCGCCGCCCGCCTGGCCTCCCGTACGCCGGTCTTCAAGCCGGTCGTCGGCGTCAACATCGGCAAGACCAAGGTCGTCCCCGAGGAGGAGGCCGTCGCGGACTACGTGAAGTCCGCCGAGCGGCTCGCCCCCTACGCCGACTACCTGGTCGTGAACGTCTCCTCGCCGAACACGCCCGGCCTGCGCAACCTCCAGGCCACCGAGGCCCTGCGCCCGCTGCTGAGCGCCGTCCGCGAGGCCGCCGACCGCACGGTCCCCACCCGCCGCGTCCCGCTCCTGGTGAAGATCGCGCCGGACCTCGCCGACGAGGACGTCGACGCCGTCGCCGATCTCGCCGTGGAACTCGGCCTGGACGGCATCATCGCCACCAACACCACCATCGCGCGCGAGGGCCTCGGCCTGAAGTCGGACGCCTCCCTGGTCAAGGAGACCGGCGGCCTGTCCGGAGCGCCCCTGAAGGAGCGGTCCCTGGAGGTCCTGCGCCGCCTCTACGCGCGCGTGGGCGACCGGATCACCCTGGTGGGCGTCGGCGGCATCGAGAACGCCGAGGACGCCTGGCAGCGCATCCTGGCCGGTGCCACGCTGGTCCAGGGCTACAGCGCCTTCATCTACGAGGGGCCCTTCTGGGGCCGCGCGATCCACAAGGGGCTCGCCGCTCGCCTGGCCACCAGCCCCTACGCCACGCTCGCCGACGCGGTGGGCGCCGACGTGAGGAAGACGGCATGAGTGGTCTCGAACCCTTCGGCGTGCGCCTGCGCCGGGCCATGGACGAGCGCGGCCCGCTGTGCGTCGGCATCGACCCGCACGCCTCCCTGCTCGCCGAGTGGGGCCTGAACGACGACGTGGCCGGCCTGGAGCGGTTCAGCCGCACGGTCGTCGAGGCCGTCGCCGACCGGGTCGCCGTGCTCAAGCCGCAGAGCGCGTTCTTCGAGCGCTTCGGTTCGCGCGGCGTCGCCGTCCTGGAGAAGTCGGTCGAGGAGGCCCGGGCGGCCGGCGCGCTGATCGTGATGGACGCCAAGCGCGGCGACATCGGCTCCACCATGGCCGCGTACGCCCAGGCCTTCCTGCACAAGGACGCGCCGCTGTTCTCCGACGCCCTGACGGTCTCCCCGTACCTCGGCTACGGATCGCTCAGCCCGGCCGTCGCGCTGGCCCGGGAGAGCGGCGCCGGACTGTTCGTGCTGGCACTGACCTCGAACCCGGAGGGCGGCGAGGTCCAGCACGCGGTGCGGGCCGACGGCCGGAACGTCGGAGCGACGATGCTGGCGCACCTCGCCGCCGAGAACGCGGGGCAGGAGCCGCTGGGGTCCTTCGGCGCGGTCGTGGGCGCCACCCTCGGTGATCTGTCGACGTACGACCTGGACATCAACGGCCCCCTCCTGGCGCCCGGCATCGGCGCCCAGGGCGCCACGCCGGCCGATCTCCCGGGGGTCTTCGGTGCGGCGGTGCGCAACGTCGTGCCGAACGTCAGCCGCGGGGTGCTACGCCACGGTCCCGACGCGGTCGCTCTGCGTGACGCCGCGGAGCGCTTCGCGGAGGAGATCCGCGCAGCCGTGACGTCCTCGTGAGGCGGTCCAGACCTTCCGGTGAGACCTCCGATGAGTGGTCCGGGGCCGGCTTGAGTCTGAATACATCCTCAAATCCGGGGCAGTATGTCCTAAATGTCCGTTCAGATGAAGGCTGACCAGGACTTTTCCGCTGTTCTCAATGACTCCGGCGGACTTGCCCGCTAGTCTCCGACGAGAGAACGGGCAAGCGTGTGTTGCTCGTGGCTCCCCAGGTGTGGGGCGACTAGGTTCCTCACCGGTCCGTATCCGACAGTTCGACATCCGAGGTGACGTAGGCGTGGCTCTTCCGCCCCTTACCCCTGAACAGCGCGCAGCCGCGCTCGAAAAGGCCGCCGCGGCTCGCCGGGAGCGGGCCGAGGTCAAGAATCGACTCAAGCACTCCGGCGCCTCCCTTCACGAGGTCATCAAGCAGGGCCAGGAGAACGACGTCATCGGCAAGATGAAGGTCTCCGCCCTCCTCGAGTCGCTGCCGGGCGTGGGCAAGGTCCGCGCCAAGCAGATCATGGAACGACTCGGCATCTCCGAGAGCCGCCGCGTGCGTGGCCTCGGTTCCAACCAGATCGCCTCCCTGGAGCGCGAGTTCGGCAGCACCGGCTCCTGAACCGGGCAGTCCGGCCAAGCGCGTCCCGGGCACTCCGCGATTGCTGGATAATCGCTGCATGGCTGCAACACCCCGGGGGACGTCCCCCGTACCCCCGGACGTACGTCCGCGGCTGACCGTGCTCTCCGGCCCCTCCGGGGTCGGCAAGAGCACGGTCGTCGCTCATATGCGCAAGGAACACCCCGAGGTCTGGCTCTCCGTGTCGGCCACGACCCGCAAGCCCCGCCCCGGCGAGCAGCACGGAGTCCACTACTTCTTCGTCTCCGACGACGAGATGGACAAGCTGATCGCCAACGGGGAACTGCTGGAGTGGGCCGAGTTCGCCGGCAACCGCTACGGCACGCCGCGCGCGGCCGTGCAGGAGCGTCTGGAGAACGGCGAGCCCGTCCTCCTCGAGATCGACCTGCAGGGCGCCCGACTGGTCCGCGAGTCGATGCCCGAGGCCCAGCTGGTGTTCCTGGCTCCCCCCTCCTGGGAGGAGCTCGTGCGCAGACTCACCGGGCGGGGCACCGAACCGCCCGAGGTGATCGAGCGCCGGCTCGACGCGGCGAAGATCGAACTCGCGGCGGAGCCGGAGTTCGACACCACCCTGGTCAACACCTCCGTCGAGGACGTGGCGCGCGAGCTGCTAGCCTTGATGGACGTCGTGTGACCATCGCTGATCGTCACGGTCGGCCGATCACCCCGACAGAATCTTTCCCATCCATCGGAAGGTAGAGCGTGTCCTCTTCCATCTCCGCGCCCGAGGGCATCATCAACCCGCCGATCGACGAGCTCCTCGAGGCCACCGACTCGAAGTACAGCCTCGTGATCTACGCGGCCAAGCGTGCCCGCCAGATCAACGCGTACTACTCGCAGCTCGGTGAGGGTCTCCTCGAGTACGTCGGTCCTCTCGTCGACACCCACGTCCACGAGAAGCCGCTCTCGATCGCCCTCCGCGAGATCAACGCGGGGCTCCTGACGTCCGAGGCCGTCGAGGGCCCGGCGCAGTAAGCAGGATTTACAGCTTCACGCTGACTTGTCCACAGGCCCGGCAGGCCGACTGCCGGGCCTGTGGTGTGTCATGGAGTCGTACGGTGTGCCGGTTGCCGAGGTCCGGGGAGAGACGTGGACAAGCCGAAGGTCGTTCTGGGGGTCAGCGGTGGCATCGCCGCGTACAAGGCCTGTGAGCTGCTGCGGCGGCTGACGGAGTCGGGCCACGACGTGCGCGTGGTGCCCACCGCCTCCGCGCTGCACTTCGTCGGCGCCGCCACTTGGTCCGCGCTCTCCGGCCACCCGGTCTCCACCGAGGTCTGGGACGACGTGCACGAGGTCCCGCACGTGCGCATCGGCCAGCACGCCGACCTGGTCGTCGTCGCCCCCGCCACCGCCGACATGCTCGCCAAGGCGGCCCACGGCCTCGCCGACGACCTCCTCACCAACACGCTGCTCACCGCCCGATGTCCGGTGGTCTTCGCGCCCGCCATGCACACGGAGATGTGGGAGCACCCGGCCACCCAGGAGAACGTGGCGACGCTGCGCCGCCGCGGCGCCCTCGTCATCGAGCCGGCCGTGGGCCGCCTCACGGGCGTCGACACCGGCAAGGGCCGGCTGCCCGACCCGGGCGAGATCTTCGAGGTCTGCCGCCGCGTGCTGGCCAGGGGCGTCACCGAGCCCGACCTCACGGGCCGGCACGTCGTCGTCAGCGCCGGTGGCACCCGCGAGCCCCTGGACCCCGTCCGGTTCCTCGGCAACCGCTCCTCCGGCAAGCAGGGCTACGCCCTCGCCCGCACCGCCGCCGCCCGCGGCGCCCGCGTCACGCTGATCGCGGCCAACAGCACCCTGCCCGCCCCCGCCGGCGTCGACGTCGTCCCGGTCGGCACCGCCGTGCAGCTGCGCGAGGCCGTGCTGCGCGCCGCCCCCGACGCCGACGCCGTGGTGATGGCGGCCGCGGTGGCGGACTTCCGCCCCGCGGCGTACGCGGCCGGGAAGATCAAGAAGAAGGACGGGCAGGAGCCGGAGCCGATCACCCTGGTGCGCAATCCGGACGTCCTCGCGGAGATATCCGCGGACCGGGCCCGCGCCGGACAGGTGATCGTCGGCTTCGCCGCCGAGACGGACGACGTCCTCGCCAACGGCCGCGCCAAGCTCAAGCGCAAGGGCTGCGACCTGCTGGTCGTGAACGAGGTGGGCGAGCGCAAGACCTTCGGCTCCGAGGAGAACGAGGCGGTCGTGCTCGGCGCCGACGGCAGCGAGACCGCCGTGGCGCACGGGCCCAAGGAAGCCCTGGCCGAGACCGTCTGGGACCTGGTGGCCGAGCGCCTGCGCTGAGGCCCGAGCGCCCCCGGCCCGCTCGAAAACGGGTCGACCCGGGCGTGGCGCCTCTGGCCAACGTCGCTCGCCATTGGGCAGAATGCCCGTGCCGCAGGTCACAGCACTCCCGAGTGGCGAGACAGGGGGACCGTGGCCGAAGCGTGACCCGTAAACTGTTCCACGGACGGCGCCGGGTGCAGCCCCCGCCGTCCGCCAATGATCAGCCAGCAGCCGCTGCAACCTCAGGGAGCGTTGTGTCCCGTCGCCTTTTCACCTCGGAGTCCGTGACCGAGGGTCACCCCGACAAGATCGCTGACCAGATCAGCGACACCATTCTCGACGCGCTCCTGCGCGAGGACCCGTCCTCGCGGGTCGCCGTCGAGACCCTGATCACGACCGGCCTGGTGCACGTGGCCGGCGAGGTCACGACCAAGACGTACGCGGACATCGCGACGCTGGTCCGGAACAAGATCCTCGAGATCGGCTACGACTCCTCCAAGAAGGGCTTCGACGGCGCGTCCTGCGGCGTGTCCGTGTCCATCGGCGCGCAGTCCCCGGACATCGCCCAGGGCGTGGACACGGCCTACGAGAAGCGCGTCGAGGGCGACGAGGACGAGCTCGACAAGCAGGGCGCCGGCGACCAGGGGCTGATGTTCGGCTACGCGACGGACGAGACGCCCACGCTGATGCCGCTGCCGATCTTCCTGGCCCACCGCCTGTCGAAGCGGCTGTCCGACGTGCGCAAGAACGGCACCATCCCCTACCTGCGCCCGGACGGCAAGACCCAGGTCACCATCGAGTACGACGGTGACAAGGCGGTCCGTCTGGACACCGTCGTGGTCTCCTCGCAGCACGCCTCCGACATCGACCTGGACTCGCTGCTGGCTCCGGACATCAAGGAGTTCGTGGTCGAGCCCGAGCTGAAGGCCCTCCTCGACGACGGCATCAAGCTCGACACGGAGAACTACCGGCTTCTGGTCAACCCCACCGGCCGCTTCGAGATCGGCGGCCCGATGGGTGACGCCGGCCTGACCGGCCGCAAGATCATCATCGACACCTACGGCGGCATGGCCCGCCACGGCGGCGGTGCGTTCTCCGGCAAGGACCCGTCCAAGGTCGACCGCTCCGCGGCGTACGCGATGCGCTGGGTCGCGAAGAACGTGGTCGCCGCGGGTCTCGCCACCCGCTGCGAGGTCCAGGTCGCGTACGCGATCGGCAAGGCCGAGCCGGTGGGTCTGTTCGTCGAGACCTTCGGCACCGCCAAGGTCGACACGGACCGGATCGAGAAGGCGATCGACGAGGTCTTCGACCTCCGCCCGGCCGCCATCATCCGCGACCTCGACCTGCTCCGCCCGATCTACTCCCAGACCGCGGCGTACGGCCACTTCGGCCGCGAGCTCCCCGACTTCACCTGGGAGCGCACGGACCGCGTGGACGCGCTGCGCAAGGCGGCGGGGGTGTAGTTCCCGGTTCCACGGCGTCGTGACGAGGCCCGGCCCCCTTCGGGGAGCCGGGCCTCGTCGTGCCGCCCGGGGTCCCGTTTCCTCCGCACCTGTCGTCTTCCTACGCACCTGTCGTCTCCTCTGAGCGGGCAAAACGGTTCGCGGGCAGCGACGGGCGGTCCCTACGCTGAGCGCGTGCCGGGGCGCCCGGTGCGAAGGCGACGGATACTTCTGGCTCACAGGAGCCTCGCGGGTTCGAATCCCGCCGCCGGCCGGGCCGTGCCCGGCGGCGTGGCCGAGTGGTCCAAGGCGGGTGAACGCCGTCGCCACCGGGGAACTCGGGCGCTGCCGGTTGTCAGTGGCGTTTGGTAAGAATGCAAGCGTGAGCAGCGAGAACGAACAGGCGGGGCGGGGTGCACAGGGTGCTCCGCCCGAGCAGCTCGCGCTCATCCGGGACAGTGTGCGCAAGGCCGCCACGCCCCGGGCCAAGCCGCGGACCTGGCGGGGGGCCGCGCTCGCCAAGGAGCTGCCCGTCGCGCGGGTCCTCGTCGACAAGGGCGTGCTCCACCTAGACCGGTACTTCGACTACGCCGTGCCCGAGGAGCTGGACGCGGACGCCCAGCCGGGGGTGCGGGTGCGGGTCCGGTTCGGGGCCGGGCGGCATCGCGTGCGTGAAGGGCGGCGCGAGGGCGGCGGGCTGATCGACGGGTACCTCGTCGAGCGGCTGCCCGAGTCCGACTACTCCGGGCCGCTGGCCGCCCTGGCCCAGGTCGTGTCGCCCGAGCGGGTGCTCAGCGGGGAACTGCTGGGGCTGGCCCGGGCGGTCGCCGACCGGTACGCCGGCAGTCTCGCCGACGTCCTGCAGCTCGCCGTCCCGCCGCGCAACGCCCGCGCCGAGCAGCGGTCCTCACCCGACCCGCTGCCCCCGCCCCCGGCGCCCCACGCGGGCTCCTGGCAGCGGTACGAGCGGGGTACGGCCTTCCTGGAGTCCCTGGCCGCCGGCGGGGCGCCCCGGGCCGTGTGGAACGCGTTGCCCGGGCCGCAGTGGAGCGAGGAGCTGGCGCGGGCCGTCGCCGCGACGCTGGCCTCCGGGCGCGGGGCGCTCGCCGTCCTGCCCGACGGGCGGGCGGTCGCCCGGGTCGACGCCGCTCTGACCTCCTTGCTGGGGGAGGGGCGGCACGCGGTGCTCACCGCCGACGCCGGCCCCGAGAAGCGATACGCGCAGTGGCTCGCGGTGCGGCGCGGATCCGTGCGGGCCGTGATCGGGACCAGAGCCGCCATGTTCGCGCCGGTCCAGGACCTCGGTCTGGTCGCCCTCTGGGACGACGGCGACGACAGCCACAGCGAACAGCACGCCCCGCAGCCGCACGCCCGCGAGGTGCTCCTGCTGCGCGCCGCCCAGGAAAAGTGCGGCTTCCTGCTGGGGAGCTGGGGCTGCACGGTGGAGGCCGCGCAGCTCGTCGAGAGCGGCTGGGCGCGGCCGCTCGTCGCCGGGCGGGAGCAGGTGCGCCAAGCGGCCCCGCTCGTACGGACCGTCGGGGACCAGGACCTCGCCCGGGACGAGGCCGCCCGGGCCGCCCGGCTGCCGACCCTCGCCTGGCAGGCCGTCAGGGACGGTCTGCGGACCGGCCCGGTGCTGGTGCAGGTGCCCCGCAGGGGATACGTGCCGCGCATGGCCTGTGCCGACTGCCGGGCACCCGCGCGCTGCCGGCACTGCTCCGGGCCGCTGGAGGCGCCGGACGGCGGTGCCCTGAACTGCGGGTGGTGCGGGCGCGAGGAGAGCCGCTGGCACTGCCCGGACTGCGGGTCCTTCCGGCTGCGCGCCTCGGTCGTCGGGGCCCGGCGGACCGCCGAGGAACTGGGCCGGGCCTTCCCCGCCGTCCCCGTGCGCACCTCGGGGCGCGAGCACGTGCTCGACACGGTGCCGGAGGCGCCCGCGCTGGTGGTGAGCACGCCGGGGGCCGAGCCGGTCGCCGAGGGCGGGTACGCGGCGGCGCTGCTGCTGGACGGGTGGGCCATGCTCGGGCGGCCCGACCTGCGGGCTGGGGAGGACGCGCTGCGGCGGTGGATCGCGGCCGCGTCCCTCGTGCGGCCCCAGTCGGCCGGGGGCACCGTGGTGGTCGTGGCCGAGCCGACGCTGCGGCCCGTGCAGGCGCTCGTCCGCTGGGATCCCGTCGGGCACGCGGTGCGCGAACTCGCCGAGCGGGCCGAACTGGGCTTTCCGCCGGTGTCGCGGATGGCGGCCGTGTCGGGGCCGCCGGAGGCGCTGGCCGACTTCCTCCGGGCGGCCGAACTGCCGCCCGAGGCGGAGGTGTTGGGGCCGGTGCCGTTGCCCGTGTCCGCCGCCGGGCGACCGCGGCGCACGGGGGCGCCACCGCCCGGGGAGCAATGGGAGAGGGCCCTGCTGCGGGTGCCGCCGGGCAGGGGCGCCGCGCTGGCGGCCGCACTCAAGGCCGCGCAGGCCGCGCGGATGGCCCGGGGGAGCGGCGGGGGAGCCGGTACCGGTGCCGGGGCTGGGGTCTGGGTGCGGATCGACCCGGCCGACATCGGGTGAGCGGACGGCGGAGTGGCCCGTTTCTCCAAGGGTGTCTTCCCGGTCCCGAGGCGTGCCTCGGGAGACTGTCTCCGGCCCCGGGGTGTGCTCATGGCGTCCTGTGCCGTGCTGGGCGACGTCGGGTCGGCCGTCCTGAACGGAGGGGGCACGTCCGGCCGGATTCCGGCCCGGTACGCGGCTGCCCTCCCGGAGATGTTCCGAGAGGGCGGAGCAGGGGGTCGTCAGCCGTTGCGCGGGCCCGGGAAGGCCGTCGGCCTGACCTCGTCGCGGAGGGAGGGGCTGCCGGCCGTCGGCTGCGTGGGCATGGAGCGGGCCGCGGGGACCGTCGGCACCGTGGGCAGGCCGGTGGTCACGTTGACCGAGCGGCCGCCCGTCGGCTCCGGCGTGCGCTCCGGCTCGGGCGCGGCCGTCTGGGCCGTGTTCCGGCGGGCGCCGTAACGGCGGTGGACCGCCTGTTTGGTGACCCCGAGTGCGGAACCCACCGCGTCCCACGAGAAGCCGAGTGAGCGGTCGAAGTCCACGGCCGCCGTGACCAGGGTCTCGACGCTGTCCCGCAGCTCCTGGGCGAGACGTACCGTCGGGGCGGGAGCGCGTCCGTAGACGACGAAGCCCGTGGAGGGACCGGAGCGGCGCGGGCGGTAGACGTTGCCCAACTGGGCGGTGAGGGTGCGCAGTGCGTCCAC
Organism: [Streptosporangium] indianense; assembly: GCF_021474405.1. Lineage (GTDB taxonomy): Bacteria > Actinomycetota > Actinomycetes > Streptomycetales > Streptomycetaceae > Streptomyces > Streptomyces indiaensis. Next base: position 46,185 of record NZ_JAKEIO010000008.1, read on the forward strand.
CTGCCGGCGGACCCGCTCGATGTCCCGCACCAGCAAGTGCAGGCTGGCCCGAGCCTGGGCGTCGTGGGTTGCATGGTCGGCCATGAACAAGCCTCTCGAACCGGCGTTGAAAGGAATGGGCCGCGTCGCGGCCCGTTGTGGTCAACTCTGTCTTGACAACGCGGATCCGCTCCGCGGGTCACGGTGTGGGGGCGCGGGAGCGTATGCGTGCGCCCGTTTGCGCCGGGTGTGCGCCTTCCGTCGTCGATCTTTGGTTCTTCGGCCTTCCGCCCGCGTACCGCCCGTGACTGTCCGTCAGGAGACGGGCTCTCCCGTGGGGCCGGGCGCCGTCCGCGGCTTTCCCTCTCCCGGCTCATAGACTTGGGCGTTGCCCGTCACCGTCCCCGCCCGAGAGGCCCCCACCACCCCATGAAGCTCGTCTTCGCCGGTACACCCGAGGTCGCCGTTCCCGCTCTGGACGCTCTGCTCGCCTCCGGGCGGCACGAGGTGGCCGCCGTCGTCACGCGGCCCGACGCCCCGGCCGGGCGGGGACGCCGGCTCGTCGCGTCGCCCGTCGCCGAGCGGGCGGAGGAGGCCGGGATCGAGGTGCTGAAGCCCGCGAAGCCGAAGGACCCCGAGTTCCTGGAGCGGCTGCGGGAGATCGGGCCGGACTGCTGCCCCGTCGTCGCCTACGGCGCGCTGCTGCCCCGGGTGGCCCTCGACATCCCCGCGCACGGCTGGGTCAACCTGCACTTCTCCCTGCTGCCGGCCTGGCGCGGTGCCGCGCCCGTGCAGCACGCCATCATGGCCGGCGACGAGATCACCGGGGCGTCCACCTTCCTGATCGAGGAGGGGCTCGACTCGGGCCCGGTGTACGGGACGGTGACCGAGGAGATCCGGGCGACCGACACCAGCGGGGACCTGCTGACGCGGCTCGCCTTCGCCGGTGCCGGGCTGCTCGTGGCGACCATGGACGGCATCGAGGACGGCACCCTGAAGGCCGTACCGCAGCCGGCCGACGGGATCAGCCTCGCCCCGAAGGTGAACGTCGAGGACGCGCACCTGGACTGGAACGCGCCCGCGCTGCGGGTCGACCGGATGGTGCGGGGCTGCACTCCGGCCCCCGGCGCCTGGACCACGTTCCGCGGTGAGCGGCTCAAGCTCATCCAGGTCGCCCCCGTGCCCGACCGGACGGACCTCGCCCCGGGGCAGATCGCCGCCGGGAAGAACAACGTGTACGCCGGCACCGGCTCGTACGCCGTCGAGCTGCTGTGGGTGCAGGCCCAGGGCAAGAAGCCGATGCGGGCGGCGGACTGGGCCCGCGGCGTCCGGATCGGCGAGGGCGAGCAGCTCGGAGGCTGAAGCCATGCAGGACCCTGCACGTGGCCCCGCCCGGTCCGGAAGGTGAAGCCGCGCAGGGCCCTGCCCGTGGTCTCGCCCAGCCCGGAAGCCGAAGCCGGGCAGGGCCTGTACGTGATCCCGCCCTGCTCGGAAGCAGTGAAGCAGTGAAGCCGTGAAGCCGGGCAGGCCAGGCCCCGCACCGGCCCCGCCCCGGCTACGGCTTCCCCAGGCCTCTCCCTGCGGCTGCCCCCAGCCCTCCGCGTAGCCGCTCCCGGACGCACACCACTGCCGTCCCGGACGCCGCCCACCGCCGCTCCCCCCCCCCACCCGGCGGCGTAGGCTGGACGGCGCACTTCTTCTCACCCCCGGAGCACCTTTTTCGTGAGCGAACAGCCCCGTCGAGCCCGCACGTCAGGCAAGCCCTACCGCCGGCCCAAGAAGGACCCCGTCCGCATCCTCGCCTTCGAGGCGCTGAGGGCCGTGGACGAGCGGGACGCCTACGCCAACCTCGTCCTGCCCCCGCTGTTGCGCAAGGCGCGGGAGAACGACGACTTCGACGCCCGGGACGCCGCCCTCGCCACCGAGCTGGTGTACGGCACGCTGCGGCGGCAGGGGACGTACGACGCGGTCCTGGCGTCCTGCGTGGACCGGCCGCTCGGGGAGGTCGACCCGCCGGTGCTGGACGTGCTGAGCCTCGGCGCGCACCAGTTGCTCGGCACACGGATCCCGACGCACGCGGCCGTGTCCGCCACCGTCGAGCTCGCCCGGGTCGTGCTCGGCGACGGACGGGCCAAGTTCGTCAACGCGGTGCTGCGCAAGGTCGCGCAGGACGACCTGGACGGCTGGCTGGAGCGGGTCGCGCCCGCGTACGACGAGGATCCCGAGGACCATCTCGCCGTCGTTCACTCGCATCCCCGGTGGGTGGTCTCCGCGCTGTGGGACTCCCTCGGCGGCGGGCGCGACGGCGTCGAGGAGCTGCTGCGCGCCGACAACGAGCGGCCCGAGGTGACGCTCGTGGCACGGCCCGGGCGGGCCACCGCAGAGGAACTGCTCGACGAGGACGCCGCCGTGCCGGGCCGTTGGTCGCCCTATGCCGTGCGGCTGAGCGAGGGCGGCGAGCCGGGCGCCATCGCGGCCGTGCGGGACGGACGCGCGGGCGTGCAGGACGAGGGCAGCCAGCTCGTGGCGATCGCCCTCGCCAACGCACCCCTGGACGGGCCCGACCGGCGCTGGCTGGACGGGTGCGCGGGGCCCGGCGGCAAGGCCGCGCTGCTCGGCGCGCTGGCTGCCGAACGGGGCGCCCTGCTCGTCGCCTCCGAGAAGCAGACCCACCGTGCCGGCCTCGTCGCGAAGGCGCTGGACGGCAACCCCGGGCCGTACCAGGTGATCGCCGCCGACGGGACGCGTCCGGCCTGGCGGCCGGGCAGCTTCGACCGGGTGCTGGTCGACGTGCCCTGCACCGGCCTCGGCGCGCTGCGCCGGCGCCCCGAGGCGCGCTGGCGGCGCCGCCCCGAGGACCTGGAGGGCTTCGCGCCGCTGCAGCGCGGGCTGCTGCGCACCGCCCTGGAGTCGGTGCGGGTCGGCGGTGTCGTGGGCTACGCGACCTGCTCGCCGCACCTCGCCGAGACCCGGGCCGTCGTCGCCGACGTGCTCAAGCAGCACCCGGACACCGACCTCGTCGACGCCCGGCCGCTGCTGCCCGGCGTACCCGACCTGGGCGAGGGGCCCGACGTACAGCTGTGGCCGCATCGGCACGGGACCGACGCGATGTACCTGGCGCTCATTCGCCGGACCGGCTGACCCCCGCTCCCACCGCCGCCCGGTCCGGCGCGCCGCCGTCGTGGCGCGCCAGCCGGTGCGGCCACCACACCTTCGGCCCGACGTCCAGGAACAGCGCCGTCACCAGGACCGAGCGGACGATGAAGGTGTCGATGAGGACGCCGAGGGCGACCGTGAAGCCGATCTCGGCGAAAGCGACCATCGGCAGCGTGCCGAGGGCGGCGAAGGTGCCGGCCAGGACCAGACCGGCGGAGGTGATGACGGCCCCGGTGGCGGCAAGGCCCGTGACCACGCCTTGTCTGGTGCCCTGGCGGGCCGCCTCCTCACGGATGCGGGTGGTCAGGAAGATGTTGTAGTCGATGCCCAGGGCGACCAGGAACACGAAGACGAACAACGGGAAGTCGGTCGCCTCGCCCGCGTAGTCGAAGACGTACCGGAACGCGAGCGCGCTGATCCCCAGGGCCGCCGTGAACGACAGGATCACCGTCCCGATCAGCAGCAGCGGGGCGATCAGGGCGCGCAGCAGGCCGCACAGGATCAGCAGGACGACCACCAGCACCAGCGGGATGATCAGCAGGTTGTCGTGCGTGGTCGCCTCGTCCATGTCCAGCAGGGCCGCCGTGCCGCCGCCCACCTTGGCGTCGGCGTCCGGCACCGCGTGCACGGCGTCCCGCACCCTCTCGACCGTCTGTTTGGCGGCCTCGCTGTCCGCCGGGGCGGTCATGGTGGCCTCGAAGAGCACCTTCCCCTCGAAGGCCGGTCTGGTGCCGGGCGGCAGACCGAGGGACTGGGGGACCACGCCCGGCGTCCCGGCGACCGCGCGGCCCACCTGCACGGCCTGCGCCTGGTTGCTGACGATGATCAGGGGATCGCCGCTGCCCGCCGGGAAGTAGCGCGCCGACACCTCCTGGCCGGTGATCGAGTCCGGTTTCCCGGTGAACGCGTCCGCGTTGGAGATGCCCTCCGCGCGCAGCTGGATCAGACCCAGCGAACAGACCGCCAGCGCGAGTGCCGTCACCGCCCAGATCATCCGCGGCCGACGGGCGATACGGCGCCCCGTGCGTGCCCACACGCCGCGCTCGGTCGGGTCGGGCGTGCCGTAGCGGGGGACGACCGGCCAGAAGATCCAGCGGCCGAAGATCACCAGCAGGGCCGGGAACAGGGTCATCATCGCCACCAGCGCGACCGCGACACCGATCGCCGCCACCGGGCCCAGGCCGCTCGTGGAGTTCATCTCGGCGGCCAGCAGCACCAGCATGCTCAGCACGACCGTCGCGCCGGAGGCGATCACGGCCGGGCCGGCGCGGTGCAGGGCCAGGGCCATCGCCTCGTGCCGGTCCTCGTGCCGGCGCAGTTCCTCCCGGTAGCGGGCCACCAGCAGCAGGGCGTAGTCCGTCCCGGCTCCGAAGACCAGCACCGTGAGGATGCCGGCGCTCTGGCCGTTGACCGTCAGACCGCCGTGCTCGGCCAGCAGGTAGATCAGCGCCTGCGCGGTGAACAGGGCGCAGACCACCGCGACCAGGGGGACCACCAGGAGCGTCAGGCTGCGGTAGGTGATGAGCAGCATGACGATGACGACCGCCATCGCCGCGAACAGCAGGGTCGAGTCGATGCCCTCGAAGGCCTCGGCGAAGTCCGCGGACGTGCCGCCCGGGCCCGTGATGTGCACGGCCAACCCGTCGTCGCCCGTGCCCACGTCGTCGCGGATGGAGTCCACGGCCGGTGAGATCCGCTCCCAGCCCTCCTCGTCCATCAGGATCGGCACGAAGACCTGCGCCGCCCGCGGGTCGACCTGCCGGTCGAACACCGGGCCCCGCGTCTGCTCCCCGATGATGCCGTGGTCGCTCAGCTGCTTCAGCTGCCGGACGTCCTCGGCGATCTGCGCCCGGTCCTGCGCCGTCAGACCGCTCGCCCGCGCGTAGATCACCACCGCCGGGATCTGCTCCGGCCGGAAGTCCTCGGAGATCTGCAGCACCTGGGTGGACTCCGCGGACCCCGGCAGCCAGGACGCGGCGTCGTTGTCCTGCGCGTCGGTGAGCTTCATGGCGAGCGGCGTGGCGACGACCAGCACGACCACCCAGAAGACCAGCACGAGCCACTTGGCCCGCCGGCCGCAGACCAGATGCGCGACGCCCTGCTTCATCCCGACCCCCTCGGCGAACACGTCCCGTGAGGGGCGCGGGGAACGGCGCGAGAAGCCGCATGAGCCCCGTAGCCAACAGACCACCTGGGTCCGATGCTCACAACCCCCACGGGGCATGGCAGTCTTAGGTCATGGCCGCGCAGATCAACCCCAGCATCCTGTCCGCAGACTTCGCCCGCCTCGCGGACGAGGCGAAGGCCGTGGAAGGAGCCGACTGGCTCCACGTCGACGTGATGGACAACCATTTCGTCCCGAACCTCACGCTCGGCGTGCCGGTCGTAGAGTCGCTGGCCCGTGCGACGGACACCCCGCTGGACTGCCACCTGATGATCGAGGCCCCCGATCGATGGGCGCCCCAGTACGTGGAAGCGGGGGCCGGTTCCGTCACCTTCCACGTCGAGGCCGCCGCCGCCCCGGTCCGGCTCGCCCGGGAGATCCGGGCCAAGGGCGCCCGCGCCTCCATGGCACTGAAGCCCGCGACCCCCATCGAGCCGTACGAGGACCTGCTCCCCGAGCTCGACATGCTGCTGATCATGACGGTCGAACCGGGCTTCGGGGGACAGGCCTTCCTCGACATCATGCTTCCGAAGATTCGCCGCACCCGCGAGTTGATCAGCAAGCACGGACTGGAGCTCTGGCTGCAGGTCGACGGCGGAGTTTCGGCGTCCACCATCGAGCAGTGCGCGGACGCCGGAGCCGACGTCTTCGTGGCCGGATCGGCGGTCTACGGGGCAAACGACCCGGCAGAGGCGGTACGTGCACTACGCACCCAGGCCGAGGCGGCGACGGTGAAGGCCACCTGGGCCTGCGACCACTGAGCCACAGCAAAGTGAACGGCTCTCATCAGGGCTGATCAACCGCGCCACATCTGCAAGGATGAACGGCGAATCCAGAGTGTGAACAGCAGTGAGGAGAACGCCGTGTCGGGTATGTCGGCGGGCCGGTCAGCCATGCGGATGGGACCCGCTGAGCTGGTGCAGGCGGCGGCCATGGCCCGCCGCTTCTACCTCGAGGGGAAGTCCAAGATCCAGATCGCGGAGGAGTTCGGCGTCAGCCGCTTCAAGGTGGCCCGGGTCCTGGAGACCGCCCTCGAACGGGATCTCGTACGGATCGAGATCCGCGTGCCCGCCGAACTGGACGCCGAGCGCTCGGACGCGCTGCGCGCCCGCTACGGCCTGCGGCACGCCGTCGTGGTCGAGTCCCCGGCCGAAGCCGAGGAGACGCCCGACCCCGAGAACCTGGGAGAGGTGGCCGCCGACCTGCTCGGCGAACTGGTCAACGAGGGAGATGTACTCGGCCTGGCCTGGGGCCGCTCCACCATCCACATGGCGGCCGCGCTGGACCGGCTGCCCCCGTGCACGGTGGTGCAGCTGACGGGTGTCTACGACGCCGGGACGGCCGAACGCGGCTCGGTCGAGGCCGTACGCCGCGCCGCCCAGGTGTCCGGCGGCGACGCCCACCCCATCTACGCCCCGATGCTGCTGCCCGACGCGGCCACGGCCACGGCGCTGCGCAACCAGACGGGGATCGCCCGGGCCTTCGAGCACTTCGACAAGGTCACCGTCGCCTGCGTCTCCATCGGCTCCTGGGAGCCGGGCATCTCCACGGTGCACGACATGCTCAGCGACGAGGAACGCGCGCACTACGCCTCCCTCGGTGTCGCCGCCGAGATGTCCGCGCACCTCTTCGACGCCGAGGGGCGCCGGGTCGGCCGGGACCTGGGCGAGCGGTGCATCACGGTGAAGGCCGACCAGCTCCGCCGGATCCCCGAGGTCGTCGCGATCGCCGGCGGACAGCGCAAGGGGCCCGCGATCGACGCGGTGCTGCGCTCCGGGCTCGTCACCAGCCTGGTGACGGACACCTCGGCCGCCGACTACCTCATGACGGCCGGACCGACGCCCAAGTCCGCGCTCAACCGGGCCGACCCGGACGGAGTCTGACGCGTGGCCGGCCGCAAGCCCGGGGTGCCGGACGACCCGGCAGGCCGGATCGTCGTCGTGCTGGACCTCGACGGGGTCACGGACAAGGCGGGCCTCATGGACCGCTGCGCCCGTGACCTGGCCCTGCCCGACTGGTTCGGCCGCAACTGGGACGCCCTCGCCGACTGCCTGTCCGACCCCGCCCTCTGGCCCGAGGGGGCCGGGGAGCAGGGGCTGCTCGTCGTCGTCCAGGGCTGGCGGAAGTACGCCGAGGCGCGGCCCGACGAGTGGCAGGTCGCCGAGGAGATCTTCGCCGAGGCGACCGACCGGGGCCCGGGGCTGTTCGTCGCCCTCGGCCTTGGAGAATCCTCCGAGAGGCCCCCTGACCAGCCTGGATGATCCGCTGGGGGTCGATCGGGGCCCCGGCATGGGAGAATGAAGTACGTGCTCTTTCCCCCTGGCCGGCCGGTCCGGGGGTCACCTCTGATCGACTGGGATGTGCAGCACGTGCGTTTCCTCAATGACATCCAGCCCGGGTACGACCTGACGTACGACGACGTCTTCATGGTGCCGAGCCGCTCCTCGGTGGGCTCGCGGCAGGCCGTCGACCTCAGCTCCCCGGACGGCACGGGCACCACCATCCCGCTCGTCGTCGCCAACATGACCGCCATCGCCGGGCGCCGCATGGCCGAGACCGTGGCCCGCCGCGGCGGCCTCGTGGTGATACCCCAGGACATCCCCCTCGACGTGGTCACCGACGTCGTCTCCTGGGTGAAGAACCGGCACCTGGTGCTGGACACCCCGATCATCCTGTCCCCGCACCAGACGGTCGCCGACGCGCTGGCCCTGCTGCCCAAGCGGGCGCACAACGCCGGTGTCGTGGTCGACGGGGACCACAAGCCGGTCGGCGTGGTCACCGACGCCGATCTGTCCGGCGTGGACCGCTTCACCCAGCTCGCCGAGATCATGTCCCGGGACCTGCTGCTCGTCGACGCGGACATGGACCCGGGCGAGGCCTTCGACACCCTCGACCAGGCCAACCGCCGCTACGCCCCGGCGGTCCACCAGGACGGCACGCTCGCCGGCATCCTGACCCGCAAGGGCGCCCTGCGCGCCACGCTCTACACGCCGGCCACCGACGCCCGGGGCCGGCTGCGTATCGCCGCCGCCGTCGGCATCAACGGCGACGTCGCGGGCAAGGCACAGCAGCTGCTGGACGCGGGCGTCGACGCGCTCGTCATCGACACAGCGCACGGCCACCAGGAGTCGATGATCAGCGCCCTGAAGCTGGTGCGCGACCTCGACCCGCAGGTGCCGATCGTCGCGGGCAACGTGGTCGCCGCCGCGGGTGTGCGCGACCTGATCGAGGCCGGCGCGGACATCGTCAAGGTCGGTGTCGGTCCGGGTGCCATGTGCACCACCCGCATGATGACCGGTGTCGGAAGGCCGCAGTTCTCCGCCGTCCTGGAGTGCGCCGCCGAGGCGAGGAAGTACGGCAAGCACGTGTGGGCCGACGGCGGTGTCCGCCACCCGCGCGACGTGGCCATGGCCCTCGCGGCCGGCGCGTCCAACGTGATGGTCGGCTCCTGGTTCGCCGGCACCTACGAGTCCCCGGGCGACCTGCAGCACGACGCCCAGGGCCGCGCCTACAAGGAATCCTTCGGCATGGCCTCCGCCCGGGCCGTGCGCAACCGCACCTCCGAGGAGTCGGCCTACGACCGTGCCCGCAAGGCACTGTTCGAGGAGGGCATCTCCACCTCCCGCATGTTCCTCGACCCGGCCCGCCCGGGCGTCGAGGACCTGATCGACTCGATCATCGCGGGCGTCCGCTCGTCCTGCACCTACGCCGGTGCCGGCTCCCTGGAGGAGTTCACCGAGAAGGCCATCGTCGGCATCCAGAGCGCCGCCGGCTACGCGGAGGGCAAGCCCCTGCACGCCAGCTGGAGCTGACGGCCCGAACGCCCTTGCCGACGGCCCCCGTCGACCCGCCCCGCGGGTCGACGGGGGCCGTCTCCGCGTCCGCGGGGCCCGCGGTCGGGCGCTGGGAGATCGCCGCGTGCAGGAGCGAGGACAGCGAGGCACGGGAGTGCCGCACGCCGTCGCACAGGCCCACGGCAGTCATGCCGCCCGCTTCGCACCGCCGGTCCCCGCGTGTTCCCCGTGAAAGCCCTCTGACGGGTGCTGATGCAACACTCGACAGCCGCCCCGCAACGAACATCCGCCCTTTCCCCGGTAACGCAATGATCTTGCATGTATGCGCAAGGTTGCTGCATTTCACCAGCAACGCCGATCCTCGTAGGCTGTCGCCTCGTACATGGCGTGGCGGGGACTCCGCTCGGCGGGTCCCTGCTCAAGGGCGCCCGCGGTCCCTGCCGCCCTGACCGGCAGCGAAAAGGAGCCAGCGCGTGCTCGACCAAGGCGCACCACCGCAGAACCCAGGCCCCACGGCGGCCTCCGCACCTCCCGGCCTCGGCGCGCGCCTCATGCGCCGCAAGCCCGTGGAACGCCTGGTCGCGGAAGGTGGCCAGGGTGAGGGTGGGTCCCTGCGCCGCACCCTCGGACTGTGGCAACTGACCATGATCAGCATCGGTGCCACGCTCGGCACCGGCATCTTCGTGGTCCTCGGCGAGGCCGTCCCCAAGGCCGGCCCCGCCGTCACCCTCTCCTTCGTGATCGCCGGTCTCACGGCTCTCTTCTCGGCCCTGTCCTACGCCGAGCTGGCCGGGACCATCCCGGTCTCCGGCTCCTCGTACTCGTATGCATACGCAACGATGGGCGAGCTGATCGCCTGGATATGCGGCTGGTGCCTGGTCCTCGAGTACGGCGTGTCGGTCGCCGCCGTCGCCGTCGGCTGGGGCGAGTACCTGAACGAGCTGCTCGACGGGACCATCGGCGTCACCATCCCGGCCGCCCTGTCCGCCCCGCCCGGCGACGGCGGCGTGTTCAACCTGCCCGCGCTGATCGTCGTCCTGCTCGCGATGGCGTTCCTGCTGGGCGGCGCCCGCGAGTCCGCCCGCGCCAACACCGTCATGGTCGTCGTGAAGATCGCTGCGCTGGTGATGTTCTGCGCCATCGGCGTCCAGGGCTTCCGCTCGGGCAACTACGAGAACTTCATGCCCCTCGGCATGGCCGGCGTCAGCGCCGCCGGTGCCACGCTGTTCTTCTCCTACATCGGCTTCGACGCCGCCTCCACCGCCGGTGAGGAGGCCAAGAACGCCCAGCGCGACCTGCCCCGCGCGATCATGCTGTCGCTGGTCATCGTCACCGCGCTGTACGTCCTCGTCGCGGCCGTCGCGGTCGGCGCCAAGCCCTGGAAGGGCTTCACCGACTCCGAGGCCGCCCTCGCCCAGATCATGCGCGAGGTCACCGGGCAGACCTTCTGGGGCACGCTGCTGGCGTTCTGCGCCGTCATCGCCATCGCGAGCGTGGTGCTGACCGTGCTGTACGGCCAGACCCGCATCCTGTTCGCCATGTCCCGCGACGGTCTGATGCCGAAGGTGTTCGGCCGGGTCCACCCGAAGACCGGCGCGCCCCGCGCCAACACCCTGATCGTGTCGCTGTTCTGCGGTGTGCTGGCTGCCGCGATCCCGCTCGGGGAGCTCGCCGACGCCACCAGCATCGGCACCCTGTTCGCCTTCGCGCTGGTCAACGTGGCCGTCGTCGTGCTGCGCCGGACCAAGCCCGACATGCCGCGCACCTTCCGGGTGCCGCTCTCGCCGGTCCTGCCCGCGCTGGGCTTCGCCTTCTGCGTCTGGATGATGGGCAGCCTGTCGACCGTGACCTGGGTGGTCTTCGGTGTCTGGATGGCCGCCGGTCTCGTGTTCTACTTCGGGTACGGCTACCGCCGCTCCCGACTCGCACCATCCGAGAAGTGATCAACCCACTGTGCTGAACGATCTCGACGAACGCATCGTGCACGCCCTCGCCGAGGACGCCCGCCGCTCCTACGCCGACATCGGCCAACTCGTCGGCCTGTCCGCGCCCGCCGTGAAGCGGCGCGTGGACCGGCTGCGGGCCACCGGAGCCATCACCGGCTTCACCGTCCGCGTGGACCCGGGCGCCCTGGGCTGGGAGACCGAGGGGTTCGTCGAGATCTACTGCCGGGGCAACACCTCCCCGGAGACCATCCAGCGGGGCCTGGAGCGCTACCAGGAGGTCGTGGCCGCGTCCACCGTCACCGGGGACGCGGACGCGATCGCCCAGGTCTTCGCCTCCGACATGCGCCACTTCGAACGGGTCCTGGAACGGATCGCCGGCGAGCCGTTCGTCGAGCGGACCAAGTCCGTGCTCGTGCTCTCGCCGCTGCTGCGGCGCTTTTCGTCGGGGTCGCCCACGTAAGTCCGTGGCCCGCTCCACGCGACACCTCTAGCCTGGGTGTCATGACCTGGCGACATTGATCCACCAGCCGTGCCTCCCGAGGACCGCCTCGGCCGCCGTACCTCCGGCGTCCGATCCGCCCTTCCGGGAAGGCCTCATGACACTCACACCCGCGCGCGTGCCCGCCACCGGTGTCCGCCGCCTGACGCGCACGCTGTACGGCTACGCGTTCCTGGACGACTTCGTCCTGCTCTACCCGGTGTACGCGCTGCTGTTCGCCGACACCGGCATGTCGGTCTGGCAGATCTCCTCCCTGTTCGCCCTGTGGTCGGTCACCGGTGTGGTGCTCGAAGTGCCCTCCGGCGCCTGGGCCGACGCCATGTCGCGCCGCAGACTGCTGTGGATCGGCCCGCTGCTCACCGCCACCGGCTTCGCGCTGTGGACGGTCCTCCCGTCGTACGCGGCCTTCGCGGTCGGCTTCGTCCTGTGGGGCGCGGGCGGGGCGCTCGGCTCGGGCGCCCTGGAGGCGCTGGTCTACGACGAGCTCGACCGGCTCGGCGCCGCCGACCGGTACGCGCGGGTCATGGGCCGGGCCCGGGCCGCACGCCTGCTGGGCACCGTGGCCGCCACCGGCCTCGCCGGACCCGTCCTCGCGGAGGGCGGCTACCCGGCCGTCGGCGCCGCCGGCATCCTGGCCTGTGTGCTTACCGCGGTCACCGCGACCCGGTTCCCCGAACACCGGACGCGGCCGGAGACCACCGGGGACAGCTGGGCGACGACCCTGCGAGCCGGACTGGCCGAGGTCCGCGGGGACCGCACGGTGCGCGGCGCCCTGCTGCTGGTCCCGGCCGTCGCCGCGGTGTGGGGCGCGCTCGACGAGTACACCCCCCTGCTGGTCCGGGACATCGGCGTCGCCGAGGCGACGGTGCCCTACCTGATCATGTTGATCTGGGCGGGCGTCACCGTCGGCAGCCTCCTGGCCGGGCCGGCCGAACGCCTCGGCACGAGAGGGCTCGCCGCGCTGCTCGCGGGCGGAGCGCTCGCCCTCGCCGTGGGTGCCGCGGCCCGGTCCCTCGCCGGCATCGCCCTGGTGAGCCTCGCCTTCGCGGCGTTCCAGCTGGCCGAGGTGCTCGCCGACGTCCGTCTTCAGCACCGCATCGACGAATCCCGCCGGGCCACCCTCACCTCGGTGGCGAGCCTGGGCACCGAGCTGGCGACGGTCGCCACGTTCGGCGTGTACGCGCTGCTCGGCACCGATCTGGCGCACGGTACCGTCTTCGCGGTACTGGCGATCCCCTATCTGGTGACGGCCCTGGCGCTGGCTAGAGCTCGGGCTGCCACGGCACGACCGTGAAGTCGCCGGTCCCCTTCTCGACCTTCTCGAAGGGGGCGGAACTCACGCACTCGGGCGGCTCGTTCCCCTGACCGGGGCGGCCGGTCGAGGCCCAGCTGTAGCCCAGCCGGTCGTGACGGCCGAGGTCGTGGACGGTCACACCGACCCGCTTGCCCTCGGCGCCCGGCAGGTCGGATTCGGTGATGACGCCGGAGACGACGGCCACCTTGCCGCCGGTGACCAGGCAGTCGACCTCGACCTTCGCCCGGGCGCCGAAGTCGTCCCGGTAGTGGCTGAACGCGAAGGTGCCGGTCGCCTTCATCGGATCGGCCTTGTCCTTCGCGGCCAGGTGCGCGTCGAAGGAGAACGTGATGTCGTCCCCGGCCGAGCGGTACAGCTTGGCGGTGCCGGTGAGGGCCGCGGCCTCCCGCCGGTGCGGTGCGTCCGACGCGGTCGAGGTGAGGGCGGCGGCCTCCCGCTGCGGGGGCGCGTCCGACGCGGTCGCGGCCGGGGCCGCCCCGGCCGTGAGGAGCAGCGCGGAGCCGAGCACGACGATCTTCGTACGGCGCTTCATTGCGTTCCTTTCCGCAGGTCGTGTGGACAGCCCTCACTCTCCCGGCCCGGCGGGGACAGGACATCGCGCTCGGGGCGGGACTCCGCCTCCGCCGGATGGCGGGGGAGGCCGCGCGGAGCTGCCCTTCGAGGAGGAGCGGGGGTCCGACCCGAGGTGCGCAACGAATCGCCGCCGGGCCCCCTGCGGACGCAATGAACCGTTCACCGGCGCGCAACGGCTCCTTCTTGTCCGCCCTGGTCAGCGGCCCGTACCGTCTACATGGCCCCTCCAACGACCCCGTGGGCCCTCCGACCATCCTTCGCCCGGTGAGGATCACGCATGCGCACCGCCCTGCTCCAGAGCTCCGGCCGCCCCGGCTCCACCGTCGAGAACCTCAAGGTCCTCGACGAGGCTGCCGGCCGGGCCGCCGCCCAGGGCGCCGGGCTGCTGGTCACCTCCGAGCTGTTCCTGACGGGGTACGCCATCGGCGACGAGATCGGCCGGCTCGCCGAGCCCGCCGACGGCGACTGCGCCGACGCCGTCGCCGAGATCGCGACCCGCCACGGCCTGGCGATCGCCTACGGCTACCCCGAGCGGGCCGGCGAGACCGTGTTCAACTCCGTCCAGCTGATCTCCGCCGACGGCAGCCGGCTCGCCAACCACCGCAAGACCCACCTCTTCGGCTGCTTCGAGCACGACCACTTCACCCCCGGCGACCTGCCGGTCGTCCAGGCCGAGATCGACGGCCTACGGATCGGTCTTTTGATCTGCTACGACGTGGAGTTCCCGGAGAACGTCCGCGCCCACGCCCTGGCCGGCACCGACCTGCTCGTCGTCCCGACCGCGCAGATGCACCCGTTCCAGTTCGTCGCCGAGTCGGTCATCCCGGTCCGGGCCTTCGAGAACCAGATGTACGTCGCGTACGTCAACCGGGTCGGCCCGGAAGGGGAGTTCGAGTTCGTCGGCCTCTCCACCCTCGCCGGGCCGGACGGGGTCGCCCGGACCCGGGCCGGACGCGGTGAGGAACTCGTACTCGCCGACGTCGACCCGGCCTTCCTCGCCGCGTCGCGCGAGAACAACCCGTATCTGCGGGACCGGCGACCCGGCCTGTACGGCTCGCTCGTCTGACCCCCCTGAACCGCCCGAACGTCTCTGTGCAAGGAGTCCGTACCCCATGACGTCCACCGTGCCCAACGCCGTCGAGCACGCTGACGCGCAGCAGCCGCCGATCACCATGTTCGGTCCGGACTTCCCGTACGCGTACGACGACTTCCTCGCCCACCCGGCGGGCCTCGGGCAGATACCCGCGACCGAGCACGGCACGGAGGTCGCGGTCATCGGCGGCGGCCTGTCCGGCATCGTCGCGGCGTACGAGCTCATGAAGATGGGTCTCAAGCCGGTCGTGTACGAGGCCGACCAGATCGGTGGCCGACTGCGCACGGTGGGCTTCGACGGGTGCGACGACTCCCTCACCGCCGAGATGGGCGCGATGCGCTTCCCGCCGTCCTCCACGGCCCTGCAGCACTACATCGACCTCGTCGGCCTGCAGACCCGGCCGTTCCCCAACCCCCTCGCCGAGACGACCCCGTCGACCGTCGTCGACCTCAAGGGCGAGTCGCACTACGCCGAGACGATCGAGGACCTGCCGCAGGTCTACCGTGACGTCGCCGAGGCCTGGGGCCGTTGCCTGGAGGAGGGCGCCGACTTCTCCGACATGAACCGCGCCCTGCGCGAGCGGGACGTGCCGCGCATCCGCGAGATCTGGTCCAAGCTCGTCGAGAAGCTCGACAACCAGACCTTCTACGGCTTCCTCTGCGACTCCGAGGCGTTCAAGTCGTTCCGCCACCGCGAGATCTTCGGCCAGGTCGGCTTCGGCACCGGCGGCTGGGACACCGACTTCCCGAACTCCATCCTGGAGATCCTGCGCGTCGTCTACACCGAGGCCGACGACCACCACCGGGGCATCGTCGGCGGCTCCCAGCAGCTGCCGCTGCGCCTGTGGGAGCGGGAGCCACGGAAGATCGTCCACTGGGCCCAGGGGACCTCGCTCGCGACCCTGCACGAGGGCGGCGAGCCCCGCCCGGCCGTGACCCGGCTGCACCGCACCGCCGGCAACCGCATCACCGTGACGGACGCGCACGGCGACATCCGCACCTACCAGGCGGCGATCTTCACCGCCCAGTCCTGGATGCTGCTGTCGAAGATCGCCTGCGACGACTCGCTCTTCCCCATCGACCACTGGACCGCCATCGAGCGCACCCACTACATGGAGTCCTCGAAGCTGTTCGTGCCGGTGGACCGCCCCTTCTGGCTGGACAAGGACGAGGAGACGGGCCGGGACGTCATGTCGATGACGCTCACCGACCGTATGACGCGGGGTACCTACCTGCTCGACGACGGCCCGGACAAGCCCGCCGTCATCTGCCTCTCCTACACCTGGTGCGACGACAGCCTGAAGTGGCTGCCGCTGTCCGCGAACGAGCGGATGGAGGTCATGCTGAAGTCGCTCGGCGAGATCTATCCCAAGGTCGACATCCGCAAGCACATCATCGGCAACCCGGTGACGGTCTCCTGGGAGAACGAGCCCTATTTCATGGGCGCGTTCAAGGCCAACCTGCCCGGTCACTACCGCTACCAGCGGCGCCTTTTCACGCACTTCATGCAGGACCGGCTGCCCGAGGACAAGCGCGGCATCTTCCTCGCCGGCGACGACATCTCCTGGACCGCCGGCTGGGCCGAGGGCGCCATCCAGACCGCCCTCAACGCGGTCTGGGGCGTCATGCACCACCTGGGCGGCACGACCGACCCGACCAACCCGGGCCCCGGCGACGTCTACGACGAGATCGCGCCGGTCGAGCTGCCGGAGGACTAGGGCCGGCGGAACCCGGGCTCCGTCAGGGGTGTGAGCAGCATGCGCCCCGCGAAGCCCACCGCCGTGTCCAGGCGTTCCGTGAAGTCCGCGGCGACATCGGGGAGTTCACGAAGGACCCACAGAGCCCGGGCCGCCGTCCATGCGGCGTCCCGGGCGCGGTCGAGGCTCCAGGAGCCGAGCAGGTGCGTCAGCGGGTCGGCGATCCGCAACAGGTCGGGCCCCGGCATCAGATCGTCGCGGATGCGCTCCTCCAGCGAGACGAGGAGATCGCCCACCATGTCGAACTCGTCCTCCAGATCGACGGGTGCGCAGCCGAGCGTACGGCAGGTGTCCACGACGGCCAGCGCCAGATCGTGCCCGATGTGCGCGTTGATGCCCGCCAGCGCGAACTGCAGGGGCCGTACCCCGGGATGGCGGCGGAACTGGAACAGCGGCCGCCAGCAGGCGGGCGGACGCCCCTCGTCCGCCGCCGTCCCGACGGCCGCGAGGTACCGCTGCGCGAACCGTACGTCCAGCGTGATCGCGGCACGGGCGTCCGCGAACCGGCCGGCGTCGACATGCCGGTCCACCGCCTCCGTCACGGCGAGGTAGACACGGTTGAAGACCGCCACCCCGTCCCGTGGGTGCAGGGCCGCGTCGAGGGCGCGCATCTGGGAGATGACGGCGTCCACCGGAGTGTCCACGGCCGGGGGGACTTGTTCGCATCGCGGCATGCGGGCAGAGTCGCAGCTCTAGGCTGACGGGAGTGACGGCAGGCCCGGCGCTTCCCCGAAACGGGGGAACTCCGCCCGCCGCAGGGGGAGGGGGAGCACCACCGTGTCAGGCTCGCGTGCCCAGCGCCTGGCCGCCCGCAGGGCCGGTCGCAGGCGAGCCGCCCGGCGCGGCGCGATGGTCGTGGCGGCCTCCGTCGTGGTCGCGGCCGGCGCCGTCACGGGCGTCGTCTCCGCGTTCGGCGACGGACGGGCCCCACACGAGGCAGGACCCGCCCGGGTGTCGGCCTCACCCCGCCCGGCGCCCCTGCCCAGGGCGCCGTCGTCGTCCGCGCCGGCCCCCACCGAGTCCGCCTCCCCCTCACCGTCGGCGTCCGCACGCCCGACAAGGAGCCCGTCGCCCCCCAGGGCCGAGACGAAGCGGGAGCGCACCACCCCCGTGCCCGGACGGCTGTACCGCCACCCCGACTCCCAGGTGCTCGCCTGGGTCCGCTCCCACTCCGCCGACCCGCGGCACGCGGTCATCGCGTCCCGTATCGCCGAGCAGCCGGCGGCCGTCTGGTTCGCCGACCACTCCCCGCAGACCGTCACCGCCCGGGTCGCGGCGGTGACATCGGGCGGGGCCGCGCTCGGCCGGGTGCCCGTCGTCGTGCCGTACGCGATCCCCGGCCGGGACTGCGGCGGCCACTCCCAGGGCGGTGCACCCGACCTGGACGCCTACGACGCCTGGATCGACCGGTTCGCGGCGGGGCTCGGCTCCGGCGAGGTCATCGTCGTCCTGGAGCCGGACTCGGTCGCCCAGACCGAGTGCCTCCCCGCCGGTGACCGCGCGGACCGCTTCGCCTCGCTGGCCCGGGCCGGACGGGTGCTGAAGGCCGCCAACCCCCGGGCCCGGGTGTACTTCGACGCGGGCCACTCGGGCTGGAACGCGCCCGCCCGGCAGGCTGCTTGGCTGCGAGAGGCCGGTGCCGCCTCGCCGGAGTCGTCCGACGGCATCTTCAGCAACGTCTCCAACTTCCACACCACCGCCGACGAGATCGCCTACGACCGGCAAGTCCTCGACGCGCTCGGCGGCCCGGCGGGTCTCGGCGCCGTCATCGACACCAGCCGCAACGGCAACGGCGCCCCGGCCGACGGCGAGTGGTGCGACCCGGCCGGCCGCAAGCTCGGCAGAACCCCCACCCTGAACACCGGCGCGTCACGGATCGACGCCTACCTGTGGGTGAAGCTGCCGGGGGAGTCGGACGGCTGCAAGGGCCGGCCGGGGACGTTCACCGCCTCCTACGCCTACGACCTGGCGTCGTCCGGCGCGGCGTCGTCGTAGGAGGAGGTGCCCTCGTCCAGCAGCGGCGCCTGGGCCTTCAAGTGGGCCGGCGCGAAAGCCCGAAGGGCGTGGTAGCCGGTGATGACGACCACCGTGCCCAGCGCGATGCCGCTCAGCGAGAACGTGTCCGTGAACTTCAGCGACACGTTGCCGACGCCGATGATGATGCCCGCCGCCGCGGGGACCAGGTTCAGCGGATTGCGCAGATCCACCTCGGCGTTGATCCAGATCTGCGCGCCGAGCAGGCCGATCATGCCGTACAGGATGACGGTGATGCCGCCGAGCACCCCGCCCGGGATCGCCGCCACGACGGCGCCGAACTTCGGGCAGACGCCGAACAGCAGGGCGAAGCAGGCGGCGGCCCAGTACGCGGCCGTCGAGTACACGCGGGTCGCGGCCATCACGCCGATGTTCTCGGAGTACGTGGTGTTGGGCGGGCCGCCGACCGCCGTGGACAGCATCGAGCCGACGCCGTCGGCCGCGATCGCCGTGCCGAGCTTGTCGTCGAGCGAGTCGCCGGTCATCTCGCCGACCGCCTTCACGTGCCCGGCGTTCTCCGCGACCAGGGCGATGACGACCGGCAGGGCGACCAGGATCGCCGACCACTCGAACGACGGGGCGTGCAGGGTGGGCAGCCCGATCCAGTCGGCCTTGTCCACGCCGGACAGGTCGAGCCGCCAGTGGTCGGTCAGCCGGCCGCTCGCGTCCACCGAGTGGATCTTGCCGAAGACCAGGTCGAAGACCCAGGAGATGCCGTACCCGAAGACCAGCCCGAGGAAGATCGCGATGCGGGACCAGAAGCCCCGCAGGCACACGACCGCCAGACCGGTGAACAGCATCACCAGCAGGGCCGTCCACTGGTCCTGCGGCCAGTACGTGGCGGCCGTCACCGGCGCCAGGTTGAAGCCGATCAGCATCACCACCGCGCCGGTCACGATCGGCGGCATGGTGGCGTGGATGATCCGCGCCCCGAACCTCCGCACCGCGAGCCCCACCAGGAACAGCGCGCCCCCGACGACGAACACCGCTCCCGTGACGGTCGCGCTGCTGCCGCCCTGCGCCCGGATGACCGCCGCCACGCCGACGAAGGAGAGCGAGCAGCCCAGGTAGCTGGGCACGCTGCCGCGGGTGGCCAGCAGGAACACGATCGTCGCGACGCCCGACATCATGATCGCGAGATTCGGATCCAGGCCCATCAGGACCGGCGCGACGAACGACGCCCCGAACATCGCCACCACGTGCTGGGCGCCGAGCCCGGCCGTGCGGGGCCAGGAGAGCCGCTCGTCGGGGCGGACCACGGCGCCGGGCGCCGGGATCTTTCCGTCGCCGTGCAGTTTCCAACGGACGCCGAGATCCATGGTGCTGTTTCGCTTTCGTCGTGCGTGCGAGTGTCCGGACCATTGTCGGGGCGCGCTCACCGTGCTGGTGACCTGGGCGGGTGTCCTCAGGGCCGCCGGTCGGCGACCACCGTGTCCGGGCGGCCGATCCTCGTCCGCTCGCCGGGGCGCAGTACGCCCGCGAACGCCACCAGGCCGCACGACAGTGCCGTCACCAGGCAGAACGACACCATCAGGCTGGTGGCCTGTGCCAGCATGCCGATCGCGCTCGGCGCGACCAGCCCCGAGGTGTACGTGATGGTCGCGACACCCGCGATGGCCAGGCTCGGATTGGAGCCGCTGCGGCCCGCCGCGGCGAAGCACAGCGGTACGACGACGGCGATGCCGAGACCCATCAGGGCGAAACCGCTCATGGCCACCGCAGGATGGTCCGCGACGACGATCAGCAGCCCGCCGAGGACGGCGAACACACCGCTCGCCCGCACGGTCCGCACGGCACCGAAGCGGTCCACGACCCGGTCACCGGCGAGCCGGGCGACGGCCATGGTGAGCGTGAAGCCCGTCGTGCACGCCGCCGCGAGACCGGCCGAGGTCTCCAACTGCTCGCGCAGGTACACCGCCGACCAGTCCAGGCTCGCTCCCTCCGCGAACACGGCACAGAACCCGATCGCGCCGATGAGCAGCGCCGAGCGCGGCGGCAGCGCGAAGCGCGGCGGCGGTTCCTCGTCCTCGGCGGGCTGCAGGTCGAGCACCCACTGGCAGGACGCCACACCGACGGCGGTGAGCACCGCGGCGGCCAGGACGTGGTGCAGCCGGGCGTCCGAGCCGAGGTGCGCGGCCAGGGTGCCTGCCGCCGAACCGATCAGGGCGCCCGCGCTCCACATGCCGTGCAGCCCGGACATGATCGACCGGCCGAGGCGGTTCTCGACCTCGACCCCGAGCGCGTTCATCGCCACGTCGGCCATGCCGGCCGTCGCGCCGTACGTGAACAGGGCCAGACAGAGCGTCAGGAGATCGGGGGCGAGGGACGGCAGGACCAGCGACATCGTCCACAGGGCGATCAGTCCGCGCAGTGCGTTCCGGGCGCCGAAGCGGTGGGTGATGCTCCCGGCGAGCAGCATCGCCACGGACGCGCCGAGCGCGGGGAAGGCGAGCGCGATCCCCAACTGGCCCGCGCTCACCCCCGCGTGATCCTGGATCCAGGGGACACGGGTCGCGAACGAGCCGGTGACGGCGCCGTGCACGGCGAAGACCGCGGCCACGGCGTACCGGGACCGCTTCACCTCGCGCTGTTCGTCGACCACGTTGCCCATTCTGCGGTCCCCCTCCTGGTCTTTGCCGTGTTCCTGACCGATGCGGGCGTAAACTATCAGGAACCCTGCCTGATAATAAGAGGGCTTTCCGTCGGTCGCGGTCGACGGCTCCGCCGATCTGGGAGGATCCGCGCATGCCCGCATCACCGAGCACCGCCCGGGCCATCAACGACCGGCTCGCCCTGCGGCTGCTCCAGCAGGAAGGCCCGTTGACGGCGGGGCGGTTGAAGCAGCTGACCGGTCTGTCCCGGCCGACCGTCGCCGACCTCGTCGAACGCCTCACCGCCGCCGGACTGATCGCGGTGGTCGGCGAAGCCGGCGAGCAGCGGCGCGGCCCCAACGCGAAGGTGTACGGCATCGTCGCCGACCGGGCCCATCTGGCCGCCCTCGACGTGCGCACCGAGGGCGTCGCCGTGCTCGTCGCGGATCTGGTCGGGCGGGTGCTGGCCGAGGCGTCGGTGCCGATCGGGGGCGAGGCGGGCACGGGCCCCGCGGTGGAGCAGGCGGTCACGCTGGTCGAGCGCGTGGCGAAGGAGGCCGGTGCCGACCCTCTGCACACGGTGGGGATCGGGGCGCCCGGCCTGATCGACCCGGCCAGTGGCGAACTGCGCCACTCCACGGGCCTGCCGGAGTGGCACCGCCGGCTCGTCGCCACCCTCCGGGAGCGGCTGCCCGAGGCCCGGGTCAGTGTCGAGAACGAGACCAACCTCGCGGCGCTGGCCGAACAGCGTGACGGCGCGGCCCGGGACCGGCACACGTTCGTCCTGCTCTGGCTGGGCCACGGCACTGGAGCGGCCGTGGTCCTCGACGGCGCCCTCCGCCGCGGCGCCTCCGGCGGCACCGGCGAGATCGGCTTCCTCCCGGTCCCGGGCACGGCCGCACTGCCGAGCTCGACGGATTGTGAGGGCGGTTTCCACTCCCTGGCCTCCGCGGCGGCGGTCGTGGCTCTGGCTGCGGAGTTCGGGATTCCGGTGGCGGAGTCCGAGGTGGGGGTGGTGCGCGCGGCGGTCGGTGTGGTGCGAGGGGCCGTCGCCCAGGCGGGGCAGCAGCAGGCCGGGTCCCTCGACGGCCCCGCTCCGGCTGTCGCCTTCCTCGACGCCCTGGCCGGCCGTATCGCCGTCGGCGTCGCCTCGGTCGTCGCCGTCCTCGATCCCGGGTGCGTGGTCCTCGGCGGGGAGGTCGGCCGGGCCGGGGGCGTCGAGCTCGCCCGGCGGGTGCGGGACCGGCTGGCCCGGATGACGCCCCTGCCGACGGAGGTGCGCGCCACCACCCTGGGCGGTGGCGCGGTCCTGCGTGGTGCGCTGCTGACGGCCCGCGAGCGCGCTCAGGAGGAGCTGTTCCCGCCGGGGAGCGGACGCGGCTGAGAAGGCCCGACGGCGGGCAAGGGCCGTCGTCACCGCCGCCGGGCCGGTCCGTGGGGCTGAGCCGACCCTGACGATGACCCTAGAAAGGACTAGACCACATCGTCAATAGGTGTGTACCAATGCCGGGGTCACAAGAGGACGGACGGGTGCGGCAGTTGGGGCGCCGGTCGCGCTCGGGAAGGGGGGTGACACGTTCTGTGAGGCAGCCCACACTCTTCGCCTCTTTGAACGTCGATCAGGCGTGGCACACTGGCCCTGTACCAGTAGCAGCGCACTCCGGGGTCGGTGAAAGTCCGAACCGGCGGTTACAGTCCGCGACCCGGTCGCCTCCAGCGGCCGGTTGACCAGGTGAAATTCCTGGACCGACGGTTAAAGTCCGGATGGGAGGCAGTGCGCGGCGAGCGGGCATGCGTGCGCGCCGCCGAGAAGTCCGTCCTCGTGACGGGCTCCGTCCGGCGTCGTCCCCGGTGTCCCTGCTCGTACCTTCTGTCGTCATCGACAGCCCCGGAGTCCGTGCCCGAAGAGGCAGGAGGACCCGGGAAGTGTTCACCGGAATCGTCGAAGAGCTGGGCGAGGTCACCGCCGTCGAGACCCTCGACGACGCCTGTCGCTTCCGCCTGCGAGGACCGGTCGTCACCCAAGGCGCCAAGCACGGCGACTCGATCGCCGTGAACGGAGTGTGCCTGACGGTCGTCGAGCACGAGGGCGACGAGTTCACGGCCGACGTCATGGCCGAGACCCTGAACCGCTCCAGCCTCGGTGCCCTGAAGGCCGGCTCCCGCGTCAACCTCGAACGCCCCATGGCCGTCGGCGAACGCCTCGGCGGGCACATCGTGCAGGGCCATGTGGACGGCACCGGCGAGATCCTGGAGCGCAAGCCCTCCGAGAACTGGGAGATCGTCAAGATCTCCCTGCCCGCAGACCTCACCCGGTACGTCGTCGAGAAGGGCTCCATCACCGTCGACGGCATCAGCCTCACCGTCGTCGACGCGGGCCCTGACCACTTCACCGTCAGCCTCATCCCCACCACCCTCGACCTGACCACGCTCGGCCACAAGCAGCCCGGCGACCCGGTCAACCTCGAAGTGGACGTCATCGCCAAGTACGTCGAGCGGATGCTGGGCGACCGCGTGCAGGGGGCCGGCCGGTGAACACGCTGAACTCCGAGGCGTTCGTCCTCTTCGGACAGCACATCCTCTGGTCCGACATGGTCGGCAACCTCTTCGGCCTGGCCGCCCTCGCCCTCGGCTGGCGGCGCTCCATCTGGACCTGGCCCGTGCAGTTCCTGGCCGGACTCATCCTCTTCGGCGCCTTCTTCGGCCACCTCACCGGCAGCGCGGGCAAGCAGGCGGTCGTCATGATCGTCGCCCTGTACGGCTGGTGGCAGTGGCAGCGCGGCAAGGGCCAGGACGAGGACGGCCACATCGCCGTCCGGTTCGCCACCTGGCGCGAGCGCGCGGCCATGGCCGCGGCGGCCGCCGCCGGCACGGTCGCGGTGGCGCTGCTGTTCACGGCGTACCCGACCCTGTCCTGGGACCCCTGGCCGGACGCCTACATCTTCGTCGGCACGATCGTCGCCATGTACGCCCAGGCCCGCGGCATGGTCGAGTTCTGGTTCGCCTGGCTCCTCGTCGACCTCGTCGGCGTCCCCCTCAACTTCGCCAACGGCTACGCCTTCTCCGGCTTCGTCTACGTCATCTACGGCGCGCTCGTCCTGTGGGGCATGCGCGACTGGTGGCTGCGCTCGCGGCAGGCCGCGCGGCCCACCCTGGAAGGAGCGCCGGCATGAGCGCCACCACCGCCCTGTACAGCACCGACGACGTCGAGAACTTCACGCTCGACCCCGTCGCACAGGCCATCGCCGACATCGCCGCCGGCCGCCCCGTGGTGGTCGTCGACGACGAGGACCGGGAGAACGAGGGCGACCTCGTCATCGCCGCCGAGAAGGCCACCCCCGAGATCGTCGCCTTCATGATGAGCGAGTGCCGCGGCCTGATCTGCGCCCCCATGGAGGGCGACGAACTGGACCGGCTGAAGCTCCCGCAGATGGTCGACGACAACACCGAGTCGATGAAGACCGCGTTCACGGTTTCCGTCGACGCCTCCGCCGCGCACGGCGTGAGCACCGGCATCTCGGCCTCCGACCGCGCCACCACCCTCCGGCTGCTCGCCGACGGAGTCTCCGAGCCCCACGACTTCGTCCGCCCCGGCCACATCTTCCCGCTGCGCGCCAGGCCCGGCGGCGTCCTCACCCGCAACGGGCACACCGAGGCCGCCGTCGACCTCGCCCGCCTCGCGGGCCTGCGTCCGGCCGGCGCCATCGTCGAGATCGCCGGCGAGGACGGCACGATGCTGCGCCTGCCCGAGCTGATCCCCTTCGCCCGCAAGCACGGCCTGACGATCATCTCCATCGAGGACCTGATCGCCTACCGGCGCAGCAGCGAACCCACCGTCCGCCGCGAGGCCAGGACCCAACTGCCCACCGCCCACGGCACCTTCACGGCCCACGGCTACCGCTCCATCGTCGACGGCGTCGAGCACGTCGCCCTGGTGCACGGCGAGATCGGCGACGGCCAGGACGTCCTCGTCCGTGTCCACTCCGAATGCCTCACCGGCGACGTCTTCGGCTCGGCCCGCTGCGACTGCGGCCCCCAGCTCGACGCCTCCCTCGCCCGCATCCAGGAGGAGGGCCGCGGCGTCGTGGTCTACCTGCGCGGACACGAGGGCCGCGGCATCGGCCTGATGTCCAAGCTGCGCGCCTACGAACTCCAGGAACGCGGCCGCGACACCCTCGACGCCAACCTCGAACTCGGCCTGCCCGCCGACGCCCGCGACTACGCGGCCGGCGCGCAGATCCTCGCCGACCTCGGCGTGCGCGGCGTCCGCCTGCTGACCAACAACCCCGACAAGACCGACGCGCTCGTCCGTCACGGCATCACGGTCAAGGCCCGCGTGCCGATGCCCGTGAACGCCGGCGAGCACAACCTCCGCTACCTGCGCACCAAGCGGGACCGGATGGGCCACGACCTGCCCTGGCTGGACACGACCACCGTGCCGGCCTGCGGCAACCAGTAAGAGAGCACAGAGGGAGCAACGTGAGCGGCAAGGGTGCACCGGAGCTGTCCGTACGCAATGTGGGTGACCTCCGGGTCGCCGTCATCGCGGCACAGTGGCACGAGAAGGTGATGAACGGCCTGGTCGACGGCGCCCTGCGCGCCCTGCACGACCTGGGTATCGACGAGCCGACCCTGCTCAGGGTCCCCGGCAGCTGGGAGCTCCCGGTCGTCGCCAAGGTCCTCGCCGGCCGCGGCTACGACGCGATCGTCGCCCTCGGCGTCGTCATCCGCGGCGGAACCCCCCACTTCGAGTACGTGTGCCAGGGCGTGACCCAGGGCCTCACCCAGGTCTCCGTCGACACCGGCGTCCCCGTCGGCTTCGGCGTGCTGACCTGCGACACCGAGGAACAGGCCCTGGACCGCGCCGGAATCGAAGGCTCCAACGAGGACAAGGGGCACGAGGCGGTGACGGCGGCGGTGGCGACCGCGGCCACCCTCCGCTCAGTATCCGAACCCTGGCGCTGACGAAGGGCACCCGTGGCATAGGCTGAGCGTCACCATGTCCAAGAAGACGTTCGAGGAGCTCTTCACCGAGCTCCAGCACAAGGCCGCCCAGGGCGACCCCGCCACTTCCCGCACCGCAGAACTGGTCGGGAAGGGTGTCCACGCCATCGGCAAGAAGGTCGTCGAAGAGGCCGCCGAGGTGTGGATGGCCGCCGAGTACGAGGGCAAGGAAGCCGCCGCCGAGGAGATCTCGCAGCTGCTGTACCACGTCCAGGTGATGATGGTCGCCCGCGGCATCTCCCTCGACGACGTCTACGCCCACCTGTAAGCCACACCCTGTTCCCCCAGCACCAGACACCACGCGAAGGAAGCCGACCTCATGCTGCGCATCGCCGTCCCCAACAAGGGTTCCCTGTCCGGCCCTGCGGCGGAGATGCTGCATGAGGCCGGCTACCAGCAGCGCCGCGAATCCAAGGAACTGCGGATCGTCGACCCGGTGAACGAGGTCGAGTTCTTCTACCTCCGCCCCCGCGACATCGCGATCTACGTCGCCTCCGGGCAGCTCGACATCGGCCTCACCGGCCGGGACCTGCTCATCGACTCCGGCGCCGAAGCCGAGGAGATCCTCCCGCTCGGCTTCGCCCGCTCCACCTTCCGCTACGCCACCAAGCCCGGCACGATCAGCGGCCTCGCGGACCTGACCGGCAAGACGATCGCCACCTCCTACGAGGGCATCGTCGCGGCCCACCTCGCCGAGCACGGCATCGACGCCTCCGTCGTCCACCTCGACGGCGCCGTCGAGACCGCCGTCCAGCTCGGCGTCGCCCAGGTCATCGCCGACGTCGTCGAGACCGGTACCTCGCTGCGCAACGCGGGCCTGGAGGTCGCCGGCGAGCCGATCATGCAGTCCGAGGCCGTCGTGATCCGCCGCACCGGCGCGGACGCCGACGACCCCAAGGTGCAGCAGTTCCTGCGCCGCCTCCAGGGCGTCCTGGTCGCCCGGACATACGTGATGATGGACTACGACTGCCGCGTGGAGCAGCTGGAGAAGGCCGTCGCCCTCACGCCCGGCCTGGAGTCGCCGACCGTCTCCCCGCTGCACAACGAGGGCTGGGTCGCCGTCCGCGCGATGGTCCCGGCCAAGGAAGCCCAGCGGATCATGGACGACCTGTACGACATCGGCGCCCGGGCCATCCTGACCACGGCCATCCACGCCTGCCGTCTCTGAGGGGCGTAACCGAGATGTCCGATATGCCCACCTTGCCCGTCACGTTCCGGCCGGGCAGCACCCGCGTGGTGCTGCTCACCGCGGCCGTCGCGATCTTCGTCGTGATCACGGCCGTCGCGATGCTGCTGAAGCTCAGTCCCGGCGAGCGGGTCAGCTTCATCTTCACGGCGCTGCTACTGGACGCCGTGCTGCTCCTGCTGGCGCGTCCCAAGGTCGCCGTCGACGAGGACGGCGTCACTGTCGTCAATCTCACGAACAAGCGCCGGCTGGAGTGGGCGGAGATCCTCCAGGTGACCCTCCGGCCCGGCGACCCCTGGGTGTTCCTCAACCTCAGCGACGGCACCAGCCTGCCTGCTCTGGGCATCCAGCCGGGCCTCGCCAAGCAGCGCGCGATCGCCGACGCCCGCGCCCTGCGGGCCCTCGTCGAGGCCCGTTCCGCGGCGGACCCCGAGGGGCATCGAGGCTGAATCGGGGCATCCTCCGGGTGGCCGCCACTGCCGCACCGGGCCCTGTCTTGATTAATCTGTTGGCGGAGGCGTGACGGATGCGCCTCCGCCTCTGTCGCCCCGACCGGTGCGCAGAGGCCCCTGCTCACCGAGGAGTGACACCCTCCGGCGATGGACGGATCGTCCTGCAGTACCTGCGCCGCCCCCTGCCGACATAGCGCGGACCCCGTGTTCGAGGTCCGCGACCGTGCGGAGGCGGCGGCATCATGACCACCCCCCTGCTGCTCCTCGCAGCCGCGTTCCTGCTGATCCTCGCCAACGGATTCTTCGTGGCGGCCGAATTCGGACTCGTGACGGTCGAACGGCCCGAGGCCGAGAAGGCCGCCGCCGAGGGCGACCGGCGCGCCCACCGTGTCGTGGAATCGCTCAAGGAGCTGTCCTTCCAGCTCTCCGGCACCCAGCTCGGCATCACCATCACCTCCCTCGTCGTCGGCATGCTCGCCGAACCGGCGCTCGCCGGGCTGCTGCACGGCCCGTTCACCTCGGTCGGCATCCCCGAGGGAGCCGTCTCCGGAGTCACGGTCGTGGTCGGCATGCTGCTGGCCTCCGCCGTGCAGATGGTGATCGGCGAGCTCCTGCCCAAGAACTGGGCGGTGTCCCGGCCGCTGCAGGTCGCCCGCTTCGTCGCGGGCCCGCAGCACGTCTTCGCCCGGCTGTTCCGCCCGGTCATCGCCGGTCTCAACGCCGTCGCGAACCGGCTCGTGCGTGCCCTGGGCATCGAGCCCGCCGAGGAGCTGGCCTCCGCCCGCACCCCCGGCGAACTCGTCTCCCTGGCCCGTCACTCGGCTCTGGCCGGCGCGCTGGAGCAGGACACGGCCGACCTGTTCGTCCGCACCCTGTCGCTGGGCGAACTCACCGCGCAGCACGTGATGACGCCGCGCGTGAAGGTCAGCGCCCTGCAGTCCTCCGCCACCGCCGAGGACGTCGTCAACCTGACCCGCGCCACCGGCCTGTCCCGCTTCCCGGTCTACCGGGAGAAGATCGACGAGGTCGTCGGCATGGCCCACCTCAAGGACGCCCTCGCCGTGCCCGTCGGCGACCGGCTGCGCACCCCCGTCGGCCACATCGCCCGCCCGGCGCTGCTCGTCCCCGAGACGCTGCCGGTCCGGCCGCTGCTGGCCCGGCTGCGTAGCGAGCAGCCCATCGCGGTCGTCGTCGACGAGTACGGCGGCACCGCCGGTGTCGTCACGCTGGAGGACATCGTCGAGGAGATCGTCGGCGAGGTCCGTGACGAGCACGACGGCCACGACCTGCCCGAGCTGGCCGCCGTGCCGCCGGAGGACGGCAAGCCCGCCTGGGACGTCGACGGCAGCTGCCGCGTCGACGTCCTGCAACGCATAGGCCTCGAGGTGCCCGAGGGCCCCTACGAGACCGTCGCGGGCCTGATCGCCGACCTGCTGGGCCGTATCCCGGCCGTCGGCGACAAGGCGGAGCTGCCCGGCTGGCGCCTTTCGGTGCGCCAGATCGGCCACTACCGCGCGGAACGGGTCCGGCTGGTGCGGACCGCCCCGGTCGTCTCCATGGCGGAGGCCGTCCGATGAGCGTGCTCCAGCTTCTCTTCGCCGCGCTGCTCGTGCTCGCCAACGGGTTCTTCGTCGGCGCCGAGTTCGCGCTCGTCTCCGTACGCCGCAGCCAGATCGAACCGCTCGGCACCGCCCGCTCCCGGCAGGTCCTCTACGGGCTGGAGCGGCTTCCGCAGATGATGGCGGCGGCCCAGTTCGGCATCACCGTCTGCTCGCTGACCCTGGGCGCGGTCGCCGAACCGACCGTCGCGCATCTGCTGGAGCCGGTCTTCGAGTGGATCCACCTGCCGCAGGGCATGATCCACCCGCTGACCTACGTCGTCGCCCTCGCCGCCGTGGTCTTCTTTCACCTCGTGATCGGCGAGATGGTTCCGAAGAACCTGGCGATGGCGGCTCCCGAGAAGGTCGCGCTGTGGCTCAGCCCCGGCCTGGTCTGGTTCGCCCGCTTCTGCAGGCCGATCACCGCCGCCCTCGGCGCGGTCTCGCAGGGCATCCTGCGGCTCTTCCACGTCGAGCCCAAGGACGAGGTCGAGGCCGTCTTCACCAGCGAGCAGCTCAACCGGCTGGTGGAGGACGCCGGCCAGGCGGGCCTGCTCGACCCGGAGGAGGCCGAACACCTGGAGGACGCCCTGGAGCTGGGCTCCCGCCCGGTGACGGACGTCCTGCTGAAGCGTGAGTCGCTGGTGACGGTCAGCCCGTCGGTCACCCCCGGGCGTATCGTCGAACTCACGTCCCGCACCGGCTACTCCCGGTTCCCGGTCGCCGCGGACAACGGCGCGTTCATGGGATACCTGCACGTCAAGGACGTCCTCGACCTGGAGGACTCGGACCGGGCCGTGCCGCAGCACCTGTGGCGTCCCATGACGACCCTGCGGTCCGAGCTGCCGCTCGACGACGCGCTGACGGTGATGCGGCGGGCGGCGACGCATCTGGCGCAGGTCGCCGATGCGTCCGGCAAGGTGCTCGGGCTGGTCGCGCTGGAGGACGTGCTGGAGCTGCTGGTGGGGGAGGTGCGGGATCCCGCGCACCGGGAGGTGCGCGAGGTGAGGCTGACCGAGCCGAGGTCCGGTGAAGAGGTGCTGGCGACCTAGCAGCGTGGCTGTGGGGGCTGGTCGCGCGGTTCGCCGCGCCCCTGGGTGGGTGCCCTGCCTGGGGGCGTGGGAGCTGCGCGACCAGCCCCCCCACCGGCCCGCGGCCGACGAACTCACATGGCCGACGGGTCCTGTGGCCCCCGCCCCGACAAGACCTCCCCGTACGCCTGCATCAGATCCGGCAACCGCAGCGTCGCCAGATCGTCCCGCCCCAGCGCCCCGGGATACACGGACAGCCGCAGATCCCGGTACGCGCAGCTCTTCTCGTACAGCGTCCGCAGGAACCGCCCGTTGCCCAGCTCGTCGATCCACCCCTGGTCGACCACGTGCCCGGCGATGGACCGCAGCTCGTCGAGGGCCTCCTCGTCCCACAGGTCGCCGTTCTCGGCCGCCAGCACCTTGCCGATCTCGGTGAGTTCGAGCGGCCGGTACGAGGGGAAGTCGACGCGGGTGGTGAAACGGGACGACAGCCCCGGGTTCGCGGCGAGCAGGCGGTCCATGCCCTCCGGGTAGCCGGCCAGGATCACCACAAGGTGGTCCCGGTTGTCCTCCGCGCGCTTCAGCAGCACCTGAAGGGCCTCGTCGCCGTACGCGTCCCCCTTGCCGTAGCCCGAGTTGGACAGGGAGTAGGCCTCGTCGACGAAGAGGACGCCCCCGAGGGCGGAGTCGATCAGTTCGTTCGCCTTCACGGCCGTCTGACCGAGGTACTCCCCGACCAGATCGGCCCGCTGCGCCTCCACGAGGTGGTCGCCCCCGAGCAGTCCCAGGGCGTAGAAGACCCGGCCCAGGATGCGGGCGACGGTGGTCTTGCCGGTGCCGGAGGGGCCGGAGAAGACGAAGTGGCGTTTCGGCGGCTGGACCGGCAGGCCCTGCCCGGCGCGCAGCCGGGCCATGTTCAGCTGCGCCGACAACGCCTTGACCTGGCGCTTCACCGGTGCCAGCCCCACCATGCGTTCCAGCTCGGCGAGCGCCTCCTCCAGTAACGCCGGGTCGGTGGGCCCGGCGGGCAGGGAAGGAGAGGGGCCGCTCCTCTCGCGGAACGGCGGGCCCGCCACCGGCGGCAGGGGAGCGATCGGCGGCTCGGGGTCGGGCAGTCGCAGATCGCGCCCCTCCGGACCGAAGAGCGGGTCCAACGCGTCCGGACCGTCCACGACGTCCTGGCCCGTGCCGGTGAGCGTGATCGCCGCGAGGCCGGTGGCGTCGTCGTACCCGTCGCCCTCGGCGATCGCGGCGAGCCGGGCGGAGGTGTCCATGAAGGCGGGGTCGACGCGGTGCACCGCCCGGTACAGGGGCAGGGCGGCGGCGCTGCGGCCGGTGCCCTCGTGCGCCCGGGCCAGCCAGTAGCGCAGCTCCTTGCGCTGGGGCTGTTCGCTGCGGCAGCGCATCAGCGCGGCGGAGAGCAGAGGTTCGGCCTGGCCGTACATCTCCAGGCGCACCCGGGCCATACCGCCGAACAGGCCCGCCTCGATGCCGAGCACCGGGTCGTCGAGCAGGGGATCGGTGTGGCGGACCAGTTGCTCCCAGTCCTTGACCAGATAGGCGCGGCAGGAGTGCAGGAAGCGGACCTGGTGGTCGGTGTCCACGGGCGGCAGCCCGGCGAGGGCCCGGTCCAGTTCGGGGACGTGACGGCCGTCCAGCCAGTGGGAGGCGTGCGCGAGCAGCAGATCGCGGGGGCTCTCCAGCACCGGCTGCACCCACCAGCCCAGCCAGTACCAGGAGTTGAGGGCGCGGCGGTAGCGGGTGCGCTGCTCACCGAAACGGTCGCGGTGCCGGAACATCCGCAGCAGCGCGGTCGTGGTGTCGACGCGCAGCGCGTGCAGCCCCAGCCAGCCGTCGGCCATCCCGGAGTCCATCCGCACGGCGGCCCGGAACTCCTCCTCCGCCTGCGGATACGCGCCCATGGTGTAGGCGTCCACGCCTCGCAGCCAGGCGAGGTCGGCCGGGGCCTGTGGGCCCTGCGCGCCGAAGTCCATCACGTCCCCCACAAACCGTGCCCCCGTCGGTATGCCAACGAGCCGTCCCCCGGCCGGCTGCCCTGCTCGAACCGCTGCGCCACGGACCGGAGTTGCACTGTGCCGAAGCAACCGTCCGTAGGTCGCAACGAGGGCATCGTACCCGCGGGGGCGGCGCCCCCGTAGGGTGCCTCACGGGGCGTTCGGGGAGGTGGGAGCGGATGCGGCGGACGCGTGCGCGGTGACACTGGGTGAGCGCTCGGCGCCCGGCGGCGGCCGGGAATCCGGAAGAGGGCAGAACGAAGCCCCCGATCACGGGGGAACAACCGGGGGCTTCGCGTCTGTGGGCGGCTCCGATGCCGCTCATTGAGAACGTAAGACCTGTACGGGGCAGCGGTCAAGCCGAGTTGGAGCACTCCGGCAAGTTGTCCCGCAAGGCCTTTCACGAGTTCAGCACACAGCGGGCGGTCCGTCACCGTCCGTGAGGGACTGGTCCGGTCCAACCGTCCCGGCAGGTCCCCCGAGCACCTCGTATCCCTGGTCCCGCTGGCGTACCAGCAGGTCGGCGAACGGCCGCGAGGGGTCGTCGGTGAAGTGCCGGCGCTCCGCCGGGACCCACCCGTCCCAGAACTCCCGCTGCTCCTCTCCGTCCCGTGAGCGGCCCCGCGCCCAGGCATCCTCGCGCGGCAGCTCCATCCACAGCAGCAGGGCCAGGTACGGGCGCAGGGCCCGGCGTCCCGCGCCGACGCCCTCGAGGAGGACCACCGGGGCGGGCGGGAGCGGGCGAGGGGAGCCGAAGCGGCGGGCCCTCCAGTCGTAGGGGGCGTAGTGCGCGGTGCGGCCCCGGGCGAATGGTTCGACGACCTGGTCCAGCAGGCGGCCGGTCCAGTCGAACAACGCGTCGTGGCTCGCGATGTCGTCGAGGCGCAGTACCGGCACACCTCCCAGCGCCGTGGACAACTCGCCGGCGAACGTGCTCTTCCCGGATCCCGCGTGCCCGTCGACCCCGACGAGCCGGACCGGGCCGCAAGAGGGGGCCAGGCGGCGGATCCGGGCGGCCAGATCGCGGACGGCGGGGCCCGGTGCGGGGCGGAAGGACGGATTCATCTCGCTCCGCACTCTAACGAGGGCGTCCGCACCGCGGATGCCGCAGGCCGGCGGGTCCGCCCCGGGTGCCACTGGTCGACGCCAATATTGGTGGGCGCGGCACGCGTCGAAGTGCTGGCAGGACGGGGCGGGCTGTGCTCATATGTGGCGCACGCACGGATACGACCGCCGTGCACGGACCTGGCCCGCACCTGCCCGACTCCGACATCCGGGGGCCCCGCCATGCGCAGAGCCGAACAGCCGTCCCGCAGAACCGTCCTGGCCGCCGCGGTGGCCGCCGCCGTCACCGCGGGCGCGGGCCCGGCGGCAGCCGACCCCGAGGCTCCGACGACGGCCGACACCGCAGACCCCGCCCGGGCCGTCCCGGCCCGCACCGTCGACAACCGGTTCTGGTTCGCGTACGGCGACTGGTCCGGCGGCACGGTGAAGGGCACCCGGGCCGTGGCGGGCACCCGCCCGGGCCTGGTGATCGCGAAGGCGGCCGGGACGTTGCGGTACACGGACCCGCACACCGGCACCACCGCCGCCTGGGAGTACGGCACCTGGACGTCCCCCGTCCACCGGCTCGCCGTCCCCGCGACCGAGGCGATCGTCTCCTGGAACGCGCACACACCGGCCGGCACCTGGATCCAGGCCGAGATCAAGGGCACCTACACCGACGGTTCCAGCACGCCCTGGTACGTCATGGGCCGCTGGGCGGCCGGCGACCGGGACATCCGGCGCACCTCGGTCGACGACCAGAGCGACGGCAAGAGCAGCGTCTGGACCGACACCCTCGCGATCGACGACCCGGCGACCGGCCTGCGTCTCGTCTCCTACCGGCTGCGCCTGACCCTCTACCGCAAGCCCGGCACCCAGCTCACCCCCACCGTGTGGCGGCTCGGCGCGATGGGCTCCGACGTGCCCGACCGGTTCACCGTCCCGGCCTCCAGGCCCGGCGTGACGAAGGAACTGGCCGTCCCGCGGTACTCGCAGGAGATCCACAAGGGCCAGTACCCCGAGTACGACAACGGCGGCGAGGCCTGGTGCAGCCCGACGTCCTCCCAGATGATCATCGAGTACTGGGGCGGCCGGCTCACCGACGCGCAGCTGGACTGGGTCGATCCCGCGTACGCCGACCCGCAGGTGTGCCACGCGGCCCGCTTCACCTACGACTACCAGTACGCGGGCTGCGGCAACTGGCCGTTCAACGCCGCCTACGCGGCCACGTTCAAGGATCTGCAGGGCGTCGTCACCCGGCTCGGCTCCCTCACCGACCTGGAGACGCTGATCGCCGCGGGCATCCCGGCCATAACGTCCCAGTCGTTCCTGAAGGAGGAGCTGACCGGCGCGGGGTACGGCACCGCCGGGCACCTGATGACCGTCGTCGGCTTCACCGCCGACGGCGACGTGATCGCCAACGACCCGTTCTCGCCGACCAACGAGGCCGTGCGGCGCGTCTACCGGCGGCGTGAATGGGAGAACATCTGGCTCAGGACCAAGAGGTACAACGCCTCCGGCAAGGTGGTTTCGGGCACCGGAGGCGTCTGCTACCTGTACTTCCCGGCGCGCCCGAGCGCGGCCCAGCGCAAGGCACTGGCGGCGGTGGGCGTCCGCGTGTGACCGGCCTTACGGCCGTGCTGCCGCCTCGACTGGCAAGGTGGACGGACCCCGGGGGGAGTCCGTCCGCACCAGCGACCCAGTGAGCAGCCATGACCGCACAGTCAGCCACCGTCCTCCGCGCCCGCACCGGCGGCCCCCGTGACGACGGCCCGAAGATCGTCGAACACGTCCTGGGCTGGACCCTCGTCGTGGTCGTCGCGATGCTCGTGACCCGGCTCGGGCTGCTGTGACCTGACCCACGGCCCTGGGGTGAGGCCTGCCATACTGCGGAGGTCCCACCCCGCCCGTTGAGACCAGGGTCGAAATTGAATATCAGCCCCCAGCCTGCCGCGCGCCCCAGAGCCCGCGGCACCGAGCGCTCGATGGCGCGCCGTGCCGAACTCATCGCCATCGGGCGGAGGTTGTTCGCCGACACGTCCTACGACGCGCTGTCGATGGACGACATCGCCCGGCAGGCGCACGTCGCCAAGGGGTTGATCTACTACTACTTCCAGTCCAAGCGCGGCTACTACCTGGCCATCGTCCAGGACTCGGTCGCCGAGCTGCTGGCCCTCGCGGCGAGCGGTCTGGAACTGCCCCCGGTCGACCGGGTCCAGCGCACCATCGACAGTTATCTGCGCTACGCCGAGCACAACCACGCCGCATACCGCACGATCGTGAGCGGTGGCGTCGGCTTCGACACCGAGGTGCACGCCATCCGCGACGGGGTGCGCGAGGCCGTCGTGACCACCATCGCCGAGGGCGCGTACGGCCGTGCCGACATCACCCCGCTGGCGCGGATGGGCCTGCTGTCCTGGGTGTGCGGCGTCGAGGGCGCCACACTCGAATGGATCGACCGTCCCGAGCTGGCCCGGGACACCATGTGCGAGTTGCTGGTGAAGACCCTCGGCGGTGCCCTGCGCGCGATCGAGGAACTCGACCCCGCCCACCAGGCGCCGCAGCCCGCGCGCCGGGGTCTGTGAGCGAGGGGCGAAGGGCCGTCGCGGGCCCTCCGCCCCGATGGCCGTCTGCTACCTGATCGCCTTGATGAGCTCGCCGTTCGCCGTGTCGCCGCTCAGCTCCCAGAAGAACGTGCCGCCCAGGCCCTGCCGGTTCTTGTAGTCCATCTTGGTGCCGATGGTCGCCGGGGTGTCGTAGCTCCACCAGTTGGCACCGCACTTGGCGTACGCCGTGCCGGCCACCGTCCCCGTCGCCGGGCACTTGGTCTTGAGCACCTTGTAGTCCTCGATGCCCTGCTCGTAGGCGCCCGCCGCGGGGCCGGTCGCGGTGCCACCCGGTGCCGCCTGGGTGACGCCGGTCCAGCCACGGCCGTAGAAGCCGATGCCGAGCAGCAGCTTCGAGGCGGGGATGCCGAGGCCCTTGAGCTTGGCGATGGTCGCCGAGCTGTGGTTGTCCGCCTTGGGAATGCCGGCGTACGAGGTCAGCGGCGAGTGCGGGGCCGTGGGTCCGGCGGCGTCCCAGGCGCCGAAGAAGTCGTAGGTCATCGGGTTGTACCAGTCGACGTACGGGGCGGCGCCCGCGTAGTCCGCCGCGTCGATCTTGCCGCCGGGGGTGGCGTCGGCGGTGATCGCCGCGGTGACGAGGTTCCGCGAGCCGAACTTGGCCCGCAGCGCCTGCATCAGGTTCCGGAAGGCCGCCTTGCCGCTGGTGTCGCAGGTGGCGCCGCAGGCGTTCGGGTACTCCCAGTCGATGTCGATGCCGTCGAAGACGTCGGCCCACTTGGAGTTCTCGACGAGGTCGTAGCAGGACTGGGCGAAGGCGGCCGGGTTCCTGGCGGCCTCGCCGAAGCCGCCGGACCAGGTCCAGCCGCCGAAGGACCACAGGACCTTGAGGTTCGGGTGCTTCTGCTTCAGCTTGCGCAGCTGGTTGAAGTTGCCGCGCAGCGGCTGGTCCCAGGTGTCGGCCTTGCCGTCGACGGACTCGGCGGCGGTGTAGGCCCGGTCGGTGGCGGCGTAGCCGTCGCCCATGGCGCACTTGCCACCGGTGACGTTGCCGAAGGCGTAGTTGATGTGGGTGAGCCTGCCGCCCGACCCGGACGTCTCGATGTTCTTGACGTAGTACTTGCGGTCGTAGGTGCCCCATTCGGTGAAGTAGCCGATGACCTTGGATCCGGCTGCCTCGGCCCGGGGAGCGGCCTTCGATGCTGCGGCGGCCTCCTGAGCCGAGGTCGCCGCGGTGGCGGAGGTGCCCGCCCCGGCCAGCAGGCCGGCGCCGAGGGCGGCGCAACAGGCCGCAGACAGGAGGGTCCGGAAGCGGGAACGGTGGGGGGTGTGCATCCGATGTCTCCTCGTGGGGAGAGGGGAACGCGCGCCGATTGGCATGAACGCGGTGAATCGGTGGAGCGAAACAGTAGGAGGACTAGACCAGTTGGGTCAATGGTGCGGACCAATTTCCCCGCCCCGGACGCACTCGGCCCTTTCTTGAAGTAAGCGGTCGTTAACTGGTGACGGGATGCCTCCGATCGGGCATACTCACAGCGCACAGCCGCTGGTCAGCAGCTTCCGAGACCCGGGACTGCAAGCATCGGCCAGGCACCAGAACGACCCGGCGGCGTCGCCCCCACCCATGGGCCCGTCCGCCAGTGCCCGACAGGGAGGAGAGCGTCGCCATGCCCGACCGCGCCCCGCAGCCGGTGGACCGACAACTGCCCACGGAGGAGGCCCGGGACCTGATCTCGCTCGTGCGTGACATCGCGCAGCAGGAGATCATCCCGAAGGCCGCCGAGGAGGAGGACGCCGGCCGCTTCCCGCGTGAGCTGTTCACACTGCTCTCCCGCTCCGGACTGCTCGGCCTGCCGTACGACTCCGAGTACGGGGGCGGCGACCAGCCCTACGAGGTCTATCTGCAGGTCCTGGAGGAGCTCGCCGCGGCCCGCCTCACCGTCGGCCTCGGGGTCAGCGTGCACTCCCTGGCGTCCTACGCCCTCGCCGCCTACGGCACCAAGGAGCAGCAGATCGAGCACCTGCCGGCGATGCTCGGCGGCGGCCTGCTCGGCGCCTACTGCCTCTCCGAGCCGCACTCCGGATCGGACGCGGCGGCCCTGCGCACCAAGGCCGTGCGTGACGGCGACGACTGGGTGATCACCGGCACGAAGGCCTGGATCACCCACGGCGGGATCGCCGACTTTTACACGGTCATGGCCCGCACCGGCGAGGAGGGGCCGCGTGGGATCACGGCCTTCCTGGTGCCGGGCGACGCGGAGGGCGTGAGCGCCGCGGTGCCCGAGAAGAAGATGGGCATGAAGGGCTCGCCCACCGCGCAGGTCCATTTCGACGGCGTCCGCGTCGGGGACGACCGCCGCATCGGCGAGGAGGGGCAGGGCTTCGCGATCGCCCTGTCCTCGCTCGACTCGGGGCGGCTCGGCATCTCGGCGTGCGCGATCGGCGTGGCGCAGGCCGCGCTCGACGAGGCGGTGTCCTACGCGTCCGAGAGGCGCCAGTTCGGCAAGCCGATCGCCGACTTCCAGGGGCTGCGCTTCATGCTCGCCGACATGGCCACCCAGATCGAGGCGGGCCGTGCGCTCTATCTCTCGGCGGCACGGCTGAAGGACGCCGGCCGGCCGTTCGCGAAGCAGGCCGCCATGGCCAAGCTGCACTGCACCGACACGGCGATGCGGGTCACCACCGACGCCGTGCAGATCCTCGGCGGCTACGGCTACACCGCCGACTTCCCGGCCGAGCGCTACATGCGCGAGGCCAAGGTGCTGCAGATCGTGGAGGGCACCAACCAGATCCAGCGGATGGTCATCGCCCGCCATCTCGCTGGTCCAGAGGCACGCTGAACTGATCGAGGCCCCGCCAGGGGGCCGCGAGCCGCATCCACTCCGGGTCGTGCCGGCCCGGGAGGGTGCGGCCGCCTTCGGCCCACGTGCGCATCAAGTCGCGGTAGATCGGCGGGTCCTGGTAGCGGGGCGGAGCCGGCCGAACCGATTCTGCGGGCGGCGGGACGTAGAGGAGGCGCTGACGCCCTGTCGCTGAGGAGATGGGGGTCATACCAGGGCAACGCGGCGAAGCCCGGACAGGTCACCGGAAGGTGGAATCGGGCGTTCGTTCAATGCCGCACGCGTGCCGGCCGTCCGGCGCCGCGCACCCCCGTGCGCGCCTGCATGTGTATGGCGCCGCGTGCCCGGTGTTCCGTCCGGTGCCGCGCGTCCGTTCCGGGCGCGCCGAACCGCACCACGGCGTCCTGCCGGCCGTGGTGCGGTTCGGCTGCGGAAGTGGAGCGAGCGGGCGAGGAGGCCCGCGCTCAGGCCGCCTGGCGGCGCATGACGGGGACCCTGAGGGGGCGCGAGCCCGGGCCGCCGACGTGCGAGAAGGGCTGGGTCCGCCAGTCGAGCCCCTGAGGGAGCGTCAACAGCAGTGCGGTGTCCTGCTCCTGGGGTTCCACGGACTCGTCCGCGGGGCGGGCGTCCGTGGCCCTGCGGCCGGTACCGGCGCAGACCGTCAGTCCGAAGGGGTTCCACGGCGAGGCGCACAGCGCGTGCTCCGGCAGAACCTCCTCGTCCGCCAGCAGGGCGATGGGCTGCGCGCAGTCCGGGCAGACGACCCGGAACATCTCGAACGTGTCGTAGGCGTCGAGTTCGTCGTCGTAGGCGTCGCGTTCGACGCCCTCCGGCTCGGGCTCGACGACGAGCTGCCGCTTGGGTGCGGTGCGACCAGGGCGCTTAAGACTCTGCATTGGGTTCTCCCCCTCGGGCTGGGCCGTATCAGGCACTGCGGCCTCGACCACAGCAAGCACTTCCCGTCCCCCCTGGGCGGTAATCACGAAGCCATTACGGAGCCTGTTCGAGCCATGTGGCGTTCGACACACGCCCCGCGCGGATGTCCACTGCGGTGCGTTTGTCCCCCGGACGGCTGACGGTCGTCCTCCGGCACATCACGAACCGGGCATGAGCCGGGCTGCTCAGGTATCCGAGGAGATCAACGGCACTGTAGGTTCTTGCGCCATGGAGGAGCTGGACCGACAGATCGTGCAGCTGCTCGTCAAGGACGGGCGGACGAGCTACACCGACCTGGGCAAGGCCACGGGGTTGTCCACGTCGGCCGTGCATCAGCGGGTGCGGCGGCTGGAGCAGCGGGGCGTCATCCGGGGCTACGCCGCCGTCGTCGACCCGGAGGCCGTCGGGCTGCCGATGACGGCGTTCATCTCCGTGAAACCGTTCGACCCCAGCGCACCGGACGACATCGCGGACCGGCTGGCCGGCGTGCCGGAGATCGAGGCGTGCCACAGCGTCGCGGGCGACGAGAACTACATCCTGAAGGTGCGGGTGGCGACGCCGCACGAGCTGGAGGAGCTGCTGGCACGGGTGCGGTCGCTGGCCGGGGTGTCGACCCGGACGACGGTGGTGCTGTCCACGCCGTACGAGGCGCGCCCGCCGCGGATCTGACCGTCGGTTGCGGGGTGCGGGTCGTGCGTTGTCCGCGCAGGTCCCGCGCCCCTGATGCGGGCATCGCCCCTCGCCCCTGTGAGACTGTGCTCCATGAGTGAGTCCACCGCCCCGCCCAAGACCGTTCTTCTCCGCCGCGGAGAGGTCCACAGCCCTGCCGACCCCTTCGCCACCGCGATGGTCGTGGAGCGCGGGCAGGTGGCCTGGGTGGGGTCCGAGGGGGCCGCCGACGCCTTCGCGGACGGGGTCGACGAGCTGGTCGACCTGGACGGGGCACTGGTCACCCCGGCGTTCACCGATGCGCATGTGCACACCACCGCCACGGGTCTCGCCCTGACCGGTCTCGATCTGTCCCGCGCCCCCTCCCTGGAAGCCGCCCTCGCCCTCGTACGCGACTTCGCCGCCGCCCGCCCGGACGACCGCGTCCTGCTCGGGCACGGCTGGGACGCGGCCCGCTGGCCCGGAGGCCGGCCCCCGACGCGGGCCGAGCTCGACGCCGCCGCCGGACACCGGCCCCTCTACCTCAGCCGGATCGACGTCCACTCGGCGGTCGTGAGCACCGCCCTGCTCGATCTGGTGCCGGACGTCGCCCGGGTGGACGGACCGCTCACCGCCGACGCCCACCACGCTGTGCGGGCCGCCGCGTTCGCGGCCGTGACGCCCCGGCAGCGCACCGAGGCGCAGCGCGCCGCGCTGGCGCACGCCGCGTCGCTCGGCATCGGCACGGTCCACGAGTGCGCCGGGCCGGAGATCTCCTCCGAGGACGACTTCACCGGCCTGCTGCGCCTCGCGCGGGAGGAGCCCGGGCCGCGGGTCGTCGGCTACTGGGCCGAGCAGGACGTCGCCAAGGCGAGGGAACTGGGCGCGGCCGGCGCCGCGGGAGACCTGTTCGTCGACGGCGCCCTCGGCTCGCACACCGCCTGTCTGCACCAGCCGTACGCCGACGCCGGGCACACCGGAATCGCCTACCTGGACGCCGACGCGGTCGCGGCGCACGTCGTGGCCTGCACCGAGTCGGGCCTGCAAGCCGGTTTCCACGCCATCGGCGACGCGGCCGTGGACGCCGTGGTGGAGGGTGTGCGCGCCGCTGCCGAGAAGGTCGGGCTCTCCAGGGTCCGGGCCGCCCGGCACCGCGTCGAACACGCCGAGATGCTCACTCCGGAGAGTGTCGCCGCCTTCGCCGAGCTCGGCCTCACGGCGTCGGTGCAGCCCGCGTTCGACGCCCTGTGGGGCGGCGAGGAGGGCATGTACGCACAGCGCCTGGGAGCGGAGCGGGCACGCGGTCTGAACCCCTTCGCGGCCCTGCTGCGCGCCGGGGTCCCGCTCGCCTTCGGCTCCGACAGCCCCGTGACCCCGCTCGACCCGTGGGGCACGGTCCGGGCCGCCGCCTTCCACCGCACGCCGGAGCACCGCGTCTCCGTGCGCGCCGCGTTCACGGCGCACACGCGCGGCGGCTGGCGGGCCGTGGGCCGTGACGACGCGGGCGTTCTGGTCCCCGGCGCCCCCGCCGACTATGCCGTCTGGCGCACCGGCGAACTCGTCGTCCAGGCCCCCGACGACCGCGTCGCCCGCTGGTCGACGGACCCCCGCTCCGGCACCCCGGGTCTGCCCGACCTCACTCCGGGCCATGACCTGCCCGTCTGTCTGCGCACCGTGGTGGGCGGACGCACGGTCTCCGTAGGGCCGGGCGAGTGATCTACGGGGGTGGCGCGCACTAAGTCGTGCGCCGCGCCGCCGTCGCGCGACCTGCGCATCCTCGGCCCTGACCAGGGCTTTGGCGCAAGACCCGCAGGTCGAACGGCTGTTGACAGGCGGCCGCACGAGGCCGGTAGGTTCGGCCGAGTCCACCACCGGACGCCCGACCGGAGAACGTCCGAGCACTCGCCGCGGCGCCGCCGGGTCAGG
Source organism: [Streptosporangium] indianense (assembly GCF_021474405.1). Lineage (GTDB taxonomy): Bacteria > Actinomycetota > Actinomycetes > Streptomycetales > Streptomycetaceae > Streptomyces > Streptomyces indiaensis. The sequence continues at coordinate 88,329 of NZ_JAKEIO010000008.1, forward strand.
GACGGTGTGCCGCACCGGGGCACCGTCACTGGGAGCCAGGCTCAGGCCGGTGCAGCGCCGAGGGACGCTTCCGGCCGGTCGGGGAGGTGTGACCCGGGTGGGGCCCGCGCGCTCAGTAGACAACGGCTTTCGGTCGATCCGCAGCCAGCGGATCCCAGGTCGGCCCGAAGGGCGCCGGGCCCCCATCCGCCGCACGTCCGCACCCGGGGCGCACTCCTGCCTCCCCCGTCTTTCGGATTCGACACCACGATTCGAACGTCCTGTCACGTCATCGCAGGCGGGGCCCACTATGGTGGACCCCTGCGTATGAACATGAAGGGGCAGCAGTGAACGACGGCGACGGAACCCTCGCGGGAGAAGCCCAGGTGAGGAAGTTCGGCCCGCTCGGCACGGCCTTGGTGATCATCCCGACCTACAACGAGGCGGAGAACATCAAGAGCATCGTCGGCCGGGTACGCAAGGCCGTCCCCGAGGCGCACGTGCTCGTGGCCGACGACAACAGCCCGGACGGCACGGGCAAGCTGGCCGACGAGCTGGCCGTCGAGGACGACCAGGTCCACGTGCTGCACCGCAAGGGCAAGGAAGGCCTGGGCGCCGCCTACCTCGCGGGCTTCCGCTGGGGCTTGGAGCGCGACTACGGCGTGCTGATCGAGATGGACGCCGACGGCTCCCACCAGCCCGAGGAACTGCCCCGTCTGCTCACCGCCCTCAAGAGCGCCGACCTGGTGCTGGGATCGCGCTGGGTGCCGGGCGGCCGGGTGGTGAACTGGCCGAAGTCCCGCGAGGTGATCTCCCGGGGCGGCAGCCTCTACAGCCGGCTGGCGCTCGACCTGCCGCTGCGCGACATCACCGGCGGCTACCGTGCCTTCCGCCGCGAGACCCTGGAGGGGCTCGGCCTCGACGAGGTCGCCTCCCAGGGGTACTGCTTCCAGGTCGACCTGGCCCGCCGTGCGGTCAAGGCCGGCTACCAGGTGATCGAGGTGCCCATCACGTTCGTCGAGCGTGAACTGGGCGACTCCAAGATGAGCCGCGACATCCTCGTCGAGGCGCTGTGGCGCGTCACCGCGTGGGGCGTGGGGGAGCGGGTCGGCAAGGTCACGGGACGCGGACGCGGGGGCACGTCCCCGAAGGCGTGAACGCGCGCCGTTCCCGGAGCGGCCGTGCACAGAAACAGCTGATGGCGGCCTTATCCCGCGCTGAGCCGACGCCAGGCACACTGGGTGCATGACGACTGGCGCTCAGACCCCGCTTCCCCCTGCCCGGCCCAAGCGCTCCCGGCTGCGTATGTTCCTGCCGCTGGGTGTCGCCGCGTGGCTGGTGCTGGAGATCTGGCTGCTCACGCTGCTCGCGGGGGCGACCAGCGGGCTGGTGGTCCTCCTCGTGCTGCTGGCGGGCCTCGTCCTCGGCGCGGTCGTCATCAAGCGGGCCGGGCGGAGGGCTTTCCGCAAGCTCTCCGAGGCGCTGCAACAGCAGCAGAGCGGGGTGATGCCGGAAGCGGCCCGGCCGAACAGCGAGGGCAACGGCCTGATGATGCTGGGCGGCCTGCTGCTGATGATCCCCGGTCTCGCGTCGGACGCGGTGGGCCTGCTCCTGCTGCTGCCGCCGGTCCAGAAGATCGTGAGCCGCTCGGCGGAGCGCACGTTCGAGCGCAAGCTCCGGGAGGCCGGCGCGGGCTCCTTCCGCGGCGCCTTCCAGCAGGCCCGTATGCACCGGCCCGACGGCAAGGTCGTGCAGGGCGAGGTCATCAGGGATGAGCCGGGTGACGCCCCGCAGCGACCGCGCCCGCCGCTGACGCACTGAGCCGCCCGCCGTCCGCCGTCCCGGAAGCACCGAAGACCGCGGGCGCCGTACTTCTCGTACGGCGCCCGCGGTCTTGTGATGCGCTGTTGTTCGGGCCAGGCCCTGGGGGACTAGGCCGACTTGCGGCTGTCACGGGGATGAACAGCGATGTTCATCGCGCCGGAACGCAGCACCGCCAGGCGCTCCTCGAGGACCTCTTCGAGCTCCTCACGGGTGCGCCGCTCCATCAGCATGTCCCAATGCGTACGCGCGGGCTTGCCCTTCTTCTCTTCAGGGACATCGCCGTCCACGAGGAGTGCCTGGGCCCCACAGACCTTGCACTCCCACTCCGGCGGGATCTCCGCCTCGACCGAGAAGGGCATCTCGAACCGGTGCCCCTTCTCGCATGCGTACTCCACGGCCTGGCGCGGGGCCAGGTCGATGCCGCGGTCCGTCTCGTAGCTGGTCACCACGAGGCGCGTGCCGCGAAGAGCTCGCTCACTCATGAATCGTGCCTCCCGGGCTTGTCGCCCACAGGACAGGTGTCGCTGTCGTCGTCATCCGGTCAACGTCCGGTCGGCGGTAAAGATTCCCGTTCCGAGTCCCGTTCCGGGTCATGCGTCGCCGTCGTAGCCGCCCTTGTTGTACCCACCAGCGCCCGGTTTGTCACATCTGATAACAGATCTAACCCAGCGTTTCGGCATCTTTGACGCGCAGTAACGGTACGCCTGGCAGGCCAAACGCGTACACTACAGCCCTTTCGCTCCGAGTGCTAAATCCTGTGTGCTAGATCCTGTCAGGAACCGGATTCCCCGCCTCGTCGATCGCACGCCGCACCGGAACCCGGGCGAGCAGGGCGAATCCCACGACGAAGAACGCCACCAGCGAGACGATCGCGTCCCGGTAGCTCCCCGTCAGCTGGTAGGTCACGCCGAACAGCAGCGGCCCCAGCCAGCTCATCCCGCGGTCGCTCATCTCGTACGCCGAGAAGTATTCGGCCTCCTTGCCCGGCGGGACGAGATGGGAGAACAGCGACCTGGACAGTGCCTGGCTGCCGCCGAGGACCAGGCCGATCCCGGCGGCCAGGGCGAAGAACCACACCGGTGCCCCGGCCGGCAGGAAGTACCCGGCCGCCAGCGTCGCCGTCCAGGCGACCAGCGACCCGAGGATCGTGCGCTTGGCCCCGTACGTCCGGGCCAGCCGCCCCATGGCCAGCGCGCCCGCCACCGCCAGCACCTGCACCAGCAGGACGGCGCCGATGAGGGTGGACTGGCCCAGGCCCAGCTCCTCGGAGCCGTAGACCGAGGCCTGGGAGATCACCGTCTGGATGCCGTCGTTGTAGACGAGGTACGCGAGCAGGAAGGCCAGCGTCAGCGGATGGCGGCGCATGTCGCGGACGGTCGCCGCCAGCTGCCGGAAGCCCGGCAGGGCCGCCTCCCGGCTGGCGGTCCGGCGGTCCCGAAGCCGCCGCAGCGGGACGACGGCGAACGCGCCCCACCACAGGCCGGCCGACGCGAGGCAGATGCGCACCGCCGCGCTCTCGGACAGGCCGAAGCGGTCGTGCCCGGTGTAGAGGACCAGGTTCGCCACGAGGACCAGCGCACCCGCCGCGTAGCCGAAGGCCCAGCCGCGCGAGGAGACCGCGTCCCGCTGCTCGGGCGGCGCGATCTGCGGCAGATACGAGTTGTAGAGCATCATCGCCACCGACTGCGCCGCGTTGGCGACGACCAGCAGGGCCCCGCCCAGCAGATAGCGGTCGCCGTCCAGGAAGAACATGGCCGCCGTGGCCGTGGCGCCGGTGTAGGCGGCGGCCGCGAGGAGGGGCTTCTTGCGGCCGGTGCGGTCGGCGGCGGCGCCCACCAGGGGCATCACCAGCACGGCCACGATCACCGACAGGGACACCGAGTAGGCGAAGAAGGAGCCGGCGCGCACCGGGATGCCCAGGGGGTGGACGTACCCGTCCGGGTCCGCGGCCGACTTGGCGACCGAGGTCAGATAGGGGCCCAGAAACACGGTGAGCACGCTCGTCGAGTAGACGGAGCAGGCCCAGTCGTAGAAGTACCAGCCGCGCTGTTCGCGTCTCAGCTCCGCGGACCCGTCGGCCGGTGGTGTCCGCACGGTGTCGTTGCCCACCCGTGCCCTCGCTTCCCCGTGAACGCGCGGAGGCGACGTGCCCGGGGGCTGGGAGGTTTCGGGTGGATCTCCGTGGCGTCGCGGAGATCCGTCGAAAGCCCCCTAGATCCAGACCCCGCGGTCCTCCATGACCTTGCGCAGTGTGTCGATGTGATCGGTCATGATGCCATCCGCGCCCAGGTCGAGGAGCCGGTGCATGGTCTCGGCGTCGTTGACCGTCCACACGTGCACCTGGAGTCCGCGCGCGTGGGCGGCGTGCAGGAAGCGCCGGTCCACCACCTGGATGCCGGACTGGATCTCCGGGACCTGCGCGGCCACCGCGGAGCGGCGCACCGCCGCCGGCAGCCCCCATGAGCGCAGCCGCAGGTTGAGCACGCCCCGCGTGCCGTACGACGTGGCCAGGCGCGGGCCCGCCAGCCGCTGGGCGCGCACCACCCGCGCCTCGGAGAACGACCCGAGGCAGATCCGGTCCCAGGAGTCCGTCCGCCCGACCAGGTCCAGGAAGGGAAGCAGGGCCGCCTCCGCCTTGACGTCCACGTTCCAGCGCGCGTCGGGGAAGGTCTCCAGGAGTTCCTCGAAGAGGGGGAGCGGCTCCGCCCCGGCCACGCGCGCCTGCCGTACCTCATGCCACGGCAGGTCGGCGATCCGGCCCGCGCCGTCCGTCACCCGGTCCAGCGTCGCGTCGTGGAATGCGACGAGCCTGCCGTCCCGGGTGGTGTGGACGTCGGTCTCGATGTACCGGTAACCCGCCTCGACGGCCCGCCGGAACTGCCGGGTCGTGTTCTCCAGGCCGTCCGCGGCCCCGCCCCGGTGGGCGAAGGCGATCGGGCCGGGATGGTCGAGGTAGGGATGGCGTATCCGGGGGGTCACAGACGCAGTATCGCCCCTCGGGGTTGACCGGCGGCAACGGTCCTGCTGCCGCCGGATGCCGCGGGGACGGCGAACAGGCGCAGGAAGAACTGGGCGAGCGGGCCGATCGCCAGGGCGTACAGCAGGGTGCCGATCCCGACGGTGCCGCCGAGGGCGAAGCCCGTCGCCACGACCGTGAACTCGATGCCCGTGCGCACCAGGCGGATCGAGACGCCCGTGAGCTGGTTCAGCCCCGTCATGATGCCGTCGCGCGGGCCCGGTCCGAAGCGGGCCGCGATGTACAGGCCGGTCGCCGCCCCGTTCAGGACGATCCCCGACAGCATCAGCGTGACGCGCGGAACCAGGCCGTGCGCGTCGGGTACCAGGGCCAGCGTCGCGTCCATCGCCATGCCGATGACCAGCACGTTGGAGACCGTGCCCAGGCCCGGCCGCTGCCGCAGCGGGATCCAGGCGAGCAGCACCACGGCGCCCACCAGGGTCAGGACGACGCCGATCGACAGACCCGTCAGCTCGGCGAGACCCTGGTGGAGCACGTTCCACGGCTCCAGACCGAGCCCCGACCGGACCAGCAGTGCCGAGCTCGCGCCGTACAGCGCGAGACCGGCGTAGAGCTGGACGAGTCGCCGGGCGAGACCCTCCCGCGTGGACATGATGGCGCCCCCCTGTGGTGGTAGTGGACTGATGCATGACACCCTGTGGCTTGGATGGAGAGGCCATCCATGGCCAATCCGGGGAAGGTGGACTGATTTCGATGGCGGAATGGACCTCGGCCGTGGGTGCGGCACAGCTCGCCCGGCTCCTCAGCTCCCAGCAGGACCGCCCGGCGGGCCCCGGCACGCGCCGTCCGCCGGCCTACCGCGCGCTCGCCGACGGCATCCGCCTGCTGGTGCTCGAGGGGCGCGTCCCGGTGGCGGCCCGGCTGCCCGCCGAGCGCGAACTCGCCCTCTCCCTGTCCGTCAGCCGTACGACCGTCGCCGCCGCGTACGAAACGCTGCGCAGCGAGGGTTTCCTGGAGTCCCGGCGCGGGGCGGGGAGCTGGACCGCGGTCCCGGCCGGTAACCCGCTGCCCGCTCGCGGTCTCGAGCCCCTGCCGCCGGAGGCCCTCGGCTCCCTGATCGACCTCGGCTGCGCGGCACTCCCCGCCCCCGAGCCCTGGCTCACCCGGGCCGTCCAGGGCGCTCTGGAGGAACTGCCGCCCTACGCGCACACGCACGGCGACTATCCCGCCGGGCTGCCCGCGCTGCGGGCGATGATCGCCGAGCGCTACACCGCCCGCGGGATCCCGACCATGCCCGAGCAGATCATGGTGACGACCGGAGCGATGGGCGCCATCGACGCCATCTGCCACCTGTTCGCCGGGCGCGGGGAGCGCATCGCCGTCGAGTCGCCCTCGTACGCCAACATCCTCCAGTTGATGCGGGAGGCCGGGGCGCGGCTGGTGCCCGTCGCCATGGCCGAGGGGCTCTCGGGGTGGGACATGGACCGCTGGCGGCAGGTCCTGCGGGACGCCGCTCCGCGCATCGCCTACGTCGTCGCCGACTTCCACAACCCGACCGGGGCGCTCGCGGACGAGGATCAGCGCCGGCGGCTGGTGGACGCGGCGCGGTCCGCGGGCACGGTGCTGATCGCCGACGAGACGATGAGCGAGCTGTGGCTCGACCCCGAGGTGCGGATGCCGCGGCCGGTGTGCGCGTTCGACCCGGCCGGATCGACGGTGATCACGGTGGGGTCGGCGAGCAAGGCCTTCTGGGCCGGGATGCGGATCGGGTGGGTGCGGGCCGCTCCGGACGTCATCCGCAGCCTGGTCGCTGCCCGCGCGTATGCCGATCTCGGCACGCCGGTGCTGGAGCAGTTGGCGGTGCACTGGCTGTTCGGGACCGGGGGCTGGGAACAGGCCGTGGAGGTACGCCGGGAGCAGGCGCGGGCGAACCGGGACGAGCTGGTGGCCGCGGTGCGGCGAGAACTGCCCACGTGGGAATTCGAGGTGCCCCGGGGCGGGCTGACGCTGTGGGTGCGGACCGGGGGTCTGTCCGGGTCGCGGCTGGCCGAGGCCGGGGAGCGCGTGGGGGTGCGGGTGCCGTCCGGGCCGCGGTTCGGGGTCGACGGGGCGTTCGAGGGGTACGTACGGCTGCCGTTCACCGTGGGCGGGGCGGTGGCCGAGGAGGCTGCCGTACGGCTGGCCGCGGCGGCGGGACTCGTGGAGAGCGGCGCGGTGGGGAGCGCGGAGGCGCCGCGTACGTTCGTGGCGTAGGGCGCGGGTCCGGGCGGTGCCGCCGAGGGCTGTGTGCCCCGGCGGCACGGAGGCCGCTGCTACGTCTCCTTGGTCAGGGCGGGCACCTGATCCGACCCGGGTTCCTCGGCCGGGGCGGCCACTTGGTCCGGCACAGGTTCCTTTGGCGGGGCGGCCACTTGGTCCGGCACGGGCTCGTTGGGCGGGGCGGCGACGGGTTCCGGCAGGGGGTCCCTGGGCGGGGCGGCCACCGGTTCCGGCAGGGGTTCCTGGGGCAGGGCGGCCACGGCTACCTGGTCCGGCACAGGCTCTTTGGTCAGGACCTGCACCGGCGTAGGCAGCGGTTCCTCGGTCCGGGCCTGCTCCGCCCCGGTGGTCCGCGGCTCCGCCGGCATCGGCTCCGGTTCCGCTTCCGTCGGTGCCGGGTCCGCCTCGCCCTCCGGCCAGTCCTGCTCCTGCTCCTGCTCCTGCTCCGGGATCGTCTCCCCGTCCGCCGGGTCCGTGCGTGGTGGGAGGAGGGCCAGGACCGCCTCGCAGAGGGCGTTGGGAGTGGCGTCGTCGTAGGGGTTCGGCGTGGCCGGGACCTGGAGGCGGTGGACCGGGCCCGTGCCCAGACGGGCGTAGCCGCGGCCCGGCGGGAGCTCGTCGATCAAGGTGGTGGGCGGGGGCGTGCCCAGGACCGATGCGAGCTGGTCGGCCGTGGCCGGGCCGAGGACCACGCGGGCGCGGGTGTGCTGGCGCACCGGATCGCTGAGGGCGTCCACGTTGTCCAGCTGGTCGGCCACGACCACCGTCACGTTCGCGGGGCGGCCGTGCCGCAGGGGGACCTGGAGAAGGGACTGCGGATCCTTGCGGCCGTCCGCGGCGGCCAGGTGGGTGAAGGCCGTCGGGCGGTCGAGGAGGATCCACAGCGGGCGCTTGGTGTCGGCGGGCGGCGGGTCGCCCACCTGGTGGGCGTGGTTGGCGGCGATCAGGCGGCGCTCGGTCTCGGTCGCGGCCCACTCCAGACTGGCCGTGACCCCGGCCAGCCCGGCCTCGACCGCCAGGACGCCGTCCCGGCCGGTCAGGCAGGCGTACTCGCCGGTGCCGCCGCCGTCGACGATCACCACGTCGCCGTGTTGCAGGGCCTGCAGGGCGATGGACCGCAGCAGGGTGGAGGTGCCGCTGCCCGGCTGGCCGAGCGCGAGCAGGTGCGGCTCGGTGGAGCGCAGGCCCGTGCGCCAGACGACCGGCGGCACGTCCCGCCGCTGCTCCCCGTGGGTGACGGGGAGCGTGCGCTGGACCCGGGTGGGGTCGGTGAAGCCCAGGACCGTCTCGCCGGGGGTGGTGACGAAACGCTGGGCGGCGATGTCGACGGGGAGCGGCAGGAGCACACCGACCGTCAACTGGTTGCCCTCCTCGTCCCACGTGAAGTGGTATTCGCGGCCCCGGCCCGACTTGGCCGCGAGGAGGTGCTCGATCCGGGCGCGGGACTCGGCCTCGCCGTCGGTGAAGTACGCCGGGTAGCGCACCACCAGCTGCGCGATCCGGCCGCCGCCGTCGAAGGCGTAGGTGGGGAAGGCCTTGTCCCACGCGCCGCCGTGGGAGTACAGCGGCTCGGGGTCCTCGGCGGCGGAGAAGTACGGCACGAGCGCCTCGTACAGCGACTTCAGCCGCTGGGTCTGCGACTCGTCGGGCCCGTCCGGCGCCGCCGCGGAGCGCTCGCGTCCCTTCCAGGCCGCCGCCGCCATCAGGGTGATGGCGGCGAGCAGCGGTCCGTACGGCACCAGCGCCACGACCAGGACGACGGAGGCCGCCAGGAACAGCAGCGCCCCCCGTCGCTCCTTGGGGGTCTCGGTCCACTTGCGGCGCCCGGCCGCTGCCAGCCGGCGCAGACCCCGCGTGATCGTGATCAGCGGGTGGAGGACGTCGGTGGCGCTGTCGGCGGCCGTCCGGGCCAGCTCCCGGCTCCGGGCGAGCTGCGCGCTGCCGTTGCTCAGAATGCGGGGGAGAGGGCGCCGGGCCACTACTGCCTCCAGTAAGTGCGTACGGGCGGGATGCGTACGGGCAACGGGGGCGTCAGAACTTGATCCCGCCGAGCAGGCTCGCCAGGCTCTCGCCGCCCGCCTTGATGCTCGGGGCGAGGGCCGTACTGGCCAGGTAGAAGCCGAACAGCATGGCGACCACGGCATGCGACGCCTTCAGCCCGTCCTTGCGGAAGAAGATGAAGACGACGATGCCGAGCAGGACCACACCTGAGATGGAGAGGATCATTTGGGTTCTCCTGGTTCACGGGGACAGTCACCATGAGTACTTCCAGGCTCACAGGATGTATCCATACGATAAAAGGTGCAACTGGGTGAAATTCGTACTATTTCCCCCGAGCGGCGGAGTGGCCCCGGGTCCGGCCGAGCCGGCGTGCTGCGCTTGTCCGGGTCTGTGCTGATCTTTACCTCGGGCACATCGGGTCATGTGCCGCGCGAGCCAGTACCCTGGCGATTCACTCGTACGGCTGCGCCCCTCGCAGGCGTACGCACCGGAGGCGATGCGTAGTGGAGAGGCGGTCCGCCCGATGACCGAAGTCCCCGACCCCGAGGTCGTGGAGCTGGCGACCAAGATCTTCGATCTGGCCCGGCGGGGACAGACCGAGCCGCTCGTGGCGTATGTCGACGCGGGCGTTCCGGCCAACCTCACCAACGACCGCGGCGACTCGCTCGTGATGCTCGCCGCCTACCACGGCCACTCCGACGCGGTGCGTGCGCTGCTGGAGCGCGGCGCCGAGGCCGACCGTGTGAACGACCGAGGCCAGACCCCGCTCGCCGGGGCCGTCTTCAAGGGCGAGCCGGACGTGATCAAGGCCCTCCTGGAGGGCGGCGCCGACCCGTCCGCGGGCACGCCCTCGGCGCTCGACACCGCCCGGATGTTCGGCCGCACGGAACTGCTCGAACTGTTCGGCGAGCACTGAGCCGACCGGTCTGACCTGGAACGACAACGAAAACGGGGGAGGCGGTAAAGGGCCGCCGAAATTTCGGTCGCGGCAGACGGAAGTGCCGAGTCATCATGACGACGTGGTTCACGGACGTGATGGTTGGGCAGGTTTTGCCGCACCGCGCGGGCCGTGACGCGGTCCGCAAGGGCCACCGACGAGAGGCAGAGGAAGATGGTCTACAGCAAGCAGGAAACGGCGGGCGCTCCGACGTGTTGTCACGCGGCCAGGTAGTACACGTCCCCGGTTGCGTCGACGCTTGATGTGAGGCTGTTTCCCATGTTCGATCCGGTCATAGCGCCCAGCGGTACGCTGCTCGGCCTGCTCCAGCGGGGCCGCGGCGACGGCACACTGCACGCGCTCACCGCCCCGCGCCCCGAGGCGCTGGCGGCGTTGAACCACTGTGTGCTGCGCGATCCCCGCCACGACTGGCAGGTGGAGAACCGCTCCCTCTACTACGCCCGCCTCTACCTCGACCTGAACGGCGAGCTGGACGAGGTCGAGGCCCATCTCTTCTGCGCCGAGGACGTGCTCGACGGCGACGAGTCCCGCACCGGGCTCGCCCTCGCCGTCCTCGGGCACCTCGCCTCCTACGGCAGGCGGGACGCGCTCGAGCTGTTGCGCAGGTACGCCGCCCACGGCTCCAACTGGGCCTGGGCCCTCGACGAACTCGCCCTCAGGGACGACGACGCGGGGCTGCGCGCCCTGGCCGCTCCCGTCCTCGCCCGGTTTTCGGCCGACCCGGAGGGCGATGCCGAGCTGGCCGCCACCGTCCGGGACGCCTTCGAGCCCCGTCCGTGGCGGCTGTGGGCGGAGGATCCGCGCGAATCCGTCGCCGCACGCGTGCGGGCCGCTCACGAGACGGGCTGCTTCGACCGCTGGCAGCGGCAGATGCGGCCCTCCGGCCCCCGCCCGGGCTGGAGCGTGCAAGCCGTCTTCGCGTGGGCACAGCAGGGCATCGAGCGTGGAGCCGCCCTCCATGTGCCGGCCGCCCGCTGCCTCAGCGCCGTGGCGGGGCCCGAGGACCGGGCCGAGATCGTCCAGGCGGCGAAGGACGGCACCGACGGAGCACGGTGCACGGCTCTGCGGTACCTCGCCGAGGGCAACGATCCCGAGGCCCTCGACCTGATCGAGGGCGCCGTGGCCACTGGCTCGACCCTCGTCGTGGATGCGGCCGTCGACGCCTTCGAGCGGATGCGCTCCCTGGCAGCCGTGGACCGGGCGCGCGGCTGGGCCCGGCGCCCGGATCCGCTGGGCGCCGCCGCCGGACGCGTGCTCGCCTGCCGGGGCGGGGTCCAGGACCGAGACCTGGTCCTCGCGGCGCTACGGGAGGCCGTACGGGGCGAAGGTCCTGACGCGCCGACCCTGTGGACCCTCGTGGACGGCACCGGCCGGCTGGGGATCGTCTGCGCCGCACCCGTGCTGCGCCACATCTACCGCGAGACCGCCTCCTCCCATCTGCGCGGCCGGGCCGCCCGGGCCCTCGCCGCCACCGACCCCTCCTTCGCCACCGGCTTCGCCGTCGAGTGCCTGTGGGACTGCGAGGAGACCACCCGGGAGATCGCCGCCCGGCACGCCGAGACCGGAGACATCCGCGTCGTCGAGCGACTGCGCCGGCTCGCCTCCGACCCGGCCGAGGAGGCCGAGGTACAGACGGCCGTACGCAGCCGGATCGGTCCCGAGGAGACCGCTGTGTGACCCCCCTCCCGCAAGGAGGCCGGGGGCGGAATCGCGCCTCCCGGGTGAACTGGGGGTGACCCGCGGGTCAGGAGGGCATGGACACCCCCTGACCTGCACGGGTGCGCATCGGACGCTCATGGGACGTTCCTCGTCCGGAAAGATCCACGTTGACGCGGCCACGTCCGGCACGGCGACAACACCGGTATGCGCGTCGTCATCGTGACCGAATCCTTTCCCCCCGACGTGAACGGCGTGGCCCACTGCGCGCTCCAGACCGCCCGGTATCTCGTCGCGCGCGGCCACGCCCCCGTCGTCGTCGCCCCGGCCCCCGCACCCGGCTGCCCCCGGACCCCCCGCCCCCCCACGACCCACGCCTGCAGCTCCGCCCCGCACCAGTTGCTGACCCGGCCCCCCGGCAGGAAGCCGAGGCCGCGC